>CAZQVC010000012.1:6885-9028 GCA_964596625.1 uncultured bacterium | reverse complement strand
CGGGGCGCTTCGTGGGCAGGCTCAGCGTGTCGGGAAGCGGCGCGGCGGTCGTCTACGAGCTGGGCGAGAGCCTCGACGAGCTGACCGGCGAGGTCGTCGACCCGGACCTCTACGTCCTGGAGATCGGCTCCGAGGAGCCGAGCGCGAAGCTGCTGCTGGAGGATGCCAGGGCGCCGGCCTGGAGCTGGTGAGTCCAGAGCAGGGAGCGCAGGAGCTCGGGCTCGTCGGGCTGCGCGACCTGCCCGCTCGACGCGAGCTGGCTCACGGCTTCCACGGCGACGTTGAGCAGTGACAGCGGGTTCCGCATGGGACCTAAACAGTGCCCCATCGGCTATCACGGCGTTCTTACACGCGTGCGGACCCGGTGAGGCTGGGCCTCGCTCGGCGCCTCGGTGGCCCGCCTACCGCTCGGGTACGGCCAAGTCTGAGAGCGGGCGACAGGCACTCACGGCGAGCATCAGCCGCTCTCATCTGCCTTCCTATCCTGTAGCTAGAGAGGCTCGAGAAGACGCCCTCAAGGGTTCCGGCCCCTATCCGCCGGCTACGTGGAAGGAAGATCGACGATGCTGATGACACTCGGGATCATCCTCTTGGTGCTGTGGTTGCTCGGCCTCATTACCGAGGTCGCCTTGGGTGGGTTCATCCACCTGCTGCTGGTGATCGGCATCATCCTGGTGCTGATCCGTCTGTTCACCGGCCGCAAACCGGTCGCCTAGGCGGCGCCCGGTAACGCCGCGACGCTCAGGCAGCCAGGAGCGGCTCGCCGCTCACCCACAAGACGCGATTTCGCTTAGTCGGCACTTCCGGCCTGCGGCCAGGTGAGGTTGACCCTCACGGGCCGATGGTCGGAGGTGCCGTCCCACTGTCCTATGCGCGCGTCGGTGGCGACTATCTCCTCCGAGGTGAAGACGTAGTCGATGCGGAGCAGCCAATCCGGCACGTTCTGGTCGAGCGGCGTCGGGCTGTATGGCCCACCCGGGAAGGTCGTGCCGAAGCCGAAGCCGGCGTCGGTCCAGCTGTCGCTCAGCACGCCGACGATGGTCTCGTAAGCGGTGCTCCTCGGGGTGGTGTTGAAGTCACCGGCGGCGATCACGGGCCCGGCGTCCGCGCGACTCGCGTAGTCGACGATGAACGCGGAGGTCTCCTCCCGCTGGCGGATGGAGTTGGTGATCTCCGTCGGCCACTCCTCGAGGGTGCGGGGAATCGACAGGTTGTGAACGTTGATGAGCGTGGCGTCGCCCCACGGCAGGCGCAGGGTCGTGACCTGCGGGTTGCGCCGGGCGTAGCCGTCCGGTTCCCGTACCGGCGTCAGCGGGACCTTGCTGTACACGCCGAGACCGTCCCAGCCGCTGCGCAGCACGAGGTCGGTGTACGGGTAGCGGCTCGAGAGGCGCTCGGCGAGCAGTCGAGCCATCTCCGGCTCGAGCTCCTGCAGCGCGATCACGTCGGCGTCCGACGCCAGCAGGGCAGTCACGATGCCGTCGACGTCGGTGTTCCAGGCGTGAAGGTTGTAGGTGAGCAGGCTGAGCGAGGGCGCGTCGGGGGGCACGCTCGGCACCTTGAGCTCGCGCGGCAGCAGCGATTGGCCGAACAGCATGAGGAACACGGCCGTGGGGATCAGCGCGGCTACCAACAGCGCCCAGCGCCGGGCGAGCAGCGCGATGACGAGCACCACCGGCACCGGCAGGAAGAGGTAAGGCGCGACGCTGTTGACCACGAACATCCACCAGCGCGTGTCCCCCAGCGTGAGGTAGACCGGGTACCAGGCGGTGGCCGGCAGCAGCAGCAGGTAGGCGAGCCCCAACCCGAGGAACGCCAGCAGCTCGACGACGAAAGGCCGCCGAGGCGGGCTGCCGACGCCGAGCGCGCGACGTTCGTGTTCGTCGACGGGAGAGAGGTCGTGGCCGGCGCGCGTCAGCATCGCCAGAGGTTACATCGGTGCCGGTAGGTCACCATGTGAGGTCACGACCTTACGGCGCCCTCCCGGTCGAGCGCCTGCCTTGGAGAAGAGGGTCATCGTTCGTTGCGCGCGAAGGCCGGCGCCGAGAACCGCTTATCAAAGTTGTAATCGGAACGATTCCGAATTAATCTGGTGCGATGAACAGTCGCTCGTCCAGCCAGCAAGCCGCCCACGCCGAGGCTG
>CAZQVC010000012.1:0-6785 GCA_964596625.1 uncultured bacterium | reverse complement strand
GCAGCGCCTCACGCCTTCGCAACGACTGGTCGAGGAGCTGACGGCGGAGAGGGCGAAGCTGCGGCGCGAGATCGCGCTGACGGCCCTGACCGGCCTCGGCCTCGCGGTCGGCGTGGTCGCGGGATGGGGCAGGGAGAGCCTCCCCCCGCTGGCCCTGGCCGGTTACGCGCTGGCCTACCTGGCCGGCGGCGCGCCGGCCGGCTTCCGGTCCGTGAAGAGGCTGCTCACCAAGGGTCGGCTCTCGATCTCGTTCCTCATGGTGCTGGCGGCGGTAGCGGCGGCGCTGGTCGGCGAGGTCCGCGACGGCGCGATCCTGCTGTTCCTCTACAGCCTGGCCGAGACGCTCGAAGGCTACGCGATGGGCAACACCAAGCGGGCCGTCGCGGCGCTGATGCAGCTGCGACCAGAAACTGCGAACGTGCTCGCCGACGATGTCGGGCCGCAGCCGGGCCTTCGGTCAGATGAGGCAGGCGACGGCGGCGGTGGCGGCTTCGGCCAGACCGTGGCGCTGCCGGTCGAGAGCGTGCGGATCGGGCAGCGCATCCTCGTCAGGCCGGGCGAGCGGATCCCGCTCGACGGCCGGATCCTCAGCGGCTCAGGCGACGTCGACCAGTCGCCCATCACGGGCGAGTCGGTGCCCGTCGACAAGACCGCCGGCGACGAGGTCTTCGCCGGCAGCGTCAACGGCTACAGCAGCCTCACCATCGAGGTCACCAAGGACGCCTCCGACTCGACGCTGGCGCGCATGATCGACCTGGTAACGGTGGCGCAGTCGCAGCGCTCACCCAGCCAGCGTTTCAGCGACTGGTTCGGGCAGCGCTACACCTTCGTCGTCCTCATCGGTGCGGGCGTCGCGCTCGGCGCGTTCTTCGCGCTCGGGCTGAGCTCCCAGGACGCCTTCTACAAGGCCGCCACCCTGCTCGTGGTTGCCAGCCCGTGCGCGATCGTCATCAGCGTCCCCGCTGCGGTGCTCTCCGCGTTGGCCAGGGCCGCCCGCCTCGGCGTGCTGTTCAAGGGCGGGGCCGCCATCGAGGAGTTCGGCGCCGTCGAGACCGTCGCGCTCGACAAGACCGGCACCCTCACCGAAGCCAAGATGCGGGTCGTGGAGGTCCGGCCCTTCGGCACCAGCGAACCGGAGCTGCTCGGCCTGGCGAGCGCCATCGAGAGCGCCTCGGAGCATCCGGTGGCGCTTGCCATCACCGCTGCGGGCCAGGAACGCGGCGTCCCGCCGAGGTCAGCCGACGACCTGGTGGCCGTGCCGGGCAAGGGCGTGACGGCGGCGCTCGACGGCCGGACCTACTGGGCCGGCAACCCCAAGCTGGCCGAGGAGCTCGGCGTCCGACTGGAGTCCGAGGTGAGCTCGGCCGTGCGGCAGCTGGAGGAGGGCGGTCGCACCATCGTGCTGGTCGGTGAGGCCGCCGCGGGGGAACGAGAGGGCGCCGTCCTCGGCGTGATCGCCGTCGCCGACACCGTACGGCCGACGGCCGCGGCCGCGCTGCGCGACCTGCGCCGTGGCGGTGTCGGCAGGATCGCCATGCTCACCGGCGACAACGCCGTCGTGGCAAGGGCCGTGGCCGACGAACTGGGCATCGACAGGGAAGACGTGCACGCCGGCCTCCTGCCGGGCGACAAGGTCGAGCTGGTGGAGCGCTACCGCCAGGAGGGCTCGATCGCGTTCGTCGGCGACGGCGTCAACGACGCGGCCGCGCTCGCCACCGCCTCGGTAGGCGTGGCGATGGGCGCGGCCGGTACCGACGTCGCCCTCGAGGCCGCCGACGTCGCCCTGCTCTCGAACGACCTGACCAAGCTGCCGCAGGCGCACGCGCTGGCCCGGCGCACCAACGGCGTGATCCGGCAGAACCTCGCCTTCGCCCTCGGGATCATGCTGCTGATGGTCGGCTTCACGCTCTTCGGTGACCTGCCGCTGCCGCTCGGCGTGCTGGGCCACGAGGGCGGCACGATCCTCGTCGTGCTCAACGGACTGCGACTGTTGGGTTGGCGCCCCGAGCGGAGCGGCGACCGTCCGGCCGCGCCGCTGGTCACTCCACGAGTGTCTGATCGACGCGCCTGAAGCCGCTCTCCACCACCGACTCGACGTAGCTGTCGTAGATCGGTATCGGGTTCTCCTGCCGCGTCAGTAGCCCGCGCTCGTAGGCCTGCATGAACGCCGCGACGACGTTCGGGTCGAACTGGGTGCCGCTCCCCGAGCGGATCAGGTCGATGGCCTCGCCGAGCGGCATCGGGTGCCGGTAGGGGCGCTCACTGGTCACGGCCTCGAAGACGTCGACGGCGGCGATGATGCGCCCGAATAGCGGGATGTCCTCACCGGCGAGGCCGCGCGGGTAGCCGGCGCCGTCGTAGCGCTCGTGGTGGGCGTAGACCCCTTGAGCGATCTCGTCGAACGTCTCCGTCACGCCGATGAGCACGTCGTAGCCGAGCCTAGCGTGGCGCCTCATCACGGCGTACTCGTGCGAGTCGAGTCGGCCGGGCTTGCGCAGGATCGCCTCGGGCACGCCGATCTTGCCGAGGTCGTGGAGTAGGCCAGACCAGTAGAGGGCCTTCAGCCTCGGCTTGGGCACGCCGAGGAGCCGCCCGACGGCTACGGCGTTCTGCGCGACGCGCTCGCAGTGGCCGGCGGTCTCCTCGTCGCGCTCAGCCACCAGCGTCGCGAACAGGCGGAGGTTGCGAGCGTAGACCTGGCCGAGCTGCGTGCGCAACGCCTCGACGCGGTCTATCCGCCGCCGCAGGGTGCTGGCCACGAGGCCGAGCAGCACGCCGTTGAGGACGAAGAGCAGCGTCCTGAACAGCCAGCCGGCGGTGGGTTGCGGGGTGCCTTCGGCGACGTCGAGCGGCATGAGGGGCCCGATCGAGAGGCCGGCGATGAGTCCGACGACCACGCCGCCGGGCGCCCCGAACCGCAGCGCCGCCAAGCCGACTGGCAGGTAGAGCACGTGAAGGAACGCGAGCGAGGTCCCGCCGACGGCGTAGGTGAGAGCGGCGCCCGACACCACCAACACGGCGATGCAGGCCGACCAGTAAAGCGTCGCCGCACGCGACTCGTGCCACAGCAGCGAGAGGATCCGCTGTCCGACGCCGCCTGAGCGTTCGGTCGCGGCCACGGGCGGGAGAGGGCTGGGGATGACGTCCATGGCGGTTTACCTGGATTCTGCTCCCGGGCGAAGAGCCCGGCAGTAGGACTTCGCACTCTGCCTACTGTCGCTTCTTCGCTGCCGAGGCCGGCAACCCGCCTGCAACCCCCTTCGGCTAGCTTGCGGCCATGCCAAGGGGAGCCCGCCAGCGCAAGGCCCGAACCGCCCACAGCCGAGCGCGGCGAGAGGCGCAGCGGTGGCCTCCCGGTAAGGCGTTGGTGGCGGCCTGCGCGCTCGCCGTCCTCGCGGTGCCGCCTGGCTTGGGCGCGGCTCGTAGCGCCGCCTGGAACGCCGAACCCGTGCCGGTCCCCGGCCTGGAAGTGGTGCTGCAGTCCGAGGAGAACGCGTGCGGTCCGGCCGTCATCGCGACGCTCGCCGCGTGGTCGGGCCGCCCCGTCGGCGAGGCGGCTGTGCTGGAGCAGGCTCAGATCGGCCAGGCGGGCATCACGCTGGCGGAGTTCGCGCGCCTCGCGTCGCTCGTCGAGGTGCCTGGAACCTGGTACCGCACATCGCGGCGCGAGCTCACCCGTCTCCCCACGCCGTTCGTCGCCCAGCTCGAGGGAAACGGCGCCGGACATTTCGTCGCGGTGCTCGGCGTGCGCCACGGCTACGCCCTCGTCGCCGACCCAGCCGTCGGCGCCCTCAGCGGCCCGCTGCGGCGCGTGTTGCCGGGCTTCAGCGGCCGGGTGTTCCTCTTGGAAGCGGCCTCGTGACGCGCGGCTCGAGGCCGTGGGCGCCTCGCCGTGAGGCGCTCCTGGCCGGTCTGGTGAGCGCCGCTCTCGCCGCCTGCGCGGTCCGCCCGTGGGGCCTCGGCCTGCTGGCCCTGGTGGCATACGTGCCCGCGTTCACCGCGGTCACGCGCGCGCGGCGCGCGGTCGACGGCGCGGCTGCCGCGGCCACGGCGTCGCTTGGCGTGGCGAGCGTCGGCTACCTCGCTACGATCGGCATCTTCCCCGGCGCCTACTTCGTGGCGCTACTGCTGGCCGCTCTGCCGTACGCACTGGTCGGCGGCCTCACCGTGCGGCTGGGCCGAACCGCCGCGCTGGGCCGGCTGCCCGCCTCCTGGCGGCACTTCGCGCTGCTCTCGGCGCTCGGCGCGCTGTGGTGCGCGGCCGAGTTCGTCCCGGCGCGGCCGGACCTCCTCGGGGTATGGGCGCTGCCCTTCGGCGCCATCGGCTACAGCCAGGTCGGCCTGCCGACCGCGCAGCTCGCCAGGTTGAGCTCCGTGACCGCCGTTAGCGCCGCCGTGCTGCTGGCCAACGTCGCCGTCAGCGGCCTGTGGGAAGCCGTCGGGCGGAGGCGTTCGGGGCCGGCGTGGACAGCGGCAACACTGCTGGCGTTGACGGCCGGTGGCGTCGCCGCCGCCGCCAACCTAGGCGCCGCGGCCGCCGAACCCGGCGCTCCCACCGCGCGTGCCGCAACCAGCGCCGGCTCCGCGGCCGCCGCCGAGCCTCACCTCTCGGACCGGACCGGCCCGCCTGCCGGTGGTCTCGCTTCCGCTCCTGCTGCACTGACGGTGCGCTTGGTCCAACCGAACCTCCGCGACAGCGTGTACGCCGCTGCGGCCGAGCATGAGCCCGTCGCGTCCGCGGTCGCTGCCGCCATCGCAGCTCTCGCTGTCGGTGACGCCGACGAGCGCCCAGCTGGAGGCGCCACTAACGGAGGCACCCCTACCGGAGGCGTTCCAACCGGAGGCGTTCCAACCGTCACCTTGCTCCCCGAGGCCTCGTGGCCCGGCGTCGTCCGAGCGAGGCGAACGGCTCGCCCGGCGGCGGCCCCGCTGCTCGAGGCCGGCGCGCCGGTGCTGCTTGGCGCGGTGACGGCGGGGTTCGACGGGTCAGCCGGCGCGCCCGTCGCGGCACGAGGGCACGACGAGCCAACCGCGGTCGACCCGCGCTTGGCCAACTCGGTCGTGCTCGTCAAGGACGGTGAGCTGACGCCCGTCTACGACAAGCGGCGCCTCGTGCCGATCGCCGAGGCCGGCCTCCGCCCCGGCCAGGGCCCGCGCCTGGTCGCGTTGGGTGACGTCTCGATCGCGCCCTTCGTCTGCTACGACATCGTGTTCCCAGCCGACGCCCGGGCCGCGGCCAGGCTCGGCGCCGAGCTGTTCGCCGTGCTCACCGACGACGCGTTCGCGGCGCGCAGCGACGTGCCCCTGTTGCACCTGCGCGTGGCGACCATGCGCGCCATCGAGACCGGTGTGCCGGTCGCGCTCGTCGGCAACACCGGACCATCTGCGGTGATCACAGCCTCCGGTCGGGTCGTGGCCGCCACGCGGCCGCTCGAAGCGACGTCGCTCACCGCGACCGTCAGCGCCGGCGCCGGAACCACTCCCTACGTCAGCAACGGCGACCTGATCGGCAACGCCGCTGCCTTCCTGAGCCTCGGCCTGGCGGCCTTGGGCGCCGCGGGAGGAGGTGCTCGCGAGCTCGACAAGGGACCCACCTGAGACCCCGACAACCTCTCCTTGGAGGAAGCATGAAACGCATCTTGATGACGCTCTTCACCATCGCCCTCACCGCACTGCTCGGGCTCCCCGCCACGGCCGCCGAACGCCGCGACGCGAGCCTTACAAGAATCACGGCAGCGGAGCTGCAGGCCGTGACGGGCGGACGCTGCATCACGAAGTGTGACGACGAAGACGAGGAGGAAGAGGAAGAAGACGTCTACTCGGTCGGCTACGAGTGGATCCAGACGCGTCAGTCGAACGGCCCCTCGCAGCAGCTCAGCTACTCGATCGTCGCCGAGCGCTCGAACGTGTACGGCGTCGACCCCGTCAACTACTCCTTCACCTTCAGCGACAACTGCCGCTACCAATGGACCAGCGGTGGCGCCGGCATCGCTGCGGGCTTCAACGTCTCGATCGGCCGCACCTACTACTGCGGGCAGTCCGTGAGGGTCGACGGCAGGCTCCAACCGGGCTACCGCGTGAAGATCTACAAGGGCGACATGCGCCAGGTGCAGACGGTGACCATGAGCCAGTACGAGATCTTCAGCGACGGCAGCAGCGAGCCCACCGGCAAGACCGACACCGGCCGCAGGGTCAACAACTGGTCACGCTACTCCGACGTCATAGCCCGCTGAGCCCCATCTTCTGACGACCTCTCCCGCTCCCCCGGCGTCGCCGGCTTGACGGCCCGCCGAGGGAGCCGGAGACCAACGAGCGAACAGTCTCACTCAGCAAGCGGAAGGTGGTAATGACCCCAAGGCCCATACGTCAACGCTCCACCGGTAATACCGATCGCACCGCGCGCCAGGAACGCAGATCGCGTGGTGGCCGAAGCGCCGCCGCGGCACTCCTGGCGGTGCTCGCCGCCTGTTGTCTCGGCGACGTGCTGGCCGCACCTCCCTTCGGAGGCGAGCCCGACGGCACCGACCGTGAGGCGGCCGCCGAGACGGCCTTGGCCGGTGTCCACCTCCAGGCGTTGCGCGGCGGCGCCCGCGCCGCAGACGACGCGCCGGAGGCGGAACAGGTCGAGATCTTCCTGCCACGACCGCCGTTCGAGTCGTGGCTAGCGGTCGAGGTGACCAGCGACGACCCCTGCCTCGCGGTCGGCAGGCTGCTGGACCCGGGTCCCGGCTACGTGCTGGTCCAGTCGGCCACGTTCGTCGACGAGAGAACCGGAGACGGAGCCG
>CAZQVC010000011.1:0-40058 GCA_964596625.1 uncultured bacterium | reverse complement strand
CGGATCATGTAGGCACCCTTACGGATCCGTGACACGCGATCTCGGTTCTCCGATAGCCGCTCCAGTGCGCGCTCGCAACGTTCCGGCTCTAGTCCAAGTTGCTCGGCCAATACGTCGGATCTGACGATCGCCGGTGTGTTGGGCGAGGCGAGGTGTGCGCTCAGCGAGGCGAGATCCGCTTCCAAGCTGCTGGATGGACCGGTCGACGGCGTGGTCGCAACTGGCGCCTCGCTACCAGGTTCGGTTTCGATGTTCGCTGTGTTGACGTACGCTTGGTCTGCACTGGAGGTAGACGTATCAGGTTGGGCGCCGACTGGCTCGGACACGGATTTCTCCCGTGTCGGTTGGTCGAACTCCCGTAACGGCCCACCGCTCTCAGACCAATTGCCCTCATCGAATCCTCCGAAGGCTGCGTCGTCGATGATGCTCGGCCAGCTTCGAGTGTCGCCACCGCTAGCGGCGGGAGCCGATTCCGTCCCCCATGAGACTTGGTGCGGTTCTACCGGCCTATTCGTACTTTCACCGGTCGGTTTCGAGTCGTGAGCACCGTCTGAAAGACGTAGATCGCGTGGAGCCGAGCTCGCCTGCGCGGCTCGGGGCGCGGCTCGGGCTACCGGTACTAGTTCGCGTTCTTCTATCAGGCTCTCAGCCCGGGGTCGGCGTTCGTTCCCCTGCAAGGCGGGCGCGCTCGGGGCGTAACTGGCCAGTCCCGGAGCGTCACGCTCTCCCCTGACGTTCCGACCCGAGAAGATGCGTGGGCGCGCCGGGGCGGGCCGCCTCCTCTTGACCTCCAAAGTAGATTCTTCCGGCGCGATCAGATCGGCAAGCCGTACAGGATGGCTCGATTGCGTTCCGCTGGGCGCGGAATCGGGTATTGACGATGCGACGATTTCGGTTCGATCGTGAGCTTCTCGGTTCCCCGGGTCGTTGAGAGTCGGCGCCTCCTCCGCTCGAAGGGGCTCGAAGCGGCCGGCGCCACGACGCCTTATGGCTCGCACCGTGGAGTCCTTGAACTCCAGCTCTTCCGCTTTGGACTCATCTGCATCCCGGGTGAGCCCGTCGAGCGGCAGCCACCGCGCCGAGCTGGCGCCTCCGCTGCGCCGCTCATCGCGGCTTGTTACTACCGATTCAGGTTTGTCGTCGTCTTGGGTGTCCATGGACGGATCCGTGAAGTATCCCTGTTGAGCGGCCATGTCGTGGCCGACGATGGTCACGCGCCGCACGGGCCTTACGGTCGCTTCCGACTGCCAGCCACCAGACTGGCTCGTCGACTCGGAATCGGCTCCCGCTGAGTGGCGAGAGTCGGCAGGATGTTCGGAATTGGCCCCCCGCGCTGAACGTACTGACTCTGACGCAACGACGGGCTTGCTCCGCTCTCGCTTCACGCACGACGCGTCAACGGCGATCACGGCTTCGTCCTGGGTAGTGAGCTCGAACCGCACGCGGTCGTTAGCCTTGAGCCCACGCTTCTCGAAGTGAGACTTGAAGCCTAGGAGGCGGCGCGGCCCTTGAAACTCCAACTCGACTGGCTCACCGTCGATCTTCGCGTCAACGGCGCCATCGACGAAGAACGGCTGCATCTTCAACGGTAGCTGTACTACGCCCGTGGTTACACAGACACTTGTCAGATCAAGGTCGAAAACATGTGTAGACAATTCGGTCACCGCCCCACGTCATGACTGTGCGCTATACATCGCGCGCTGTCGACTTGACCACACTCTGTCACATTTTCCGCTGCAGGTTGCCGAATAACGTCGGTAGCAACGGGGTTCTTTAGAAGTTCACCGGCTGAAGGTGACGCGCGTTACACTATGCGCTTTGCGGAAGTACGTCGCCAATGATCGATAGAACGCGTGTAGGACGGCACTTAGTGAGGCGAATGGGCTCGGCCGGACCGTCATGTAGACGGACCGGTACAGTACGGACGTCTCCAGCGGACATGGCTGTGCCTGCTCAGTGTTGCGTGTGGACGAGCATTCCACGGACGCCGCGCCCAACCTCCGACAGATAGATGTCCACCTTGCCGTAGGCCTCCACATTGAAGCGGAGTTCAACCGCCCAGACACCGTTGGCCGCGGTCCAGTCGCCAAGCTGCAAACCTGCAGAATCGTAATCCTCGACGACCCCAGAGAGCACTTCCGCCAGATGGCCAGCGCCAACGGCGTCGACATGGAAGCAAACGTCCACTGCCTCGATCGCTGCATTGCAGGTGGTCTCTTGAGCGTGGAACGCCTCGAGTAGATCGCGTGCGAAGGATCCGTAGGCAGATGCGAAGAGGTTGTCCCTCGCTACCACCAAAGAGGTCAGCGAGAGCACAGTCAGGATCACGGCTAACGCGCGCCCTCGGGTTCGGGGCCGCGCCTGGATGCCCAACGACTCGTCACGGTGGACTCGACCGGGGGTGGACCTGCCGTTGCAAGATCCTGGTTGGCGACTTCCAGAGGCGCGACAGGCACTCGACGCAAGGGTGTGAAGACAAGAGAGCGTTCTCAAGACCAGCCGATTCTTGCATCAGACGCCCAATCGAACGTGAGGTGGCGACGACCTGATGCTAGCCTTTGGCCAAGGTGTCCAAGACTTTAAACGAACAGCTTGGTCTATTCGAGACGGGGTCGGAGGTGCGCGACACCGGAGGCGGATCTCCATCTTCGGTGGAGCAACCGGTGCCTGAGACACAGGTGGATTCGCAGAACGCACCGACTTCGAGGACGACCGCCCACACCAGCGAGGAACTCGAACGCTACAAGGAGATCCTCGAGGCCACAGGCGATTACCGCGTGTTGCGAAGGTCGGGCGCTGTGCGCGAGTTCGGTATAGCCGATTCGACGGCTGGTCCCCTACTACGCGGCGTCTACCTCGACGTCGAGACCACTGGTCTCGAGAGGTCGGACGTCATCATCGAGCTTGGCCTCGTCGCCTTCGAGTACGACCGGTCAGGACGTGTGTACCGTGTGATCGATGAGCTGGACGAGTTCGAGGACCCCGGCAAGCCGCTATCTGACGAAATCGTGCAACTGACTGGCATCACGGACGAGCAGGTGAAGGGCAAGGCAATCGACGACCGTCGGGTGGCCGAGCTCGTAGCAGATGCCGATGTCGTGATCGCTCACAACGCTGCATTCGACCGGCCCCTGGTCGAACGACGATTTCCAGTGTTCCGAGACTTGGCCTGGGCGTGTTCGGTTAGCGATGTCGAATGGAGCCGTGCCGGCTTCCGCAACCGGAAACTCGAGTACCTGGCCATGATGAGGGGCTTCTTCTACGCCTCGCACCGGGCGCTTAACGACTGCTTCGCGGGCATAGAACTGCTCTCCGCCCCCTTGGCACCCGACAGCCATGAGACCGCTCTCGCCAACTTGCTGGACAACTCTACGCGCCGCGGCGTGAGGCTTTGGGCCGTCAATAGTCCCTTCGAATCGAAGGATCTGCTGAAGAGTAGACGGTACCGCTGGAACCCGGAGGCGAAGGTCTGGTGGCGTGACATCCTTGCTACCGAGCACGATGCCGAGCTGGCGTGGTTGATGAGTTCCGTCTATGCGCGGTCTCAGCCTCTCCCCTACTTCGAGGTCGACGCGACCGTTCGCTACTCGAGCCGGCTTCCTACCAGGCCCCCGAGAGACGCCGCCATCCGGTAGCCACGTATGCCGAGCGTCGCTGCGCGCGCCATTGCGTTATGGCGCGCGCTCGCATCTATTCTGCCGAGCCGTCGACCCTAGGGCCCACCCCTGCCAACCGGGTCCTAGGGCCGCATCCGGAGGACCTCTGCGGGTCGCTTCACCTGGCCCCGCTCAAGTGAGACCTCTAGCGGCGTGAAGGCCGGCAGCCGCGGCGGTAGCGCGTCGGCGTTGTCCCACGCTGTCGCCAGGTAGTTCATCACCGAAGCCAGTTGGGCATCGCTGAGATGCCGCCAGGACGGCATCAGGCCATCAAAGGGCTCTCCCCCAGAGATCAGCCGCCCGGATAACCCGTTTAGCAAGACCGCTTTCAGGTAATCTCGTCCGCCGGGCTCGGCTAGCAGTGCGGGCACGGTCCCCGCCAACGGTGGGACGGCCCGCTTCAAGCCCGCGCCGGTCACCTGATGACACGACGCGCAGTTGGCGAGGTAGACGGCCGCGCCGGGTCTGGTGTCGATATGCTCGATGGCGACAGGCTGCTCGAAAACCGTGGCGCCGACCGTGGCGAAGAACAAGAGGCAACACAGGACGCCGCTGGAAACAACGACGGTCCACCGACCCCTGCTCGGAAGTAGAAGCGCCACACGTGATCGCTTCAAGGCTCTTTCGACAGGAAGCGTCGAACCTCGGACAGCGGCCAGGTATTGATCACGTCCGCCGGCGTGAGCCAGCCGCGGCGCGCCTGCGATACGCCTAGTCCCATCGTCTGCAATCCACGGGCGCTGTGGGCATCGGTGTTGATCGCCACCTTCAACCCCGCTGCGACTGCCGCTCGTAGATGAGTGTCCTTCAGATCGAGTCTGCTGGGCGAAGCGTTGTGTTCGACGGCGACGTTATTGGCAGCACAGGCTGCGAACACTTCGTCGAGGTCCAGTTCGATCGGGTCTCGTCGCCCAATCAAGCGTCCAGTCGGATGCGCGAATACGTTGACGGCCGGATGTGACAGGGCTCGGACCACCCTCGCGGTCTGCTCGGCTCGCGGCAGGTCGAAGAAACTGTGGACGCTCACCAACACGATGTCAAGTCGGTGCAGCCACTCTTCCGAGAGGTCGAGGCTACCGTCCTTGAGGATATCGACCTCCATGCCCCGCAAGAGCGTGACTCCACCCCGAGTGTTGCCGTCGCAGATCTCGTCCAGTTCCCGGTGTTGTCGGGCGAGTTTCTCCTCAGTCAGTCCCCCCTGGACCACCAGCGATCCACTGTGGTCCGTGATCGCCATGTACTCGTAACCCAGCTCGCTACAGGCATCGATCATCTCAGCCGCCGACTGCTTCCCGTCCGACCAGGTGGTGTGCATGTGCAGGTCGCCGCGCAGATCTGAGAGCTGGACGAGCGTGGGCAGCTCGCCCGCGGCAGCCGCCTCGATCTCGCCTCGGTTCTCTCGTAGCTCCGGCTCGATGTACGCCAGCCCGAGCAAGCTGTAGATCGAGGGCTCGTCTGCGCCCGCGAGGCGCTTGCCACCCAGACGCTCGGGTCCAGGTTCGCCGCCCTCGAAGAGACCGTACTCGTTGAGGTGCCAACCGCGATCGAGTGACCGCTGCCGCAGCGCCACGTTGTGCTCCTTCGAGCCGGTGAAGTAGAGCAACGCTGCGCCGAAGCTCTCTGGCTCAACGATGCGCAGGTCGATCTGCAGTCCGTTGAAGAGCACTACGCTGGACTTGGTCGGGCCCCTTCCTAGCACGGTCTCGACCTCGCCGTACTCAACGAACGTCGTCGCTAGCGCCTCGCTGTCACTGGCAGTCGCTACCAGGTCGATATCCCCGACCGTCTCTCGCCGGCGCCGGTAGGAGCCCGCGATCTCGAGTCTCTCGAGCCCCGACACTGCCAGGAGCCGGTCCACCAGTGGGCGGATGACCGCGTCGACCTTACCTACGGGCATGCGGCCGGTGTTGCGTCGGTAAGAGTCGATGCCACGCAGGATGTTCTCGATCGTCTTGGCACCGAAACCGGGCAGACCGGCGAGGCGACCGTCCTGCGCGGCGGCCTCGAGCTCGTCCACGGTGGAGACTCCCAGCTTCTCCCACATCGTGGACGCCTGTTTCGGGCCAACACCCTTGATCTTCACGATGTCGAGGAGCCCGATCGGCAGTCTCTCAGTGAGCTCGACCAGCTGCGGTAAGGCACCCGTCTCTATCATCACTCTCGCCTTGGCCGCGATCTCCTTGCCGATCCCCTTGATCGTGGTGAGCTCCTGGCCCGTTGCGTGCATCTCCGCTAACGGCGTATCCAGCTCACGGATCGAGACTGCCGCATTGCGGTAGGCCCGAATCTTGAACGGGTTGTCTCCGTCCAGCTCCAACAGGTCGGCCAGGCGCTCGAGGTTGCGTGCGATCTCGGCGTTCGTCACCGCGAGGATCCCCTCTGCCTCACTTCGTCCCTTCGCTGGATGTGATCTCGAGTCCGTGCTCTTCTAGCAGCCTGACGAACTGCTCTTCGTCTAGCACCTCGACACCGAGCTCCTCTGCCTTCGCCAGCTTCGATCCTCCGCCTTCGCCGGCCACCAACCAGGTGGTCTTCGCGCTCACCGAGCCGGAAGCCTTACCGCCGAGGCTTCTTACCAACTCAGCTGCTTCCTCTCGACTGAAGCGCTCGAGTGCTCCGGTGAACACGAAGGTCTGGCCGGCCAACGCTTCGCTCTCCCCTATCCCGCTCGGCGCCTGCTCGGGCAGCGGCCTGAGCCGAGACGGATGAAGAAGTTCGTCGAGCGCCTCTACGTTGTGCGGCTCGTTGAAGTAGTTGTAGATCTGTTCGGCCATTACCTGGCCTATACCGTCGATCCCGAGAAGATCTTCTACCGTTGCTGAGCGGACGTTCTCGATGGTTCCGAAGTGCTGCGCCAAGGTTCTAGCGACCGCGCTCCCGACTTCTGGGATACCTAGCCCGTACAACACGCGTGCCAACTCGCTCTCCCGAGCCGCTTGGATCCCTTCGATCAGTTTTGTAGCCGAGCGCTCTGCGAACCCCTCGAGGTCCGCCACTTGCTCGACGGTCAGGTCGAATAGTTGGGGCACGGTCCTGACTAGTCCGGTCTCGACCAGCTGCATAGCGGTCCGCTCGCCCAGCCCTTCGATGTCGAGGCCCCCACGGCTGGCGAAGTGTGTGAGACGCCCGATGAGCTGCGCCGGACACTCAAGGCTGTTGGGGCAGATGGTGTAGGGGCCAGAACGAACCAGAGCGGTGCCGCAACTCGGGCATTCTGCAGGCATCCTGAACGGTTCGCCGCGCTCGGCAGGGTCGCCTTCATCAGCGACGCGCTCCACGACTTGAGGGATCACGTCACCCGCTCGCTCGACCCGGACGTGGTCGCCTTCCCTGATGTCCTTGCGCTCGACGTCATCCACGTTGTGCAAGTTTGCCCGGCTCACGGTCACGCCTCCGATGTTGACGGGGCGCAACAGCGCGATGGGCGTGACCACCCCCGTCCTGCCAACGCTCGGGATGATGCTGAGGATTTGGCTGATCTCCTTGCGAGGCTGGAACTTCAGGGCGTAGGCCCACCTAGGGTGATGCGACGTGGTGCCGATCGCTGCTCGAGCGGAGATGTCCTGCAGCTTTATGACCACGCCGTCTATCTCGTACGGCAGCTCGTCGCGCTTTGCCTCGATCTCGGCGAAGTAGGCAAGGATGCCGTCGACGTCGTCGACGCTGGCGTTGAGCTGGTTCACCGGGAACCCCCACGTCGCCAAGCCGTCGAGGAGCTCGGTCTGGGTCGTGAACGCCTCACCGCCCTCGAGCACGTCGTAGCAGAAGATCCGCAGGGGCCTGGAGGCTGTGAGCCGGGCGTCGAGTTGACGCACGGTGCCGGCGGCGGCGTTCCTCGGGTTCGCGAACGGCTGCTTGCCCTGGTTGATGAGGTCGGCGTTCACATCGTCGAACGCGTCGATAGGCAAATAGATCTCGCCCCTGACCGCGAGCGTAGCCGGCGCGTCAGTACTCTGCCTCAGTCGCAACGGAACGCTACGAATGGTGCGCACACCGGTCGTGATGATCTCGCCCGTCACGCCGTCACCTCGGGTGACAGCGCGGGCCAGGACGCCGTCCTCGTAGACCAGTTCGACGCTCAAGCCGTCGATCTTCGGTTCCAGAGAGTAGGCGACTTCCGCACCCGCCGCGGCAGCGGCACGCCGAAGACGGGCATCGAACGCTCGGAGATCGCCCTCGCGTGCACTCGAGTCGAGGCTGAGCATGGGTTGAGCGTGGCGTGCGGTCGCGAAGCCCTCTTGGGGCGCACCACCCACCCGCTGGGTGGGCGAGTCGGGCGTGATCAGCTCCGGGTTGGCTTCCTCCAGGGCCCTGAGCTCCCGCACGAGGTCGTCATACACTTCGTCGGAAACGGACGGTGCGTCCTCAACGAAGTACGCGTGGTTGTGTTCGTGGATCTCGCGGCGCAGCTCCTCGATGCGTGACGCTGCAGTGCCTGCGGCATCTGGGGTCGGGCTCATGCGCTAATCCTAAAGGCAACGATCCGACGGATGCCTTCTCACGTCTGTCGTGCTCAGCCCCTACCTACGCGACCCGTACGGGCGTCGCGTTCCGCCGTCCAGGCGCCCGTCGACGCCGCTTGTGGGCGCCTCTACTAGAACTCTCACCGGACGCTCGGGCTGCGCGCCGGCCTTGACCCAGACGATCTTGCCTGCAGAGTAAGGTCTTGAAGCGGGTCGCGGTCCGGGCCTGTGGGGCTCGACGCGCGTCCCACCTCCGCCGTGCGGCACGATCCGCTCGCGTCGACGTTCCACAAGATCGTGAACGTAGACCGCGGCGCAACCGAGGAGGATGATGGTTGCAAAAGCGCCCGACAGGACCGTGATCGCGCTCATAGGACGACGCTACCTTAATTACTAAGGTACGCGTGTGAGCTAGGCGACACGGGCGTGGCGTGTGTTGTGGCTCCTCGGATTCAGCCTCCTGAGACCGCCTGAACGATGTCGAAGCGATCACCGTCTCGTAGCTCAGCCCCGAGGTCCTCGGACTTCAGCTTCCGACCGTTAAGCGCGAGAAACACGTGCTCTCTGACCTCCCCCAGCTCATCGAAGACGTGCACCTTGAGTCGGGGGTAGATCTCGATCATCGCCTGGATGGCTTCGGCCGGCGTACGCGCCTCGAGACGGACCCGCGACTCTCCTCCGACGCAGTCGCGCAGGAGTCCAGGTACGCCGAGGCTCAGCTCCGCCATCCCTACGCCGCATCCCCCACACGGTGAACGGAGACCGAGAGCACCCGCGGCAACTGCATGGGCAGCTCTTCCCAGCTCTCTCCAGCGTCGCTTGTGGCGTAGACCTGACCCATGGTCGTGCCGAACACGACTCCGGACGGGTTGCCGGGATCGCTCGCCATGGCTCCTCGCAAGACGTTCACGTACTGAGGCTCGTCGGGCAGGCCGCGCGAGGCGTCTTGCCAACTTTCACCGCCGTCGCGAGACCGGAATACTCTCAGCCGACCTGCCGGCATGAATCGTCGCTCGTCGGAGTCGAGCGGAACCACGAAAAGCTCTTGTGGCCGCGTGGCGACGACGGGAAAGCCGAAGTTGCTCGGCAGTCCGTTCTCGATGGCGTGCCAGCTGTCGGCAGCGTCAATGGACCTGAAGACGCCGCCATGAAACTGCATGTATAGCGTGTCGGTCGAGCCAGGATCGAGCGCGATGCGGTGAACGCAGCGGTCGATGCCGGCCCCATCACCACCGGTCGCCACCGGCGGCAGGCCCGCGGTCTTGAGGGCCCAGGTCTCTCCTCCATCGTCGCTTCGGAACACCCCTACGGCCGATATCGCCACCCATATCCGCTGGTCGTTGCTCGGATCGCGGACGATGGTGTGCAGGCACAATCCGCCGTTGCCGGGGGACCACTTGGGCCGCGTGGGGTGATCGGTCAGGCCCCTGAGCTCTCTCCACGTCTTGCCCTGGTCACTTGAGATGAAGAGTCCCGCCTCATCGACACCCGCGAGTAGAGCGTCGGGTCGCGTGGCGTCTATGGTCCAGATACGACGCATCTTGAAGCCGCGCTCCTCGTCGTAACGCGGGCTCCCGGCCTCCTCTCGCCAACTCAGGCCGAGGTCGTCGCTCGACCTGATCGTTGCGCCGTAGACGTAATGTGTGGTTCCCGCGATCAGCCGCGGCACTCCGTTCTGGACCAAGGTGAGGGCGCTCACCTCCCAGCCCGCTAGGTACGGACCGCTGGTTCGCCATGCCCCGCTAGAACCGTCAGCGCGACTCGCCACGAACGCACCCTTCTCGGTGCCGACGAGGACCATCAGTTCGCCCATGCTCGCCTCCGGCGGCAGTATAGGGTCAAAGCCACGGGTCGCGCGCGCGCCCGCGTGGACCGTGCTCACTCAGCGAACAAGGAGTCCTGCGACCAAGGCTCACACAGCTCTGGCTTGTCCACGCGAGCGTTGCCGACCTCGCGGCTCACGGCGTAGATGCGCAAGGTCCCGGCTTCCGAAGGAACCAGCACGTCCTCGAGTCGTTGTGGATCGTCTTCCTCGGGATCGAGCCAACGCGCCCAGTCTCGTTGCTCGAGTATCACGGGCATGCGGTCGTGGAGTACTTCCACGTCTGCGTTCGCGGCGGTCGTGAGGATCGTGCAGCTGTTGAGTCCCGCCGCGCCTCGCCCGTTGTGCGACCAGAGGCCAGCGAACGCCATGGGTTGACCGTCGACCCTTACTACGTGATGCGGCTGCTTCCCGCCGTGGAGCTTCTGCCACTCGTAGAAGCCGGACGCTGGCAGGATGCAGCGTTGCTTGCGCATGGCGTCGCGAAACGAGGGTTTCTCAGCGGCGCTCTCCGAACGCGCGTTGAAGAGGTTCGCTTTGAACGAGGCGGGGTCCTTCACCCAGTGGGGCACCAGGCCCCAGCGCATGGCGCTCATCTCGCGGCTGCCGTCAGGTCGTTGCCGAATCACGGGAACGTCCTGGGTCGGCGCGATGTTGTAGCGCTCCGTCAAAGGATAGGTCTCGACTTCGAAGAGCGAAGCCAGGTCGTCCTCATGGCTGTACAGCGTATAGCGACCGCACATGGTCACTCCTCTCCCCTACTCGGCTAGGACGCTAGCTAGGCTGCTTCCTCGAGCTCGGACATGATCAGCTCTCGCGCCTCCTGGGGGTACTCGGCCAACAGGTCGAAGGTCTTGAGGTACTGGCCGAGCTCCCTGAGGTGGAGTGGGAAGCTGACGAAGCCGTGCGTTGCCATGACGTCGAGCCGATTGGTCTCGTACAGCGGTCCACTCCAGTTATCGGCGGAGATGCGCTCAAGGGTGAAGCGGTGGAGCGTCGCCTGCATCAGCGTGTGGACCAGCTCCCGGTTGTCGCTGTCCATCTCGCTCCAAGCTTCTTGAGCGCGTTGACGGCGACCTTGATGGAAGCCATCGAGGATCGAGGAGGCGATGCTCCGCGCCTCATCGCGGGTGAAGTCCCGCGAGCCAGCGGCGACCTCGTCGCCGTCATCCGCGGTCTTCGGCGGCTCGACACCCTGACTGAGCAGGCTGTTGACGAAGCCCGGTAGGTTGAAGATCGGCCGGCCGGCCGCCTCGGCCTTAGCCTGGAGCTTCCTGGCGTAATCGACGATGGCGAGAACGCGCTTGGCACCGTACTTCTGAACCGTACGCTCGGCGTCCTGCGCCCAACCGATCTCGCGAAGAGCGTCGAGGGCTTGCAGTTCACGAAGGAGCTGTTGCTTGTCCGCCTCGCGCGGTATACGTCGGGCAAGACTCGCTGGGAGTCGTACGCGAGGTTGGAACACGTCGTTCTTGGAGATCTGGAAGAGCACCCGCTGGAACTTTCGGCCAACCTTGGCCGGCTCGTACTCGAAGGTCAAGCACGTATAGCGCTTGAACTCATCTTGCGCCTTGTCCAAGACGTATCTGAAGTCCTTGAACCGCTCGTACTTGCCGTCCAAGCCGAGGCGCAACTTCAGATCGTCCACGTCGAACGTGAGCGACGCACGTTCGCCGGCGTAGCTAGCCGTGTAGAGCACCTCGAACAGCCTCATGCTGTTGAAGCTCTCGAAGCTCAACAGCTGCTCGGTCGGGATGATGCTGAAATCGCGCCGCAACTGCAGCAGATAAGGCTTGAGCTTCTCGTGGATCTTCAGCTCGATGCAAGCCATCTGCTCCTTGTTGTCGCGGCCGTTCTCGTAGCGCGCCTCGGACACCCACTGGAACATCACCCAGTCGCCGTTAGGCTCCTTGATCTGCACCGTCTGCTCGAGAAGCTCTCGAGCTGACTCCTCGATGCGGGAGTAGATGCTCTTCCCCGTGATGTTGAAGAGTTGGGCGTACTCCCAGGCCGTAATCCTTATCGGTTCGAGGTCGACATCGTTGCGAGTGACATCGGAAAGCGCGAGCACCAACAGCCGCTTGCTCAATATGCCCATTTCCTGACGACTGAGGGCCAGGGGGTTCGCTTGCGTGATCGCGACCTTCGCTTGCGAACGGCGCTCTGCAATGCGGCGCTCACTCGCACGCTTGCTCGTAGACTTGCCCTTGCTCCTCTTACGACGCTTCGTTACGAGCGGCTCGATGAAGGTGTGAGAAGCGTCGTCTCCATGTTCACTTGCCGTGCTGCTACGCTGCCCTGACAACAGAAACGACCTCCCGGCTACTGCGCAAGCGACTGAAGCGATGCTACGCCGCTGGGGAATATGCTGTCAACGTTTCCCCCTAGTTTCCCATTAACCGGGAATCCCCCTTATCAGTCCCCTCGCTTTCCCACTTGGGTACCCGATCTTCCCCGCCAGGTACCGGCGCTTCCCCGCTTCGGTACCCGTCCTCTCCCCTGCCGGTACCCTCCTTGTCCCACGCAGGTACCTAAACTTCCCCCGCTGAGACGGCCCCATTGCGTCCTAGAGTGAACTTTACGAGCGCACATTAAAGGAATAGAAACTTCATGAATAAAGTACAAGCAACACGACACTGATGTTGCTGATTGTAGATATCACCACCTGTTGCACCGATCGCCCCTAAGTGCGCGTGCCGGCACGCGATCTTGCCGTATGAACGCGCGTCACGCCGATTCACACTATCAGGGTGCGTTCGCCTGCCTACGAATCGCTGCCCAGAGTGATCGCCAGCTTGCGCGCAAGGTGGCGTAGTTCCCCATATTCCCCACTCGTGCCAGTAGAGAGGCTGGAGTACCCCATCCTTCCCAGATTTATCGATAACTCCCAGGCGCCTTAAGCGACGGTCGCGAGGCGTCGCGAGCAACGCGCTGATGGGTTCCCAGGCTACGTCGCGTAGAAACGCGCGCACCCCAGATAGATTACTCTCGAGGGGAGCCTGCCGTTCGAGCAAGGCCTGTTCACAGCTCGCATCTGCAGGCAACTCGCACACGAACTCCCAAGTGGGAAACGAGCGGTACCGCGCACAGCAGGTAAGCGCCCGGGAGAACGAGCAGCGCCCATGGACGCGTGAGCCCTGCGCCATAACGTTATGGCGAGCCTTCAGGCTCTCGGATGTGTGGCACTCCACCCTCCTAGGCGACGCTCTCGATGCGCGTTGTCGCGTGAACCGATCGCCGCATCCGAAGAGCAACGTGAATCGACTCCCCCAAACGTGGCCGCCGAAACTGAATGATCAGCTTTCCCTTGCGCAAGTCCATTCCTGCGCAACTGTGTGCACGGTTGGCGGTACGCGTGCGACGTGTCGCTCGCGAGTCGAGCAGTTAGTGCCGGTAACAGCTTGCAGTAGATTACATCGAGCACGATGCGCAGGTTCGCGCCAAGGGCGCGAGTGGAGTCGGTCGCATGCATTGGGCAACTATTTTGATACTACTATCGCGCAAGCGATAGCGCGTGTTCGCAGTGAGTCCAGTGAAGCTTGAGTAGCCGCCATAACGTTATGGCGGCGTGCTAGAGGAATCGCGGTGCGCGTGCCCGGCCAAGAAGCACTGCCCGCTGTTCAGTGCGCAGGAGCGGTGCAGAATCGGTAGCCAGGTCGGAGGAATGGGGCGGCCGACGCCTCGCTAGCGCTAGCGCGCCGCGCATCGTTGCGAGAGCAAAGCTCAGGTCAGGGGCTACAATACGACGATGGCGCGCATGAACTTAGAGGTGTCCGTCCGGTGGGCGTGGAGCGCGGTGCGTTGCGGGTGCGACGAGCTCGCGACGCCACTGGCGGTTGTTGTTGTACCTCGGCCCTGTGCGCGCTCGAGCTCTGGCGGCATGGCGCGGGAGAGTTGGATGGTGTGAAAGTCCTCACGTTCTTCAATCATGCCGGAGGAGTGGCTAAGACGAGCACCGTACGTGACGTGGGGTTCGTACTTGGTGACCTCGGACGACGAGTCTTGATGATCGACCTCGATCCTCAGGCGAACCTGACGAAGTGGATGGGAGTCGAGCAGGACATCGAACTCGCCGACACCGCGTACTCGGGCGTGATCGGTAGCGCGGAGCAGGAACCGGAAGAGGAGACGTCAGGTGACCTCCAGCTACCGGCTCCGCTCTCAGTCCACGGTGTGCATCTCATTCCCAGCCATCTGAACCTCGCGATCGTGGAGCGCGAGATCTTGAGCGTATTCATGGGCGTGGTGCGGTTGCGCGAGGCCGTACGGAGGCTCACTGGCTACGATTACGTGCTGATCGATCCACCGCCGAGTCTTGGGCAGTTGTCCGCATTGGCTGTCGTTGCGGCGGACAAGGTCGTCGTGCCGTTGCCCACGAACCGCAAGGGTCTGGACGGCCTTCCGACGGTCATGCGCATGATCAAGGAGTATCGCAAGGCAGCGCCAGGGCTTGGGGTCGCGTTGTTCGCACTAACGCAGCATGACAGCAGGACCAGGCATGACCGCGAGAGCCTCGCAGTGATTCGACGACAGCTGTCAGGCATCGCGCCGGTTTCTACGCCGTTGAACAGCCGGCCGGCCTACTATTCCGATGCCCAGGTGCGCGGCATGCCAGTGCCTGTGTACGCTCCTGGCAGTGAGGCGGATCAGGAGGTTCGCACCGTGGCCGCGGAGCTGCTGCTGGCCCTCGAAGGCGAGAGTAGTGGAGATGTGGCATGAGTAGGAAGCGTTCGGATATCGATAGAGCCGCGGTTTTCGAGGCGATCCTAGGCGATCTGACCCCCGAGGCGGAAGCCGCCGGCGGGACGACGGTGCCGTTGAGGGCCGTGCGGTTCAACCAACGCCAGCCACGCAAACATGTAAGTGAGGACCGCCTCGCGGACCTCGCCGCCAGCATCAAGGACAAGGGCGTCCTGGAACCCGTGATCGTCAGGCGCGTGGGCGGCGGCTTCGAGCTCGTAGCGGGTGAGCGGCGCACGCGGGCAGCGGCCTTGGCGGGACTCGACGAGATCCCCGCGATCATCGTCGACATCGATGATCGCGAAGCCCTAGAGATCGCGATCATCGAGAACCTGCAACGCGAGGACCTCAACGCGGTAGAGGAGACCGAGGCCGTTCTCGGCTTGTTGGAGATGTCGCTCGACCTCGATCGCAAGGCAGTCGTCGCGTTGCTGCAGTCTCTGTACAACGAGGAACGGGGCCGCGGTTCGGTCAGGCAGGTCAGCGATCGGCAGCGGGCCGTGGTCGTGGGGCTGTTTCGTCGACTGGGGCGGTTCACTGTTAGTTCGTTCGTTAGCAACAGGTTGCCGATTCTGGATTTCCCCGAGAGCCTCCTTGAAGCCGTTCGTAGCGGACAGCTTGCGTTTACCAAGGCTCAAGCGATCGCCCGACTGGAGGATCCAGATGACCGCCAACGTTTGCTGTCGGTCGCTCTGGCCGAGGACCTGTCGTTGAGCCAGATCCGGAGGCGTATTACTGAACTACGTCGAGAAGGATCGATGAGGACTAGCAGCGGCGATCAGTTCCATAGGGTGCAAGGCCTGGTGTCGTCGACCAAGCGGCTCTTGAATAGACGCAAGCTGATGGCACTGGAGCCTAACCGGCTTGCTAGGGTGAACGAACTGCTAGAAGAGCTGCAGAGCGTCATACAGCAGGAGAGTTAGCGAGCAACGGGGTCCGCAGGATCCGACCGAAGTCGGGTGTGGAGCTGGTGTGTTGACGGCCTGTCAGTTGCGGGCTCTGTGCGGTTGTCTTGGCGCTGTCACGTGCTGTGGTTGCCGGCAAGTAAGGTGTCTGCAGGAGGCAGCATGCTTGATGTAGGTACAGTCGCGCCCGATTTCGTCCTCACGGACCAGAACGGCGTAGTCCAGCGACTCTCCGACAACCGGGGGCAATGGGTGGTGTTGTACTTCTATCCGAAGGACGATACGCCCGGCTGCACCAAAGAGGCTTGTGCCTTTCGCGACGCGATGCCCGACTTCGAAGGGATAGACGCGGTCGTCTTCGGCGTTTCCGCTGACGATCGCGAAAGCCACAGGGAGTTCGCCGAGAAGTACGAGTTGAACTTCCCGTTGTTGGTCGATGAAGATCGCAAGGTCATCGATACATATCGTGCCTACGGCGAGAAGGTCGTCGGTGACCAGGTCAGGGAGGGCATCTTGAGGCGGACTTACCTCATCGACCCCTCGGGGAAGATCGCCCGCACTTGGGAAGTCGACGATCCGGAGAACCATGCTGCCGAGGTCATGGAAGCGGTACGCCAGGCGAACTGAGACGAACGGCAGGGGATCGTCGCGCTGGGAACGGCGCGATTCGGTTAAGTGGGTAAAGAGCGGTACCCCCCTGGCACTTGAGCAGAGCGGCGCGCAACTGCGCGCCGCTTGCTTTTTGGAGTAACTCGTGACCGGCGGGGTCAATGTGGGTTCTATCGTCCAGCACGTTGTTATTCGGCTTCTATACCCTACCTGGGCGAGGTTGAGGTCGAGCTTCTAGCCAGCGGGCTTCGGATGCGGAAACGGGGAAACTGCGGTACTGACAGGATGTGGTGGGAAACCTGGGGTACTTTGCCCGCTCGGTTCGCCGCGGCGGTTGGAAGGGAAGCGGGAAACTTGGGGTACTCGTCACCCGAAGTGATATCCGCGGACGGTTATGGGAGCGGGTAGGTCGGAGAGGGTAAGCGCCTTCAATGTGAGCTGATGACCAGTGTCTTCGACGATGCCGTCCACGACCAACATCGACGCGTCACGCAGGAGCACGCGCTGTCGATCCCAGAGGTCGGGAGAGATGATCACTTGAGCCCGTACTGGCCCATCCTCAATGACGAAGAAGGCGAAGCCCTTGGCGGTTCCGGGGCGTTGCCTGCCCACTACCAGTCCGGCCGTGCGCACTTTCGACTTGCGCGGTGTGCGCCTCAGCCGCAACAGAGGTAGGCATCCCAGTTCCTTCAATTGGTCACGAACGAGATCGATGGCGTGCACCTCGAGAGTGCTCATGCGCGTGGTCTGGTAGTCCCACACGAACCTCTCCGGCAGGGTCAGTGGAGCCAACGTAGGGCTCTCGGGAACAGGGGAGAGGAGACCCTGCGATCCGGCTGGTTGAGAGTTGGCCAGAGACCCGAGGCGGAAGAGAGCTTCGCGCCGCGGTTGCAAGCCGTCGAAGGCGCCGGCTCTCACCAGCGCTTCGAACGTGTCGAGGCTCAACTCCAGGCGCTGGTAGGCGTCGTCGATATCGTGGAAGGGTCCGTGGCGCAACCGCTCCAGCATGATCTTCCTGGCGGCGTCCTCGGAGACACCTGTGATGCCGGCCAAGGGTGGCCGTATCGCCTTGACCGGCTCACCACAGTCGTTGACTCGTTCGACGCGGAAGTGAACGCCTCCGGCGTTGACGTCGAACGGCAGGAAGGGCACGCCCCAGGTACGAGCTTCGTGGCGCTTGGTTGAAGGCGACCACATGCCCGGCTCTTCGGTGAGGATTGCGGCCATGTACTCAGCCGGGTAGTGCACGCGCAGCCAGCCGCTGGCGTAGGCGTGTATGGCGAACGCCCACGCGTGAGACTCGGCGAAACCGAAGCCTTGGTAGCCCTTGACGGCGTCGAAGACGGTGGTGGCCTCCTCCTCGGTTGCGCCAACATGGTTCATGGCTCCGGCCACGAAGCGCTGACGGTCGGGCTCGATGTCCTCCACCTCGTTCCAGCTGGAGACCTTCTTGCGGAAACGATCGGCATCGATCCAGTTCATGCCGGCGAAGTGCACGGCGATGCGTAGCACGTCCTCCTGGAACAACAGGACTCCGTAGCTCTTGCTCAAGACCGGCTCGAGTGACGGGTGCCAATAGGTGACCGGCTCCAGGCCCTGCCGGCGGCGCAGGTAGGGGTGGACGGTGCCGGACTGGATGGGCCCTGGTCGGATCAGGGCGATCTGGTGCGCCAGGTCCTTGAGGTTGCGACTACGCATGACCCTGCTGGTGTGTTGCTGGCTGGGACTCTCGACCTGGAACAGGCCGAGCGTGGCGCCCTCAGAGATCAGGTCCCACACTCGTTCGTCGTCGGGCAGGTCGGCGAGATCGAGCCAGACGCCTTCCAACCGGAAGATCTCCTCTCGAGCTCGCTCCAGTGCTGCAAGCATGCGAAGGCCCAACAGGTCCAACTTGATGAGGCCCATCGCTTCGGCGTCGTCCTTGTCGAGCTGGAGGAGCTTGATCCCACCGCTCGAGCGTTCCAGCGGCGAGTAGTGGGTCAGGGGATCGTTGGCTAGCACCACCCCACCCGAGTGCGGTGCCAGGTGGCGTACGTGCTTGGACTCCATCCGACCGAGCAGTTCCAGGAAGGCGTCGGTGACCGGTGCGTCGCCCAGCACCTCGCGCAACGCGACCTCGGCACGTTCAGCGGAGCGAGGTCTCAACCCACGGAAGTCGCGTCCCAGCGCCTTGGTCAGGCGGTTACGAAGCTCGGGCGGCAGGCCGAGCGCCCGCCCCAGATCTTGGACGGCTAGGGGCATGCGGTAGGTGATCTTGTTGCAGACCATGGCCTCTGTGGTGGCGCCGAAACGCTCCTCGACCCAGGCCAGGACCTCATCGCGGCGAGCGGAGGAGATGTCGATGTCCACGTCTGGCATGCTCGTCTTACCGGTGTGGAGGAAACGTTCGAACAGCAGGTCGTGCTTGAGTGGATCGGCCTTGGTGATGCCGAGCAGGTAGCAGGCGATGCTGGCGGCGGCCGAACCTCGACCTGCTGCGAGGATGCCGTGGTGCCTGCAGTAATCGGTCACCTCTGCGGCCACCAGGAAGAAGTCGGCCAGACCCAGCGCGCGGATCGCGCTGAGTTCGTTCTCGAGGCGGTGACGTGCGGCGGCCACGGCCTCACCCTCGTAGCGTTGCAAGAGGGCCGTGTAGCAGCGCTCCTCGATGTACTGCTCGGCGGTGAGGCCGGTCGGTACGTAGGCCTTGGGGGGCGTGAGCCGCTCAGGCAACAGCTCGAAGTGCGCTCGTTCCGCTACCCAGGTGGCGTTGAGGGCGCCCTCGGGGAAGGGGAGACGACGCAGTGCCTCTGAGGGGCTAGGAAGGTGTTGACAGGCGTTCTGAGGTCGGTTGGGATGCGGTTCCTGCACGCTGATCCCTAGCCGAGCGCAGGTCAGAGCATCGTAGAGGCGGTAGTCCTCGGCCTCCAGGTAGCGGACCTCCGGTGCGGCCACGATCGGCAAGGATAGGCTCTGAGCCAGTCGCCTGAGCACCCGTGCGCGCCGTTCGTCCCAGCGGTAACGGTCGTGGAACAGCCGCAGGTAGAGGCGGTCGTGGAAGGCCCCCTGCAGCTCGCGGAGCAGTCTTTCCAACTCCTCGACTCGCCGCTCGGCCAACAGCCGAGCGGGCAACCCGTTCCTCGCGCCGGTCAGCAACACCAAGTCGTGAGTGTGGGCCAACAGGGCCGGGTAGGGCACGTCACGCTCTTCGCGTTCGTGCGCCAGTGAGACCAGGCGGCACAAGGTCTCGTAGCCCGAACGAGAGGCGGCGATGGCCACGAACGGGTAGGCCTGTTGCTCTATGCGCACCGGCACCGTCGCGCCGATCAACGCCTTGACGCCGTACTCGCGTGCGGCCTGGAAGAGCTCCACGCCCCCGGTGATGTTGAGGTCGTCGGTCAGGGCCAGGTGGCTGTAACCGAGTTCTGCCGCTCGCTTGACGAGACTGGTGGGGCTGGCGGTACCGGCGCCGAGGCTGTAGTAGGAGTGGACGTCGAGGAGCGCGGTCAGTCGCTCAGCCGAGCCACCCACCAACGGTCCTCCTCTCGGAAGAGCTCGATTTTGGCGCCGCCCTCCAGCTCGAGGAAGAAGTAGTCACGGTGCAGCTCGTGTTCTTCCCACCAGCGCCCGTCGTAGCGCCATCGGTCGATCACCTGCACTACGCCAACCCGCTGATCGTGCGCTCGACGACCTCGTCGGCCTCGTCGCTCAGGCGGCTGCTCGTTCGGGCGGCTGGACCAGCTCACCGCGGTCGGTAGTCCGTCTACGGTGGCCACGGTCGCGGGCCTCATCAACAGTCGCACGGCGTTCCTCCTGGGTGAACTCTTCGGTGTAGTGCTGCCTGGGGCGAGACGAGAACAGCCGCGGCTCGTCACGGTCGTTCCCCAGGTGCTGCGGCGTGGTCGACCCACGCCCTGTGCCTGCTTCGGCGGCTCGGTGCTCCGGCTGGGGGTGGTCGAGGTGGTGCGGCATGAACAACAGATCGGCGTACGCGGCTGGATCGTTCTGCGGGGTGTCGTCCCGATCGAGAGCAGCGGGAAGCGTAGCGTGCGAACCGGCATCAGCGACGGTGCCGCCGAAGAGCGGCACGGCTGCAGCGCTCCCCGCGGCTTCGAAGGCCACTGCGTTCGCGGCCGCCTCGCGAGCTGCCTTGCGGGCGGCTTTGCGCGCGGCGGCTCCGGTAGTTGCCGTGGCGCCGGCCACGGCCTCGCTCGACTCGGGGGACTGCGCGTCGGAGGAATAGGGCTGCCAGCTCCAGGCCAGGTCGCCCGCCTGTGCGTGAGGATCGTGCCAGATCAGGCGCCGGGGAGCCTTGGGGAAGCGTTCGAAGGTGGCGTCCAACGCGCGCTGCCGGCGCTCTTGCCGAGGCCATAGTCCCTGCTGCAGGCCGATTCGTTCCGGAGCGGCCAACTCCACCGTCAGGCGCTCGATGTCGTGGCCTTCGGCGTTGCTGTCGCGTAACGCGAACAACGCCTGCTGCCTGATGTGGCGTGCCTGCGTAAGGGGGCGTTTGCTGAGACGGCTAGCTCGCAGGGTGCCACTGGGCAGGCTGGCCGTGAGGGTCAGTCGCCGAGCCGCCCGGCCGCTCAACGCGCCCTCCAGTTCGCCGGCGAGGCGCTCGAGCGCCGGCAAGAGGCGGTACGGTTCGCGCACAGGTTCGCTGAAGGCGAGGGTTCGAGTGATGGTGGCGGGGAGCTGCAACGGCGACAGGGACGAGCGCCTGGGTCCATGTAGGTACGGCAGCAGACGCTCGCCCTCTGCGCCCAGGTAAGACCTCACCTGCGAGGCTGTCCACGCGGCCAACTCGCCTACGGTGGTGACGCCCAGCCACTGCAGCCGGGTGAGGTTGCGCTCGCCGACACCGACGCCCTTAAGAAACCGCAAGGGCAGGCGGGCTAGGAACGAGTCGCCGTCAGCGCGCCGACAGCTGCCCGGCCGAGAGGCCAGGGACGCCAGCTCGGCCGTCTCACAATCGTGGGCCAACCCTAGACGGACCTGGTAATGGGCAGCCAGTTCGCTGGCCTCCTCAGGAGCCAGCTCGGCGAACACTCGCCCACGCACTCCGCCCTCTAACCACGGGGTGTGCTCGTACAACTCGCGAAGCAAGGTGTGCCAGGCGTGCTCCAAGTCGGGTTCGGTGTAGGTGACGACCTCGAGGCCCGCGACTCGCATGCGAGCGCCGTCGAGTCGCATGCCGACGCTGATGCCATGGCGTTTGGCGACGCTGTTGACGTGCATCACCCGCTCCTCCTCGGCGCAGACCAGGGGCGTGCGGGCGAGCTCCGGATCGGTGCGACTCGCGAGGTAGAGCGGCCATGGGTCGAAGCACAGCGCGGCGATCACGGCTCGACCGTTGCTGCGCGACGATGAGGGGGGCGGCTCACGGGGGGACGACCAGGACGAGGAGGTGCCTGAGGTGAGTGGACGATCGGGTTAATGGCCGTGCGTGACGGTGATAGCATGGGCAAGTACCTAGGTAGGGCCGTGTTTCCACGGTCCGCTATGGGCGACGAAAGGACACATTCTCTTGCTTGGCGGCGGTGGATGTGTCCTTCGTTTATCGAGTGGATCGCTGCGGTCTTATTGCCTCGAAGACGATGAGGCGGTTGTTTGCGACATCAACCACCCCCCTCGCGCAACAGATCCTCGACGATCTCGCCTCTCAGAAGGCCGTGCATGACACCATCGACGTGTAGCTCGGAGGCGGGAACGGTGAGCGTGGGATAGGCCGGATTGTGCGGCCGTAAGCGGTACCGTTTCGGCCGTTTGCTGTTGGTGCTCCAGTCGAGGTACTTGAGGGTCGCCTCGTCTTCTCCCACTCGCACAGCGCAGACCTGCCCTGAGCGTTGAGGTTGTGCGCGCTGGAGCAGCACGACGTCGTCGTGTTCGATGCGATCTGCCATCGAGTCGCCGCGTACGCGCAAAGCGAACCGGTCGGGATGGCCGCGCAACGTGAGGTAGCCCTCCGGCTCCGGGTAACTGCCGATGGGAATACCGGCGGCGATCTCACCGAAGAGTGGCACCCCCGAAGCGGGGACGTCCAGCAGCGTCAGGCGGGGGCTGCGACCGGGACCGCGGCTCTCCAGCGACAGTTTGCCTTTGGACTCGAGCGCCCGCAGGTGCTCGCGCAGGGTGGGATAGCTGATGTCGAAGGAGCGAGCCAATGCCGCCAATTCCGGTGGGGCGCCGGTACGTTCGTACGCAGCCCGCAAGGCTTCCAGTATCTGCAGTTGACGTACGGGGCGAGGCGGCACGGCTCGGCTCCTTTCGTTACCCTCTGATATAGAGGGTATCAGCAGGATATTGCTGCGCTTCTAAGCTGTCAAGGTGGCGTCGCCGGATGGCCCTTGGCCCGAGCTGTGTGGGGCTGGGCCTTGAGCTTGAGGGCGGGCCGACAATCTGTCATACTATTAGTGACAGTGTGACGAACGGGGTGACCCATGTCGATAGCCGTGTCCCATGACAGCTTCCAACTCATCCACAAGCTGAGCGACGATCTCCAGTTGAGCGTTCGGGAGACGGCGGAACTGCTGGACATCCATCCCCGAACGCTGCTACGTCGGCAAGAGACGGGCAGGCTGGAAGAGGCCGAAGTGCTCAAGGCTCAGATGGTGGAAGAGACCTTCGACTTCGCGGCCCGCGCTCTCGGAAGCGAAGACGTCGCGAGGAGGTGGCTGTTCTCGGAGCTCCCGGCACTGTCCTTCGCCCGCCCCATCGAGCTGCTCACCAGCATCAAGGGATACGAGCGGGTGAAGACGCTGCTGGGACAGATAGTCTTCGGCTCCTACTAGGTCTCGGACGGTGCTGGTCTGGCGCATCTACGACCACAACGCGGCGTACGCCTTAAGACCCGGTTTCGACCCGCTCGACGGACACGGTGCCGCCCTCTACCCAGGACGTTGGAACCGCCCCGGGCTACCCCTGGTCTACACTTCTCAGACGCCCGAACTCGCGATGCTCGAGTTGCTCACCAAGCTCACGCCGGCAACGTTCGGTGTGCGACTGGCCGTCGAGATCGAACTCCCATCGTTCGCGCGCATCGAGGACGGCACCCCGGCTGTCGCGGAGCTACTCCTCCAGCGCCGCGTGAACGAGCGCTCAGTGGAGCAACTGCAGGAGCTCGGCAGCGATTGGGCTTTGTCGGGCAGGAGCTTGGCGCTGAAGGTGCCGTCGGCAGTGTTGCCGGTATCTTTCAACTATCTGCTGAATCCACTGCACCCTCACGCCAAGGACCTGAAGGTGATCAGGCAGGTACCCGTCAGCCTCGATCCTCGGTTGCTGGACGCGGCTACAGAAACGCCTTAGTTTCGAGACTCAGTCACTCAGTTCGGAGTGGGCTCCGCCCATCAGGACGTCGCCGAGATTCAGCCTCATCCCGCGAGTTCCGGTGCCGTGACTCCCATGCAACCTCGGTGTGACCAAGTCGGGTCGTGGACGGCCGATGCCGAACCCTTGGACGTGGCTCACGCCAAGCTCGCGGAGCCGGTCGCACCAGGCGGGATCTTCGACGCCTTCCGCCACCACGATGGGGAACCGCCCGGTAACCTCACGTACCAGACGCTCAAGTGCCAGTTGACTATCGGGGTCCACCAGACCGTCGATGACGCTGCGGTCGAGCTTGATGCCGTCTACGGGACAGTTCGCAGGAAGGCGGGTATCGATGTCGGCCTGGGTGATGTCATCGAGCAGAACGATGCTGCAACGCTCACGGATGAGCTCAAGGCTGCTCCACAGCGCGGCCGTGTCGAAGAAGCGCTGCTCGGTGAGCTCGATGCGCAGCCGCGAGCGGATGTCGGGTAACAGGCCTTCCAGGATCGGCAGCGTCGTGGGGTGCGTCACCTGTGTGGGGCTCAAGTTGACGGAAACCAAAGCATCGGGATGAGCAGCCAACGCCACCGCTGCCCGCTCCAACGAGAAGCGCGTGAAGACCTCGAGACGCGCAGAGGCCAACCAATGCGGCAGGACGTCGTTGGGTCCGCGGATGGTGCCATCGTCAAGCTGCCACCGCACCAGCGCCTCCGACCACCCCGGTTCGTCCGGCGACAACGGCACGATAGGTTGGTACTGGAAGCGTAGCTCGTCGATGCGAGGTGCGCGGTCCGGTCGGTTATCAAGCATCGATTATGAGCCTCATCGGACGCGACGAGCTTCTATCCACCTCTTCGGCGGGGTGCGGGCAGTGTGAGGGGCCGTCAGACGGGTGCGTACAGATGAAGGACGGCAGATATGCTCAGCCGGCGTCCCAATCGCCGCGCTGGCCGCCGACGTCTGCGAGGAGCGGGTTGGCTTCGAACGCACCGGTGATGCTGAAGCTGCCGAAGGCCAAACCGACTGCGGTGAGGGCGATTGCGAACGTGCGGACGATCTTGCGCGTGCTGAACATGAGTACCTCCTGAGATGAGTGAAGTTATCCGGTGGGGCGCTTCAAACCCGCTTCAACCGACTACCTGAAGCGTCACGGGTCTTGAAGCGCCCATAAAGCGCCTATCTGGCTAATGTTCATGGCACGGCAAGGAGGAACCGTGGACAGAGCTGAAGCTAGAAGGAAGCTCGAGCACAGCACGCGTTTCCAGTTTGTGGGGGACCGCCTGGTCGTACGCAGTGTCGCGCTGTTGGCGGCGATCGAACGACAGGGGTCGGTCAAGGAGGAGATAGGGGTAGTACGGCAGGACGCACATAGGCACGAGACAGCCCTGAACTGGGCTGCCTGAACTCCGCGGCGCCGCTGTAAGCGGCTATCCTTGCAGCATGTGGCTGCCGCGTATCGTCCTGGAGATATCCAGCGCCGAACGGCCAGTCGCCTTGATAGGAGGCGAGCCGTTCGGCGCTCCCTTTGTGATCGACGCGCTGCGCGAGTACTCGCCGCTCGCCTGGTTCGAACTCGATGGACCGTCGCATGAGGACCAGGTAGCGCAAGGAAACGCCTTGGCAAGGGCTGTGAACGCGGTGCTGCCCGCGCCGCTTCTGTCGATGGCGTTGCCTTACAGGTCGCACCTCGCCGTGCTCCGTCGGCACAGGGAAGATCTGTTGCCACTACGCTTGGCGCTCACGCTCGACCGACCTGAAACTCCGATAGTCGCCGATCTGCTGGCGCTACAGGACGACGGCTACCCGATCGTGTTAGACGTTCGCGGTGAGGTCCCTGCTGACGTCGAGGCGCTTCGCGACTGCCGTGTCCTGGGTCCTGATGAACTGAGGCTCACTCTCGCTGAGGCCAGGGAGATCGCCCCAGGAGCGTTGTCCGCAGAGCAGGTCGAAGAGCTATGGCGCGAGGCCGATGGCCGGTTCACGTCGTTCAACGCCGCTTCGTACCGCGCGACTGGGTTGCCACGGCTCAACGTGCCGTCGGCGACGGGCCCCCTCGTCCCGTTCGACGAAGCAGTACTCGTAGATCCGGCCCCTGCCATAGTCGCCCTGCAACGCGAGGGCGACCTCGTCGGTGCGCTTGAACTTGCTGTGCTCAAGGCGCCCGAGATGGTCGAGGATCTATTGCGCACGGCCGGTCCCCGCTACCAGGAGGAAGGGCTCCTGGAGCGTCTTCACCTGCTGTTGTCTGCGCTCCCCGAAAGCTATTCGCGCAGTGAACGGGTACTCGAGTGGCGGCTCGTGGCCGGTCTGGCCACCAACGACTACCACCAGGCCTTCGAGGACGTCGACGCCTACTTGCGCACCCACGCCGCCCCCGCCTTGCGAGCCAGGCGAGCGGGTACGTTGCCGCACGCCGCCGGCTTCGCCCTGGCTGAGCAGGCGGTCGAGACCAGGCGCACGCCGCTGACCGTCTGGCAGTACGCCAGGCTTCACCCCGACAACGAGACCGCCACGAAGGCTCTTCGTGAGAGCGTGCAGTTGGCTGAGGAACAAGGCAGCCGCTACGAGGTGGCCCGCAACGCTGACAGCCTCGCCGCGCGCCTGTCACAGATGGGGGAGTTCGCACGCGCCGCGAGTTGGGCCCGCTGGGCTCTCGATGTCTTCGATCGCGAGCAACTGCTCGACGGGCACCGCCGCTTGCTCATCATCAACAACCTGGCCAACGCGCGCATACTCAGCGGTGACCTGGTCGGTTTGCGAGGAATGTTGGAGGAAGCCAGAGCGCTGGTCGAGGGTAGCTTGCCGCACCTGGCGGCGCCGCTCAGAAGCACGTTGGCGCAACTCGAGTTGGCCGAGGGCAGCCTGGCAGCCGCCTTCGAGCTCTTGTGGCGTACCTACCAGGAGAGTCCTAGACGTCACCGGGCTCGCAACGGCTACCAACTTATAAGGGTGTTGGGCGAGCTGGACCGGGTTCAGGAGGCCAAGATCGTGGCCGCCGACATCACTGAGATCAGCGCCGGCGGCGAACCTCACGAGCGCTCGTTGGCGGCGTTGGGGAGAGGGATGGTGGCGGCCATCGAGGGCGATGAGTCAGCCACCAGCGACCTGCTCGAGGCCTTGCTCGACACTCAGCTAGTCGCCGAGCAACGCCTTACCGCCGCCCTCTACTACCTGTTGGCGAGCGGCGGTGCGGCGCACAACATACCCAGGGAACTGGTGCCCGTCCTGGGAGCGATGCCACGAACCGGTCTCAAGGTGCTAAGCGGCCCGGCCGAGCGCTTCGAACCTGTCTGGGCAACGCTCACGGGTCCTAGTGCGGAACTCGACCTGCGGTTCCTTGGGCGTGTCCAGGCGCGTTTCCAAGGACGTGAGGTGACGCTGGCTCCACGTATGGCCGAGGTCGCTCTGGCACTCGCCCTACATCCGGACGGCTTGACCCGCGACGAGCTCAACACCTTCCTTACCCCCGAAGGGCACGCGCCCTTCACCCCTAGTGGGATGCGCAGCATGATGACTCGCTTGCGAGCCAGCCTGCCGGTAAGCGATGCCCCCTACCGCTTCACCACCTCGTTCCGCGCCGATGTGGTCGAAGTTCGCGAGCACATCGCCTTGGGTCAGGTGCGTGAGGCCATAGCCCTGATGCAAGGGCCCCTACTGCCGCTCAGCGAGGCTCCTGGAGTCGAGGAGCACCGTTGGGAGTTGGAAGAGGAGATGCGTCAAGCCGCGTTGTTGGTGAGCGATCCCGACGCCCTCTTCGACCTCGCCGAACGGCTCGGTGACGACCTCGAGTTCTGGTTGGCCACCGCCGATGCCCTGAGCACCGGCGACCCGCGCCTCGCCTTGGCGCGGGCGCGCGTCCGGCGCCTGGAAGACGCCTATTTGCTCGGCTCCTGATCGCTCGACCCCTGCGTCGCCGTGAGCGCCCGAGCCGTCGCTCGACATACGTGGTCCATCACCCTCAGGCGTCGCTGGCTAGCTCCTCCAGCTGTGCGACGTACCCCTCGAACAGGTCGAAGGCCCGTTCTAGCGGCTGCACGCTCGTCATGTCGACACCGGCGAGCCGCAAGGCCTCGATGGGCGGCACCGAACTGCCGGCCCTCAGGAACTCGAGGTAGCGTTCGGCCGCGCCGCTCCTTCCCGCGAGCACATCGTCCGCCAGGGCCGCGGCCGCAGCGATGCCCGCGGCGTACTGGAAGGTGTAGAACGGCACGAACAGGTGCCCGAACTGCGCCCAGGTAACGCCGGTGCGCTCGTCAGCGGTGATCTGGTCGCCGTAGCCCTCCTGGAACAGGTCCCGCATCAGGTCGTTGAGCTTGGCTGCCGAGAGTCCTTCACCTCGTTCGACCGCCGCGTGCACCCTCAGCTCGAAGCGCACCAGCGTCGGCATGATGAAGAAGTAGCGGTGGAAGTTGAAGAAGGTCTCGTCGAGAACCGCCAAGCGCGCCTCCGGTGAGGAGAACTTCTCGAGCAGGTGGGCTCGCACCAGAGCCTGGTTGAAGTTCGACGCGGTCTCCGCGATCATCATGGCGTAGTTCGCGTAGGGGACGGGCTGCGCCTCGTCCATCAGCACTCCGTGCATCGCGTGACCCAGCTCGTGCGCCAGCGTCGAGACGCTCTCCAGCTCGTCCTGGTAACTCATCATGATCTGCGGCTGGCAGCCGTAGGCCCTCGAGCAGAACGCTCCATCCCGCTTGCCTTGGTTCGGATAGACGTCCACCCAGCGCTGCTCGAGCAGCCCGCGCTTGAGCGGCGCGACGTAGGCGTCCCCGAGTGGAGCCATGCCTTCGATGATCCACTCGACCCCCTGGGCGTACGGCACCTCGAGCGGCGCCGGCGAGAGCGGGGCGAAGATGTCCCACTCCTCCAAGCGCGCGACCCGCAATGCGCGCTGGCGAGCAGCCCAGTAGCGATGCCACACGCCGAGCCGGCCCTCGAAGGTGCTCACCACGGCTTCGAGCACGGCACGCGGCACCTCGCGAGGCGCGAGCTGCTCCTCCACGGTGTCCGTGTAGCCACGTGAGCGGGCGAGGAACACGCTCTGCTTGACGCGACCGAGGTACAGCTCGGCGATCGTGTCGTCAAAGGCCAGGAACCCTTCGTGGTAAGAGTCGAACGCCTTGCGTCGCAACTCGCGGTCGGGCGAAATTCGCAACTTCGGGTAGGTGCTGCGAGCGACCTCAAAGGTCCGGCCCTCGTGTTCTACCGGCGCGAAGACGATCTCACCGTTCGCCAAGCTGTTGTAAGCGCGCTCCAGCGCGCCGAACGGCTCTCCCAGGCCGTTCAGCAAGCTCTCCACCTCGGCCGTGCGAACGTGTGGTCGTTGCATCTCGAGGCGCTCGAAGTGGCGTTTCAGGGGCGCTAAGCGATCGTCCTGAGCCATGAAGAGTTCGAGGCTGTCTTGCCCGAGCTCCAGCAGCTCCGGGGCTATGAACGCGCTCGCCTGCGCGAAGCGGCCGTGCAGCCCTTGGAAACGGGCGGCTTCTTGCCGCGCCCCCTGATCTCCCTGATCGACCGAGACCGGTAGCACGGCGTAGTTGCGAAGTCGCTGCATGCGTGCGACGAGTTCCCAGTAGAGGGCCATGGCGTCGCCAAGGACCGCGGCGCTCTCCGCTAAGCGGCCCTGGAGGGCAGCAAGCCGCTCGAGTTGTGCCTCGGCGGTCGCGAAGTCCTCGAGATAAGCCGAGTGGTCGGAGTAGAGGGAGCTCAGGTCCCAAGTGAACTCGGGATCGAGTTCCGCGCGAGTAGGCAGTCTCGTGTCCATGGCCGAGTGTACGTGCTACCTATCAAGTCTCACATGGCGGAGAGACGCGCAAGATATCGTCCCGCCACGATCCGCGACGTATGGGCGTTCATGTTTCAGGTGGTAATGAGAGAGCCGCGCGGTCGAAGCTAACGTTTGCCGCGGGCCGCTACCGGCATCGGAGTTGGCCACCGACCTCCGCGATGCAGGATCACCTCGTCGACCAGGTTGCTCACCGGGCAGACGTGGTTGGGGATGATTCTCAGACGCTCTCCGATACCGGGGCGCGCTTCACAAGCGTGTAGATCGACCACGCCGTGCTCTTCTGACAGTTCGACGATGACGGCGTCGGGGTACTCGACAACGTGACCGTAGCCGCCTCCGAGCGTCGCAGGGAACGAATCGCTTGACAACACCTTCGAGCCGGCGTCGACCACCGCCCGATCGGCTTCTGGCCGACTTACGACCGTCGCGTGGACGTGCAGGGCGCACTCCTCGAGGGTCGCGCTGCCACTGCTCACGCTACGGCGGTCGTGATAGATGGAGGTGCCGACGCGGTACTCGGTCAGGCCGGCTACTTCGTGAGCGCGCCACATGTCCGGCGTGCCGCCCGCGGAGATCGCCTCGAGCGGCACGCCGGCCGCGGCGAACGCGGTCTTTGCCGCTGCTATGAAAGAGGCCGCCTGAGGGCCGCATGGATAGGTCATGAGACCGCGGAACTCGAGCTGCTGTTCGGCCACCGCGACGCGAGCCAGGGCGAGCGCGTCGTCGGGTCGCATCAGCCCTTGTCTTCGCTTGCCCGATTCGAACTCGATCATCACGCCTATCGGATTCCCGGCGATGGCTGCCGCCCGGGCCACGGTACGCAGAGCGATCTCGTTGTCGAGACCGACCGTGAGCCTCTCGACGAGCCGGGCAACGGCTGCCAGGCGCTGAGCCTTGGCTTCACCCATGACGTTGTACGTGACCAGGATGTCCCTGACGCCGGCTGCGGCCATGACCTCGGCCTCACCGACCGTCTGGACCGTAATCCCCTTGGCGCCAGCTCGCAGTTGCAGGTGAGCGAGGTAGGGGAGCTTGTGGGTCTTGATGTGCGGGCGATTGGCGATGCCGTGGGCGTCCAGGTATTCCTGGAGTTTGCCGATGTTGGCTTCGACACGGTCGAGGTCGACGAACACGGCAGGCGTGTCGACGGTCAGCACGGGGGCGGATTGTTCCCCGACCGAGGTCACTCGAGGGGCTTGAGCGATGCTTCGATGGTCGCTCGCCGCGGTTCGAGGAAGGGTGGCAAGACCAGGGACTCTCCGAGAGTAGCCAGGTCTTCGTCGACCGTGAACCCCGGGCCATCGGTGGCGATCTCGAAAAGCACGCCCCCTGGCTCGCGGAAGTAGAGGCTGCGGAAGTAGTAGCGGTCGATCTGACCGCTGTTCGGGATCCCGAACTCGTTCAGACGCCTGGTCCACTCCTCGTAGGACTCGCTGTTCGGGGTTCGGAACGCGACGTGATGCACACCGCCAGCGCCCGGCCTCGCCGCTGGTAGATCGGGGCGAACCGCGACGTGTAGCTCGGCGTGGGGACCGGCGCGGTCCGCGTCGCCCATCTGATACACGGTGACGGTGTGCTCTGGCGCGCTGGGGTCGGGGTAATGGCGCACGGGGCTGAAGTTCATCACTTGGCGCAGCTGTGCGTCGGTAGCAGAGAGTTCTGGCACGGTCATCGTGACCGGCCCGAGGCCTCTGATCTGATGATCGGCGGGCACCGGGCTCTTCTCCCAGGGAACTGGCGGGTCACCGGAGCCGTCGTCCGTGACCAGGCTGAGCCGTTGCCCCTCGGGGTCCTCGAAGTCCAGGTGCCAGCGACCGTCACGCTCCACCGGGTCGTCCTGCGCGACACCGTGATCTCTCAGCCGAGAAGTCCAGTACTCGAGGTCGGCGGGGCCCCGGACCCGCAACCCCGTGCGGGTGACCGTGTTGTTGCCCCGCCGCTCACGGGGCACGGACCAATCGAAGAACGTGATGTCGTTGCCCGGACTCCCTACCTTGTCGGAGTAGAACAGGTGGTACGCGCGTACGTCGTCCTGATTGACGGTTCGCTTCACCAGCCGCATGCCGAGCACCTCCGTATAGAAGTGCTTGTTCTCCCGGATGGAGGAGGAGACGGCCGTTAGGTGGTGGAAGCCAGTCAGGTGCATGCTCACCTCGTCGTTCGCATGGTAGCCCACCAGCCCTTTTCGACACTGCGAACCGAGGACCGCCTCAACAGGGGCGTTAAGGGCCATGTTGTAGGCTGGGACGTTGGCCTCTCGTGTCCTACGCCCCTTTGGACACGTTCCAGGGGTCGAGGTCTTGACCTCCCAGTACACGCCCCGTCCTTCTAGTGCCCCGTTACGGAGACGACCAGATGCAAGTGACCCCAACGCCAAGCGACGATGAGAGGCGCGTGAAAATCGCCGTCCGGAACCTGTTCAAGGTGTTCGGTCCTCAGCCGGAGCGCGCCATCCAGATGTTGAAGGGTGGTGCGAGCAAGCGCGATGTACAGGAACAGCTGGGTAACGCCGTCGGCGTTCAGGACGTTAGCCTGGACATCCGCGAAGGCGAGACCTTCGTGTTGATGGGCCTCTCCGGCAGCGGGAAGTCAACCCTGTTGAGGCTGTTGAACCGCCTGCACGAGCCCACCAGTGGGAACATCTCGATCGACGGCATCGACATCACCAAGCTGAACCGGCGCGAACTGCTCAAGGTGCGCCGCGAGAAGTTCAGCGGGATGGTCTTCCAGCAGTTCGCCATCCTCCCTCATCGCACGGTGCTGGACAACGTGGGCTACGGCCTGGAGGTCCAGGGCGTCAGCGACGCTGAGCGCAAGAAGCGGGCCCTGCAGGCGATAGAGCTGGTGGGTTTGAGCGGCTGGGAGTCGAACTACCCGAGCGAGCTCTCCGGCGGCATGCAGCAGAGGGTCGGTCTGGCTCGGGCGCTCGCCGTAGACGCGGACATCCTGTTGATGGACGAGGCCTTCAGCGCGCTCGACCCACTGATCCGTCGTGAGATGCAAGATGAACTCATCGAGCTGCAATCGCGCATGAACAAGACCATCGTGTTCGTGACGCACGACCTCGACGAGGCGCTGAAGCTGGGTGACAGGATCGCCATCATGAACGCCGCTCGCGTGGTGCAGGTAGGAACGCCAGAAGAGGTCATCACCGAACCTGCCGACGACTACGTCGAGGCGTTCGTTGAAGGCGTGAATCGCTCCGACATCCTGACCGCCGGCAGCATCATGCAACCGGTCAAAGAGACAGCCCATGTGCGCGACGGTCCACGCACCGCGCTGACTAAGATGCGTAGGTCCGGCCTGTCCGGCATCTTGGTCGTCGACTCCGAGCGTCGCCTGCGCGGCTACTTGACGTCAGAGAGGATCATCGACCACCTGGAGTCAGTGAAGGACAAGAGCAGTAAGGACAACTTGGATGCCTCGTTGATCAGCGAGGCCTCCACCGTTAAGGTCGACACGCCCCTCAGCGACGTGATCAACCTCGCATCTGAAGGACCCGTGCCCATCGCCGTTACCGACGAAAGGGGTCGCCTGCGCGGTGTGGTCGTGCGGGGAGCGATACTCGCGGCCTTGGCCCGACCAGCGGCCGGGAACGGCAACGGTTCGGCAGCCGATTCGACTACCGTCGTACCGCCCCCTGTTGGGTCGCTCGACGGTCCTGGTCCGTCGTCGACCTTCGTTGCGAGCGATGCCGTGAGCGTCAACCGGGAGGGCCGCGATGTTTGACTTCCGCATCCCCATCAGAGACTGGGTGTCAGACGCCGTCTCCTACCTTCAGATCCAGTTCGCGCCGGTGTTCGACGCGTTCTCCGACCTGGTCGAGCTGGTCATCGGCGGTCTGCTCACCGGCTTCGAGTGGCTGCCCGTTATCGTGTTGATACTCCTGCTTGCGGGTCTCACGACACTGCTTGCCGGTTGGCGCATCGGCCTCTTCGCGCTAGTCGGGCTCTTGCTGGTGGAGAACATCGGGCTGTGGGGGCCTTTCCTACAGACCTTGGCGCTCGTCGTCACGGCTCAACTGTTGATCGTGATCGTCGGTCTACCGCTGGGCATACTCGCGGCCAGCAGCGATGCGATAGAGAGCATCATGAGGCCCATCCTCGACTTCATGCAGACGATGCCGGCGTTCGTCTACCTGATCCCCGCCGTGATGTTCTTCGGCATAGGCCTCGTGCCGGGCGTCGTGGCGACCTTCGTGTTCGCCATCCCGCCGCTCGTTCGGCTCGTCAACCTGGGGATCCGACAGGTTCCGGACGACCTGGTGGAGGCCGCCGACGCCTTCGGCTCCACGGCCTGGCAGAAGCTGGTGAAGGTCGAGATGCCCGTCGCGCGGCCAAGCATCATGGCCGGACTCAACCAATCGATAATGCTCAACCTTTCGATGGTCGTCATCGCCGGCATGATCGGAGCCAGGGGACTCGGGGCCGAGGTTCTTCGGGGAATTCAGCGCCTCAACGTGGGTCAGGGCTTCGAGGCCGGTTTGGCAGTGGTCATCTTGGCCATCGTGCTGGACCGGGTCACGGCCGCCTTCGGACGTAACCGTACCGAGTCGGCCTGAACCTTAATCTGTCTTAAGCTCGAGCGTTTGCACGGCATTGACACACGTGCTACGGTCCAAGAGGCTTTGATTGGCCGCGAGTACGTTTGCACACATGGTGTGCACTTGGGATATGCGTATCCCAGTTCCGTTTTCCGCCCCAAGTTCGGGAGGTACCAAATGAAGAAGCTTATGATTGCCCTAGTTCTGGCGCTAACAGGCGGAGTCGTCTTGGCGCAGGACGAAACCATCGAACTCGGCTACGTTCTTTGGGATTCCGAGATCGCCTCGACCCATGTAGTCGCCGCTGTGCTCATGGATGAGTTGGGTTACGACGTGAACCTGACTTCGGTCGACGCTGGCCCGATGTGGACCGGCGTGGCGCAGGGCGACTTCGACGCCATCGTCGCCGCCTGGCTTCCGGCCACCCACGAGGCCTACTGGGCCGAGTACGGTGACCAGCTGGTCGACCTCGGCCCCAACCTCGAAGGCGCCGACATCGGCTGGGCCGTGCCCGCCTACGTAGACGTCGACTCCATCACCGAGCTCAACGACAACGCCGACCTGTTCGGTGGTGAGGTCATCGGTATCGACCCGGGTGCTGGACTCATGGCTGCCAGCGACCGCGCTCTCGATGTCTACGACCTCAACTACGACCTGCTAGACGGCTCCGACGCTGCGATGACCGCCGCCCTGGACCGGGCGATCCAACGCGAGGAGCCGATCATCGTCACCAGCTGGCGTCCTCACTGGATGTGGGCTGCCTACGACCTCAAGTACCTCGAGGACCCCGAAGGCGTGTTCGGTGACGCCGAGACCATCAACACGATCGTCAACGCCGAGTGGGCAGAGAACGCCCCCGAAGACGTGATGTCGTTCCTCGACAACTTCCACTGGACGGGCGAGCAGATGGGTGCTGTGATGCTGGCCATCACGCAGGAGGGCGCTGAACCGTTCGAGGCGGCCCGGGCCTGGATCGCAGATAACCAGGACGTCGTCGACGGTTGGCTCCAGTAACGAAGCGACTCTGCTAGCGACGCTCGCTGAGCTGTCGCTCGTCCCGATAAACCTCGTTACGCAAGCGAGACACCAGTTGTGGCCCGGAGCGCCAAATGCTCCGGGCCACTGCTCCTTGAACCTTCACTCGGGGTGTTGCTGCTACGTCGAAGGCGCCTGCGTCAGGAAAGCACCTTGAGCGCCTTGTCGAGGCCCGCGAAGCCCGCCTCGAGGTCGCCCGACGCGATCGTCAAGGGTGGGGTGATGAGCAGGACGTTGTAGCGGCCGAACGCGTATACTCCCTCGTTTCTCAAAGCGGACGTAAGTTTGGCCACGGGGCCGTTGTCGCCGCCGTACCAGGGGACCAGAGGCGTTCTGGATTCGCGGTCCTTGACGAACTCGAGGGCGAAGAACGCGCCTACACCGCGGACATCGCCGACGACGGCGTGGCGCTCCTTGAGGGCGCCGAGCCCCTCTCGCAACATCGGTTCGAGCTCCGTGGCTCTTTGGAAGAGACCCTCCTTGCGCATGGCCTTCACGGTGGCGAGGCCCGCAGCCATCGAGACAGGATGGCCCGAGTAAGTGTGTCCGCACATCAAGGGCGTATCGTCGAAGTGTGCAGCCAGTCCCTCGCGCACGAGCACGCCGCCGAGCGGCACGTAGGCCGAGGCGACTCCCTTGGCGAAGGTGATCATGTCCGGCTCGACGCCGAACCGTTGTGCGGCGAAGGTATCGCCTACGCGGCCGAAGCCCGTCATGACCTCGTCGAAGATCAGCGTGATCCCGTGCTCTTCGGTGAGCTTCCTCACGCCTGCCAAGTAGCCATCGGGATAGACCACCACGCCGTTCGAGCCCACGACAGGCTCAATCACCAAAGCAGCGATGTTGTGCGGGCCCTCAAAGGTGATCACTTCGGCCAGATGCGCCAAGGCCCTCTCGACCTCGGTCGCGGGGTCGTCGGTGTGGAACGGGCTGCGATACGGGTACGGCGCGAAGAAGTGAACCACGCCTGGGATACCCGGCTCGTTGGCCCAGCGCCGATCCTCCCCGGTCAAGGTGCCGGCTCCCGGTGCGGAGCCGTGGAACGACCGATATGCCGCAAGTACCTTGTGGCGCCCTGTCAACATGCGCGACATCTTCAACGCGTCTTCGTTAGCCTCGCCCCCGTTGGTCGTGAAGAAGACCCTGGAGCCTTCGGCCCACGGAGAGATGTCGGATAGCAGCTCGGCGAATTCCGAGCGGGTGTCGTTCATCAACGACGGTGCGACGTAAGCGACCTTGTCGAGTTGGGCCTTGATCGCCTCGATCACTGCGGGGTGAGAGTGGCCGAGGTTGACCGCGACCAGGCCGGCCGAGAGATCCAGGTAGCGCTGCCCCTCGTCGTCGTAGAGGTACGACCCCTCTGCGCGCGCGATCGTAGGGGTGTTGATCGCACCCTGCTTGCTCCAAGGTGTGAGCAGGTGTTTATGTGAACGACTGGTGGCTACTGGGGACATCTTGCTTCCGCCTCCTTCTGCGCGGGCCTTAGCCCGCTGACCTTCGTTCATCCGAGCGTACAGCAACCGTCAGCCCAAGGCGCGCGCGAATCGACGCACGTCGTACTGTTCAGATGCGCCATACCCATTCCAAACGACGCGGTAGAACCTAGTCATATGAGCGACCTTCAGGCGAGCTTGAAAGCCGTCTTGCGGCCCGATCAGGTCGACGCTTCCGCGAGCGGCAGGGCACTCCACTCTCGTGGAGAGTCGACGTCGTTCTCGCGCCTGCCCGATGTAGTGGTGTTCCCGGAGAGCACCGCCGATGTCAAGGCGGTGATCGAGCTTGCCGCTGCGACGAGGACGCCCGTTACCCCGGTCGGTGCCAACTCGAGCCTGGAGGGACACACCGTGCCCGTGAACGGCGGGATCTCCCTTGACCTGTCGCGCATGGACGAGATCAAGGAGGTCTCCGTAGACGACCTGCTGGCCGTCGTGCAGCCTGGCGTCATCTACCAGCGCCTGAACCAGTCTCTGAGACAGACTGGTCTGTATTTTCCGGTTGACCCCGGTGCAGAAGCGACGTTGGGAGGGATGGCCTCGACCAACGCATCGGGAACGCAGACGGTGCGGTACGGCTCGATGCGAGACCAGCTGTACGGCCTCGAGGTCGTGCTGGCGGATGGCAGGGTGATCCGCACGGGCGGACGAGCCAGGAAGTCTTCGAGCGGTTACGACCTTACCCGCCTCTTCTGCGGCGCTGAAGGGACGCTCGGCGTCATCACGGAGCTCACGCTCAAGCTCACGCCGCGGCCGCAGGCGGTAGTCGGCGCGCGTCTCGCTCTGACCGACATCGAGGCCTGCGTGCGACTCGTGGCCGAGCTGATCGCCACGGGACTTCAACCGGCTCGGTGTGAGCTCGTCGACGCGGTTTCGATCGCTGCCATCAACGCCCACTCCGGCCTCAAGTTGCCGGTCTCGCCGACCGTGTTCCTCGAGTTCCATGGCGGGGATGCGGCCACTAGGTTGGCGATCGACGAGTTGACTGTGTTGGCGCAACAGCACGGCGCCCAACAGCTGGATACGGCCTCGGACGGTGCGGAGTTGCGGGCCTTGTGGGAGGCTCGCCATCGCGCGTTACCCAGTCTCGTGGCGGCCAATCCAGGGATGGACAGTCTCATCACCGATCTGGCAGTTCCCATCTCGCGCTTGGCGGACGCGGTGGCGGTGGCTCATCGAGCTACCGCCGCCATCGACCTGCCCGTCTACGTGCTAGGGCACGTCGGCGACGGCAACTTCCACGTGACCATCTTCTATCCGCCCGGCGACGAGAGCGCGGCGGCAAAGGCTAACGCGTTGCATGCCGAGCTGGTGACCAAGGTCTTGGAGCTAGGGGGGACGTGTACGGGAGAGCACGGCATCGGACTACGCAAGCTTCCCTACGTGAGAGCCGAGCACGGTGCCGCAGTGGAGACGATGTGGGCCATCAAAGACGCCCTCGATCCACTGCATATCTTGAACCCAGGCAAGAAGCTGCCGCCCCGGATGCCATAACATCGGGTAGATGGCGAAGAACGACGTTTCCACGACCACGATGTTCGAGCGGCTCGCCAAGTTGGGAGCGCGTTGGGAGCAGTGGTGGGCGGCCAAGACCGTGCCCCGCTTCGCAACCGAGGCGCGCGGTTTCGAGATGAAGTTCCCGCGTAGCGTCGTCAATCCGTCCGCCATGCACGTCGGTTCCGACGTCAAGCTCGGACCCGGCAGCGAATTGAAGGCCACCACCAGGTACCCTGGCGGCTGGCTCAGGCACCCCCAATCCGAACACGTCAGCCAGACGTTCGAGCCTCGCCTCGTGATCGGCGACCGGGTGACGGCCACGGCTTCGTTACAGGTGGTGGCGTTCAGCGAAGTGGTGATCGAGGACGACGTGATGTTCGCGGCCAACGTCTTCGTCGCCGACGGGACGCACGCAAGCGTCACCGGTGATGTCCCCTATAAGTACCAGGGGATCACCCGACCTGAGCCGATCCGCATAGGTCGCGGGGCGTGGATCGGCCAGAACGCCGTAATCTTGCCGGGCGTAACGGTGGGTGAGCTCGCGATCGTCGCCGCCAACAGCGTCGTCAACCGGGACGTGCCGCCCAGGTCGGTGGCAGCAGGGAGCCCGGCGAGGGTCATCAAGCGCTACGACATCGTCGCGCAGGAGTGGCGGCGAGTAGATCCTGACCGAACCTAGGGCCCCTGCAAGCGCTTCCCGACGGGACAGCGCCCACAGGTTTATAGCTTCGGTAACGCGACCGGGAGCGACTGACAGTTTCCTGTCAGCCGGCGCTTGTTAGGATTGCAGCGGAAGTCCACGACAACGCATGGAGACATCGTCCACGACCACGCCTACCGACCGCCGCCGCACCGGGCTGCGTCGCGGGCTGGTCACGTTGATGTACCACGACGTCCTGGAGGACGCTGACCACTTGAAGAGCGGCTTCTGGGTCGATGACGCGGCCCTCTACAAGTTGCCCGTTGGTGACTTCGAGGCTCACCTGGTCGCTCTCAAGGGCAAGAGCCTCGGTGCGCCCGTCGACGTGCGCCCCGTTGCGGAGGCACTGGCGCCATGGGCGCTTGACGGCACGCGATCGCCAGGTCCGTTCGCCCTGACGTTCGATGACGGCGGCAAGAGCGCGTACACGTTGATCGCGCCCATGCTTGAGCGACTCGGCTGGCGGGGCCACTTCTTCGTGGCTACCGACATGATCGGTCACCCGTCGTTCCTCGACCAGCGGGAGATCCGCGAGCTACACGATAGAGGCCATGTCATCGGGTCCCACAGCGCCTCTCACCCCGAACGGATGACGTCACTCACGTTTCAGCAGATGCTCGAGGAGTGGCGTACCAGCCTGGACCGCTTGGCTTCGATCATAGGTGTCGAGGTTCAGGTAGCTTCCGTGCCCAACGGCTACTACTCAGCAGATGTCGCTCGCGCCGCTTCGACTGCAGGAATCAGGGTTCTGTTCACTTCGGAGCCGACCGTCGTGGTTGACCAGGTCGCCGACTGCACGGTCTTGGGGCGCTTCACGGTGAACGCGCGGGCCACGCCCAGGTCCGTAGCTGCCCTCCTGGAGCCCAACTCACTCGGTCGATTGAAGCAGGCCTACGTCTGGAGCGCGAAGAAGCTGGTCAAGCGGCTGGGCGGGGAGACCTACTTGACCACGCGGGCAAGGTTGTTGCGCCGCGCAAGCTGACGAGACTAGGCCGAGCCTTCCTGGTACGCAAGTGGTATAAATCAGGCCTCGTAAGAAGGCACTGGAGGTGCAGCATGCGACGTCGAGTTGTAGGAATCGTCCTCACGGTGGCACTCGCCCTGTCGGCCGCCGCCACGGCGCAGCCGGAGATCGAGCTGACGTGGTGGATCAACCCGTGGCGGATAGTCACGCCCGACATGGCGGAAGGGGAGAGCCCAACGGGGGAGGAGTACGCCCGGTACATGAGCGAGCAGTTCATGGAGCTGCATCCCAACGTGACGGTGCACTACGAGCTAGTTCCCAACGCAGGTTTCGGCGAGAAGGTGACGACGGCGATCTTCGCCGGCAATCCACCGGATGTCCTCAAGGACCTCGATTGGAACCCCGAGTGGGCGCGTGAGGGCCTCCTTGAGCCGATAGATGAGTACCTCACCGATGAGGACCGCGGCGACTTCCTCGGTTACGCCCTGGAGAAGGGCAACGTCGACGGTCAGCACTACATCTGGCCGTGGAACAACTCGAACAACGGCATGGGCTCGAC
>CAZQVC010000010.1:29852-40169 GCA_964596625.1 uncultured bacterium | reverse complement strand
TCACGACCTCGAGGCGGCCGACCAGCATGCCGAACGTGAGCAGCAGCCTGGCGGCCACGTGCAAGTCGGCGTAGGAGCTGTACGGACCGAGCGTCCCCAAAGCCGGGCCGACGTTGCCGATGCAGGACAGGGCTGCTGTCAGCGCCTCGTCGAGGGTCGAGCCCAGCATCACGAGTAGCAGCGTGGTGACGGCGGCTAGCGTCACGTAGAGGGTGATGAACGCAGCCACGGAGCGCAAGACGTCGTCGGAAACGATCTGGCGTCCGATGCGAACGGGCAGCACGGCCCTCGGATGGAGGACCCGCGCGACCTCGCGCACCGTGTTCTTGGCGACGATCAGCCAGCGTGCGACCTTGACGCCGCCGCTGGCCGAGCCCGCGGAGCCGCCGATCATCATCAGCACCACCAGGATCGCGTGCGCCGGTGGGGTCCAGGCCGCGAAGTCGGCGGAGGCGAAACCGGTGGTGGTCAGGATGCTGACGACCTGGAAGAGGCCGCGGCGGAACGCCTGATCGAGCCCGGCAGACCACAGCACGAGCCACAGCGCGATCGCCGCCAGCGCCGTGATCAGCGAGTAGACCCGGAACTCCGCGTTGCGCAGAGGCAACCACGGGCGCCCGCTGATCGTGCGGTAGATCAACGAGAGGCTCACGCCCGCGAGGAACATGAACACGATGGCGACCCACTCGAGGTTGGCGCTGGCGAACGCGGCGAAGCCGTCGGGGTAGTGCGAGAAACCACCGGCCGCGACCGTGGTCAGGGAGTGCACGACCGCGTCGAAGAGCGACATGCCGAACGCCAGGTAGCCGGCGGCGCACGCGACCGTCAACGCCGAGTAGACACTCATAACGGCCGCGGCAGTGTTGCGCAGACGCGGCGCGAGACGCTCCTCGATGGGACCCGGGACCTCGGTGAAGAACATCTGCCGGCCGGCGATCGCGAGCTGCGGGAAGACCGCTACGAACATCACGATGATGCCGACCCCGCCGATCCACTGGCTGAGCGCTCGCCACACGATCAACGAAGCCGGCAGCACGGTGAAGTCGGTGATCACCGTTGCGCCCGTGGTGGTGAAGCCACTCATGGACTCGAAGAGCCCGTCAACGAAGCCGAACTGGGTGGTGAGGGCGTACGGGATGCAGCCGATGAGCGGCACCAGCAGCCAGGTGAGGAGCACCGTCGCCAGCGCCTCCCGGCGGGTAGGCTCAGCGCCGGCCAGACCGATGTAGCGCAGACAGGCGCCGGGTAGACCTGCCACGAGCGTTGTCAACAGGAAACCGGTGGCGCTCTCGCCTAGCAGAAGGGCGTAGAGGGTGAAGGCGGCGGCCGCACCGCCAACGGCCAGCAGCGCCGTGCCGAGCACGTAGGGCGCGAACCGCCCGCGGGTGCTCACCCGGGGGTCGCTCGCACAGTGGGCGGCGTGGCACTGTGCTGCTCCAACCACTCCTCCACCGCTGCCGTGTTGTCGCTCAAGGTGACCACGAGTAGGTGGTCACCGGGCTCGACCACCGTGTCGCCACGCGGGATGATGACGTTCGTGTCGCGCACGATCGCGCCGACCAGGATGTCGGCTGGGGAGCCGAGGTCGGCGATGCGACCCGGAGCCGCCTCAAGCGGGTAGACGGCCTCGATCACCTCGGCGTGATCGTCGATGGTCGCGATGTGGTCGATGTCGTCGACCTTCAGCCAGTTGAGGACCTCCTTGACGGCCGCGGCCCTCGGCGTGAGCGGCGCGTCGATGCCGACCCGCGTGAACAGCTTGCGGTTGCGCGCCCTGCCGACCCTGGTTACGACCTTCGGGATCCCCAGCTGCTTGCTCAGCAGCGCGACCAAGAGGTTGTTGCCGTCGTCGTCGGTGACAGCGACCATCACGTCGGCATCCTCGATGCGCTCCTGCTGCAGCAGCTCGATGTCGGTGCCGTCACCCCGCAACACCAAAGCATGCGGCAGCCACTGAGCCAACTTTTCGCAGCGCTCCTCGTTCTGCTCGATGATCGCGATGTTGGCGCGGTCGTAGGCCAGCGCCTCGGCCACCATGAAGCCGACGTTGCCGCCGCCGACGATCGCCACGTTGAGGGAACGGCGACGGGGGGCGAAGCGCCGCTGGATCTCGCGCATCTTCTCGGTCGTGCCCATGAAGACCACGCGGTCGCCGATGCGCAGGTCGGTCGCGCCAGTGGGAATGGTGAAAACGTCGCCCCTGATGCTCCCGACGAGCAGCACGCCGGGGGGCAGCTTGAGGTCGACGAGCGGTGTGTCGAGGTACGGGTCGCCGTCCTCCAGCAGGTACTCCAGCATCGTGATGCGACCCCGCGAGAAGCGCGCGCTGTCGACCGCACGCGGCACCCGCACGATGTCGGCGATCTGCTGCGCCAGGATCCGCTGTGGCCACAGCACCCGGTCTATGAGCAGCCCGACGGACTGGAAGGCGCCGCTGCGCTTGAAGGCGTCGACGTAGCGCTGCCGGGTGACGAACGCCATCGTCTCCTTGGCCCCGAGGCCCTTGGCGGCCAGGCAGGCCAGCACGTTGATGTCGTCGTTCTCGGTGCAGGCGATGAACGCGTCTGACCGCTCGACACCGGCAGCCTTCAGGTCGTCCGGATCGGTCCCGCTGCCCTTGACGAACGCGATGTCGAGGGTCTCCAGGGCGGCCTCACGCTCCTCGTCGACGTCGAGGATGGTGACGTTGTGTTCGGCGTGGAGCGCGGCGGCTATCAGGGCGCCGATCTCACCCCCGCCGACGACGAGAACGTTCATGACCCGGCCATTCTATGCACGACTTCGCATCGTACTCGCGCTGATCCTCAACGCCGCCTGAGCCGGTCGGCCACCGACTCGCGTTCACGTGGCCGCGCCGCCTGCAGCAGCAGCGTGGCGACGAGCAGGTAGGCGCCGAGGAGCCAGCTCGTCAGGTGGCCGTACCTGACCCACGGCGTGAGGTCGTCACGCAGCGCGAACTCGGCGCTCAGCGCACCGGCCACGCGCCTGGTGAGCTCCGCCGTGACCCGCCCGTACGGGTCGACGGCTGCGGTGATCCCGTCGTTGCCGGCGCGCAGCAGCCAGCGGCGCGTCTCGATGGCGCGCAGCCGGCCCATGTCGAAGTGCTGCCGGCCACCGGCCCCGCGGGCGAACCAGGCGTCGTTGGTGCTCAACACCAGCGCCTGCGCCCCCTTGGCGACCTGCAGCCGCTGCACCTGCGGGAACACCGACTCGTAGCAGATGAACGCCGCCACCTCGCCCACTCCAGTGGTCAGCGGGGCCGGCGGTTCGCCGGGGGAGGTGCCGGCCAGCATGGGGAGCCCGAGCGCGGAGAAGATCGCGCGGTAGAGGCCCGGGAACGACTCGAGCAGCGGCCAGCGCTCGCCGAAGGGGACCAGGAAGCGCTTGTCGTAGTGGTCGATGACTTCGCCGCCGACGATCGAGAAGAGGCTGTTGAACGAGCTGTCGCCGCGGTACCGGCGGCCGCCGACGATCAGGCTCGAGCCGGGTGCGCTTCCGCCGATGGCGGAGGCCAGCTCCTCGCCGCCGCGACCGTCGAACTCGTAGCCGAGCACCGCCCCTTCAGGCCAGATGACGAGGTCGTACGGCTCGAGCCCGGACGCGGCCCGCTCCCGCACGGCGGCGCGGGTGAGCTCGAGGTGGGTGTCGAGGTCCTGTCTGGCGCCCGAGGCGCGGCCGAAGGCGTCGACGTTGCCTTGCACCAACAGCGCCGAGAGGCTCTCGGGCTGTCCCGCGGTCGTGGCTGCCGGGCCCGTACCGGGCGGCACCAGCGAGGCGCCGGTCCAGAAGGCCAGGGCGAGCAGCACCAGCGCGGCGGCCGGCGCCAGGAGAAGCCTGACGGCGCCCGGCCCGAAGCCGCCGGTGCGCGGCGTGACCAGCGGCAACGCCAGCAGGGAGGCCGGAACGGTCGCCAGTAGGCTGAGGCCGTAGACGCCGAAGACGCTGGCCAACTGGGCGGCGGGCGTCTCGAGCCAGAGGTAGCCGAGCGCACCCCAGGGGAACGCGAAGTAGCCCTGGGTCCTGGCCCACTCGACCAGCACCCAGGCGACCGGCAGCACCAACAGCGTGCGGCGTCCGCCGCCGCCGGCCGCCGCCCACGAGACCCAGGTCGTAGCCCCCCAGATGACCGCGAGGGCCAAGACCAGGAACGGGTAGACGGCCCAGAACGAGGGGCCGAGCAGGTCGGCGAAGCTGCGCGGGAGCCAGGAGACGTAGATCGCGAAGAAGGGCAGAGCGAACCAGAAGCCGAGCCGGAAGGCGCGCTTCGCGCTCCTCGCGTTGCCGACGGCCGCGAACAGCCCGGCCAGGGCAATGCCCACAGGCCACCAGCCGAGCGGCGGCAGGGCCAGGCAGAGTAGCGCCCCGAGGACCGCCACGACCAGGTAGGTCTGGCGGCCGGGGCCGGTCGTCCTCGGGCTCAGGACTCGGCCAGCAGCCAGCTCACGAGCGCGACCCGCTCGAGCGTCTCGCGCACGCGGATGTGCTCGTCGCGGGCGTGCGGGCCGCTCCCAACGGAGCCGAGGCCGTCGAGCGTCGCGATGCCGAGCGCCGAGGTGAAGTTGCCGTCCGACCCGCCGCCCACGACGGCCGCGTCGAGCTCGAGGCCAAGCTCGGCGGCGCCGCTGTTGGCCAGCTCGAGAAGCTCCTCGTTCGCCGGCGTCCGCTCCAGCGGCGGCCGGTTGAGCCCGCCTGCGACCTCGAAGGTCACGCGCGAGTCACGGGGGCTGTAGTCGCGCACCGCGCGCTCCACCCGTTGGCCCTCGGAAGCCTTCAGCACCCGCATGTCGACCGTGGCCACGGCCCGCTCGGCGATGACGTTGGACGCGAAGCCGCCGCGCGCCACGGTGAGGTTGACGGAGGTGCCGGCGACCTCGTCGGCCAGGTCCTCGACGAAGATCAGGAAGTGCGCCAGCTCGCGCAGGGCGCTGGCGCCTTGGGCCGGGTTGTTGCCGGCGTGCGCGCTTCGTCCCTTGAAGGTCACCTCGAACCCGCCGACGCCCTTGCGCCCAGCCTTCAACGCGCCGTCCTCGCGGCCCGGCTCGAGCACCAGCACCCGGTCGTGGCGCTGCGCGAGCTCCTCGATCAGCTCGCGCGAGTCGTCGCTGCCCTGCTCCTCGTCGGAGGTGACGAGCAGGGTGACGTCGCCGCTCAGCGTGCGGCCTGTCGCCCCGACCAGGTCGACGGCCATAAGGGCGGTGACGATGCCAGCCTTCATGTCAAGCGTGCCGGGGCCGTACAGCTTGTCGTCCTCACGCCTCAGCGGCATCTCAGCCAGCGTGCCGAGCGGCCAGACCGTGTCGAGGTGCGCCAGCAGCAGCGTTCGCGGCCCGCCTGCGCCCTCCATGCTGGCCTCGAGGATGTCGCCGTGTCGCTCCCTCGAGTGCCGCTCGACCAGCCAACCGCTGTCGGCCAAGGACTTCGCCAGGTGGTCTGCGAGCGCGTCGCAGGCCGCCTTGTCGTCGGTGGGGCTCTCGAAGCGCACCAGCTCTTCGAGCTTTCGCAGGTACTCGGACTCTGAGGCGTACGCCGCTGCCAGGAGGGCTTGATGGCTCATGGCGCCATGCTACCCCCGGCCTAACGCCTCGGTTGGTGGCGCGCGTGCGCCGGCGCTCCGGCCTTCAAGCGCTCACGCCAGAGGTTCTCGGCCAGCAACCGCACCGTCGGCTCGTGAGTCGTGCGGGCGTAGGAGTAGCCGATGCGCAGGTCGCTGTCGGCCCTCTCGGCATCGAGGTGGTGGCCCAGCTGGTAGCGCGACAGGTAGACCTGCGCGAGCAGCACGTCGCGCATGCGCTGAGGCTTGACGGCGTGCAGGTCGCGCAACGCGTCCTGGTAGGCGAGCATCGCAGCGCGCACGTCGCCCCGTTCCGCCAGCGCCTTGCCGCGCTTGTAGTGACGGGCGGCGTTGTAGAGCAGTTCGCGCATGTCGCGGATGATATCGCGGCGCGTGCTGCGCCCTGGCCTAGTCGCCGGCTGGCGCCGCGAGGATCTCCTCCGTGCGGTCGCGGCCGCCGTCCTTGGCGCGCTTGAGCGCGGCGTCGGCCTTGACCATCCAGGCGTCCAACGTCCCGCGGTCGGCCGGCACCGAGCCGCCCGATACGCCGGCGGACACGGTGAGCACCCAGGAGACTGGCGGGTTCTTGCTCTCCCTCAGCTCGGTCCTGATGCGCTTGACGACCTCGCCGGCGGCCGCCGGATCGGCGTCGTAGAGCACGATGACGAACTCCTCGCCGCCCCAACGCACGACGAGGTCGTTGGGCCTCATGTGGCTGCTGAGGATCTTCGCCAGCGCCTTCAGCGTCTGGTCGCCCACCGTGTGACCGTAGAAGTCGTTGACCCGCTTGAAGTGGTCGAGGTCGAGCATCACGACGCACACGGGCCGGCCCTCCGCTCGAGCCTTCTCGAGCAGCTCCGGCACGCGCAGGTCGAGACCCCGGCGGTTGAGGAGGCCGGTGAGCGGATCGGTCATGGCGTGGTTGACCCAGGTCGCCTGCTCCCGCGACTGCTGCAGGCGGGTGGCGAGGAAGGGCGAAACGGCGTCGAGCACGTTGAGGTTCTCCGGTTGATCGGTGAAGTAGAACCGCCCGACCTCGTCCCCCTCCGAGACGATCGGGTACTCGTAGCCGCCCAGCTCGCCGACCTTCAGCTCGACGTCCTCGTGGAGCACCATGCCGCGCAGCTTGGGGAGCCGCTGCCGGAGGATCTCGAGCAGCTCTGCGAGCGCCACGTGGCGGTTCTCGGAGTCGTTGACCAGCCCCACCACGCGCTCGAGCACGGAGCCCCAGGCCTTCAGCTCGTTCTCGGCGACCAACCGCCTGCGGCGGTAGGAGATGACGATGAGCATCATCGCGACGAGCTGGACGTAGGCGATGAGCGCGAACAGCAAGGTCGCGTAGTTCGAGGTGATCACGTCGGCCTGTATGAAGAGGCGCGCCATCACCGCAGTCGGCAGCTGCAGGCCGATGAGCATCGCCCCGGTGGCGAAGAGCTCGGCCGGGCTGCCGGACAGCTCGAGGTGCGCGGCGAGCGCCAGGAGGCAGTAGGCGAGGATGAGGATGACGGCCAGCTCGCCCTGCAGGCCGATGACGTGGAACAGCCAGGAGAACGTCGCCGAGCTCAGCGCCCGCAGGAAGAAGGCGAGCACCAGCAACAGGCGTCCGGCCGAGGCGCGGCCCCGCATCGCCGGCTCGATGGCGGGGATGGCGGCGAGCACCAGCACCGTGTCGATCACGGGGAACTGCAGGACTAGCGACTGTGGGACGTCGAACACCATCAGCGCCGCCAGCCCCAGCACGGCGGGGATGAGCGGCAGCCACAGCTGACGGGTGACGCGGCGGCCGTGCAGCAGCAGGAGTGCGGCCAGCCACAGGAGCGAGCCGCCGAAGTAGGTCACCTCGGTGAGCAACGAGGCCGAGTTGACGTCTGAGGCGCGCCTGATGGCCCAGGCGATCTCCTCGACGGTCCACAGGGCGGAGGCGGCGGCGGCCAGGCGCCAGGCCAAGGTACGGGGCCGGTGCGCGAGAATGGCGACCGTCGCGAGCGCCGCCGCGAGCGGCAGCCCGAGGGCGACGCTGAACCCGCTGACCAGGGTCATGCCGAGCAGCACGACGACGCTAGCCCCCAAGACCAACGTGCCGGTTTTCACACCGTAAGGATAAGTCGGAAGCCCGGCGAGCTTTGAGCGAATCCGCACGGATGCGCCAACGACCTCATCCGGCCTCCGCGGCGACCGGGGCGAACGGCTGCTCGAGACCCTCGCGGGCCGCCGTCCGCGCCGCCTCCGGGGCGAACGACAGGGCCAGCACGCCGCGGTAGCTGCGCTCGGCCTCCCGGCGCCGCCCCGCCAGGTCGTACAGCTGGCCCAGGCGCGCGAGGACGAACCCCGGCAGGTAGTAGGGCTCGTGGAACTCGAGGCGCAGCAGGTCGATGAGGCGCTCGAGCGCCTCGGCCGGGTGGTCGTTCGCCAGCAGCAGGTTGGCCTCGTGGTAGAGCGCCTCGGCCGTCTGCAGGCTCCGCAGAGACTCCAGCAGGGCTCCGACGTCCGCCACGTCACCCCGCATCGCGACGTCGAGGAGCGCACGCTCACGGCCCTCCTCACCAGCGTCGGGCGTGGGGGGCCGGCTCAACTCGGCGTGGCCGCGAAGCGCGCGCTCCAGCGCCGGCACCTGGTCGACGCCGGCCAGCAGCGCGATGCGCTCGCCGCCGCTGGCCAGCGCCCGCGAGGCGACGACGGCCGCTCGCTCGTCGAGCCAGCCGTCGCCCGGGCCGCGATCGAGTTGCCGCAGCCGCTCGGCCTGTTGGGCGGCGATGGCCGGGAGCAGCTCGTCGCGGATGCGTTCGGGACCGAGGGCCTGCCTCAGCAGCTCGCGCACCGGCCCGAGCGCCGCGTCGACCCTTGCCAGGCGGGCCTTGCCGTCCTCGTACAGCTCCAGGTAGCGCCGCAGGTCGGCCTCGGCCCGCGCGTCGCCGGGGTCGGCCGGGTCGTCAGCGGCGAGCCCGACCTCGGCCAGCTCCACCCCGGCGCGCCTGGCCCACGGCACGACGGTGTGCGGCAGGGCCACCTCGTCGGTGTCCTGCCACAGCGGGTCGGTCAACGCTCCGGGGGCCAGCGGCGCCAGCGCCACGACGTCCGGGCGGAACGCCTTGACGGCCTCGCGCACGTGCACCACCGTGTAACGCGGCCAACGCGTGTGGAACGGGCCAACCAACGGCACCACGGTGAGCTTCACGCCCTTCCCCATGGCCCCATGCTACGCGGCACGTTAATCTGTTGGCGCGTCCGCGCCGCCCTAGCGGGTGCAAGGGCCGCCGGGAGGACCTTTCGAGATGTACCGAACCGAGCGACAACCAGCATGGCAGCGAGACATCACCTGGGCGAGCGGCGTCCTGCTCGCGCTAGCGGTCATGGTCGGGGGCCTGCTGTTCACGCAAGCGCAACTCGCCTCGCCTGAGCGGGGCGTTGCCGTCATCCGCGGCGTCCTGCAGCTCACGCTTCAGCCAGGGGGCTCGGCCGGCAGCGAACTCGGCGTCAGGGCCGGCAGCTCGTACCAACCGGGCCAGCCGCTGAGGCTGTTGCCTGGCGTCGAGGTCTACGCCGACCCGACCGAGATCCCCACCTTCACGGGCGAGGCCGCCATCGGCCGCATCGCCGGGGTCCTCACCGGCCAACTGGTCACGGCCGGCAGCCAGGCCATGCTCTCCGCCGTCGAGGAGCCGACGCTGCGCGCCCAGCTCGAAGCGGCGGTCAACGGTCCGATAGACACGCTGATGCGCTCGTCCCTGGAGTCAGAGATGCTGCCGGCCGGGCTCGACGACGGCACCCGGTTGGCCGACTGGCCGGCTCAGGCCGCGGCCAACCCCGGCGAGCCGGTCCAGCCGGTCGTCGGCGTCTTCGTCTACGAGTCGGCCAACGCCGTGGCCAGGATGACGGCGCGCGAGATCGGTGTGTTCGTGGTCGGCAGCTTGAGCCAGACCGTGATGGACGAGGGCGTCGACGCCGCCCTGGCCCTTGTCACCAACGCGAACCTGCGCGCGCGTCTCGACACCGGCGTCAACTCGGTCGCCCGGGCCGAGATCCACGGCCTGCTGGTCTCCATGCTGCTCGGGCGCAGCGCCGAGATCGAGTCTCGCCTCGCCGAGGCGGCGCAGGTGCTCGCCGGCGAGGAGACCCAGTCCGACGCGCTCAGCGGCCTGTTGCCTGCCTCGCAGCTGGCCGGTCTCAGCCCGGAGGAGGCCAACGCCGCGGTGCTCGACGCGCTGGCGCAGCGCGCCTACCAAGGCGGCAGCGCCTTGGCTGCGGCCCAGCTCACCACGCCGGAGCAGGCCGCCAGGGTGCGCGGCGTCGCGCCACTCATAGATGCGTTCACCGCTCAGGCCCGCTCGCGCTACACCACCTGGCTGATCTTCACCGGCGCCTTGGCCGTGGTCCTGCTGGCGCTCGTCGTCGGCTTCTCCCGCGGTCTGATGCGGCTGTCGAACGCCGGCCTGGCGATCCTGCTCGGTGCGGCTGCCGGGGCCTTCGTCTTCGACCGTGCCCGGCGCCTCATCCCGGAGGAGGCGTCGCTCCCCGCCGGACCGTTGGTGCAGGGGGTGTTCTCCGCGCTGTCCGGCACGCTGGCCTACATCGCGACGGCGCTCCCCGGCGACCTGGTGTCGCTGGCCTTGCGCAACCACCTGGTGCTGCTGCTCATCGGCGCGGCGCTCATACTGCTGGCGCTGGTGCTGTGGCTGCTGCGCGGCGTGAGGCCGCGCCGGCGCTCGTTCCTCTAGCGCACCGCGGCGCCGCGGGCGAACTGCTCCAACGCGCCGCCCGCCGGCGCC
>CAZQVC010000010.1:23665-29752 GCA_964596625.1 uncultured bacterium | reverse complement strand
GCGCCGCGGGCGAACTGCTCCAACGCGCCGCCCGCCGGCGCCAGGCCTACCAGCTGCCCGTAGTCGACGGTCACCGTGAACGAGCCCTGCACGTAAGGACCCATGGCGTACGGCGAGAAATGGAAGGTCAGACCGGTCGGCCCCAGGGTGAACGTGGCCAGGTCCTGCCTGGTCAGCTCGACGACCTGTCCCTGGGTGACCCACGCGGCGTCTTGTGACTCGAGGTCGGCGAGGATCAACGGTGTCAGGCGCCCGAGCCAGTTGGAGTCGGCGCGGAAGAGGTCGTCGACGCTCAAGGCGGTCACGCCGGAGGGCCGCACCTCGTAGAGGTACGACTCGAAGAACGTGTTGGGGTGAGCGCCGCCCGTGTAGCTGTAGATCGTGTTGAGCATGCTCAGGTATGAGCCGGCCAGGCCCTCGAGGGTGACGTACTCCTGCTGCTCCCAGGCCCAGCCGAGGATGCCCTCGGCGGCGTAGCGTCGCCCCTCGTCGACGAAGCGCTCGACGCGCCGGCGCCCCGCGCCCTCGAGGAGCTCGTTGACCCCTTCGCCGCCCGGCCTGATGTGCGGGTAGGTGTAGCCGGCGTTGATGCGCCCCTGGGCGAACGACCAGGTCGAGTACTGCGCGAAACGCCGCAACTCGGCGTTGATCACCCCTTCACCCTCTCCGGTGAAGGCCAGCGCACCCTTGATGGTGCGGCCCTCCGCCCCGAACTCCATGTCCCGACGTCCGGAGAAGCTGGCCAGCACCCCGGTCTGCGTTGCAGCCAGCGCCGAGCGGAGGTCGGGGTCGTCGGAGGTCGCAGCGTCGTGCGCGAAGTCGGCCTGCCAGGTCGAGGGCAAGGCGCCCGGCCGGTCGAAGATCAGCCGCAGCTCGGAGCCCCCCTGAAGGGTGCCGCTGCCGGCGATCACCTGGCCCCGGCGCGGCAGCATCAGACGCCCGAACGCGAAGCCGTCGTCGTAGAGGGTGAGGTCCAAGATCAACGGCTCGCTGTCGCCCAGCACCGGAGGAGCGGTGGCGGCGTCGTCGGCTTGGACCCGTGTGGCGCTGCCGGCCGTCGTGATGTTGAGAGCCGAACCGACGTACACGGCGCGCGACGCCATGCTCGAGAACTGAGCGAAGGCAGGCGTCGTGGTGAGCGCGGCGAGGCCGATGACGAGAGCAAGGCGGGGGAGAACGGCGAACGTCCGCATGACTCCATACTAGGAGACCGGCGCTCGGCCGGTGCTACGCTGACGCCCATGAAGAACCACGCGGGCAACGGCTCGCTCGACGATTCCGCCATCCGTGAGGCGCCGCGCATCACGGTGGTCGGCGCCGGCATGGCCGGCAGCGAGGCCGCCTTGGCGGCGGCCGCCGCCGGGGTGGCGGTGGACCTGTACGAGATGAGGCCGGTGAAGCTGACGCCGGCCCACACCACTGGCGACTTCGCCGAGATGGTGTGCTCCAACAGCTTCGGGGGCGTGTCGCGCAGCAACGCCAAGGGCCTGCTGCAGGCGGAGATGACGGCGGCCGGCGGCGTCGTCATGCGCTCGGCGCTGGCCCACAGGGTGCCGGCCGGCGGGGCGCTGGCGGTCGATCGCGAACCGTTCAGCCGCTACGTCACCGCTGCCGTTACCGCCGAGCCGCTGATCACCGTCCACACCGACGAGCTGACCGAGGTGCCGGAAGGCATCGTCGTGCTCGCCACCGGTCCCTTGACCAGCGACGCGCTGGCCGAGTCGATAAGGCGGACGGTCGGGTCCGACTTCCTCGGCTTCTACGACGCCGCGGCGCCGGTCATCGCGGCCGATTCGATCGACATGAGCATCGCCTACCGCGGTGGCCGCTACCAGCAGGCAGCCGACTACCTCAACCTGCCGTTCGACAAGGAGCAGTACGAGCGCTTCGTCGAGGCGCTCGGCGAGGCCAGGAAGCACACGCCGCACGACTGGGAGCGGCTCGAGTTCTTCGAGGGCTGCATGCCCATCGAGGAGCTGGCGCGCCGGGGGCCGGACACACCGCGCTTCGGGCCGCTCAAGCCGGTCGGCCTCGAGGATCCCAGGACCGGCAAGCGTGCGTACGCCGTCGCGCAGCTGAGGCAGGAGGACGCCGCAGGTCGGATGTGGTCGCTGGTCGGCTTCCAGACCGGCCTCAAGTGGGGCGACCAGAAGACCGTCGTGCAGCTCATCCCGGGCCTGCAGGACGCCGAGATCGTCCGCTACGGCGTCATGCATCGCAACACCTACCTCAACGCGCCGGTGCTGCTCGCGGCCGACATGTCCTTCCGCGAGCATCCCAGGCTCTTCACGGCCGGCGTGCTGGCGGGCACCGAGGGCTACCTCGAGTCGTCCGCCACCGGCTGGCTCGCCGGGACCAACGCCGCGCGGCGGGCGCTGGCCAAGGACACGGTCGTCCCGCCGGAGCGCAGCATGCTCGGCGGGCTGGTGCGCTACCTCGCTTCCGCCAACCCCGACGGCTTCCAGCCCATGAACGCGAACTGGGGGCTGGTGCCGGACGTGCCCAAGGTCAAGGGCCAGGGCAAGAAGGAGCGCCGCGAGGCGATGTTCGAGCTCGGCCTCGACGCCTTCGAGACGTGGCTTGAGGCTGAGCTGCGCGCCGCCGGCACGGTGGTCCCGGTTTGATGGTCGACCTGCGCAGCGACACGGTAACGAGGCCGACGCCGCAGATGCGCCGGGCCATGGCCGAGGCCGAGGTCGGCGACGACGTCTACGGCGAGGACCCGACCGTCGACCGGCTCCAGTCGGCCGTGGCCGAGCTAGCCGGCTTCGAGGCGGGCCTGTTCGTGCCGAGCGGCACGATGAGCAACCAGATCGCGGTAGCCGTGCACGTCCCGCGCGGGCACGAGGTCGTCCTGCCGGTCGGGGCCCACATCTACGAGTACGAACCCGGCTCGATGGCGCTGATCGCGTCGGCGCTGCCGCGGCTCGTCCCCGCCCCGCTCGGCGTGCCCTCGGCCGCCGCGGTCGAAGAGGCGCTCCACGGCAGGGGGCACCGGGCGCCGAGCGGACTCGTCTGCCTTGAGAACACTCACAACGCGGCCGGCGGCACCGTCGTCGGCCTGAAGGAGACTGCTGCGATCCAGGCCGTGGCCCAGCGACGCTCCCTGCCGGTCCACCTCGACGGCGCCAGGGCCTTCAACGCGGCCGTGGCGCTCGGCGTCGCCATCGCGGACGTCTGCGCCGGCTTCGACAGCGTCTCGCTGTGCCTCAGCAAGGGGCTCGGAGCCCCGGTCGGCAGCGTGCTGCTCGGCAGTCGGGAGTTCATCTCCGAAGCGCACCGCTACCGCAAGATGCTGGGCGGCGGCATGCGCCAGGCCGGCGTGCTGGCAGCGGCCGGTCTCGTCGCGCTGCACACCGGACCCGAGCTGCTGGCCGCTGACCACGCGCGCGCCAGGCGGCTCGCCGAGGCCATCGCGCCGCTGCCCGGGGTCCAACTCGACCTGGAGACCGTGCAGACCAACATCGTCTACTTCCGCGTCGAGAACGCCGCCGAGCTGGCCGCGGCCTGCCGCGCGCAGGGCGTGTCCTTCAACGCGCTGGGCCCGCGCACGGTGCGGCTGGTCACCCACCACCAGGTCACCGACGAGGGGATCGAGAGGGCGCTTGAGGTCATCGGCGCGGCGTTGGAGGCTCGCGCCGACGGTGGGCCCAGCGAGCGTGACGACCCAGGGGCTGCGGCGCCCGCCAGCGCTTAGGTGAGCGCCGCAGCCGAGGCGCGCCGTGAGGCGTTCCTCCTGGCCTTCCCGGCCGGCCACTCGGTCAGCCCCGTCATGCACCAGGCCGCGTTCGACCGGTTGGGGCTCGACGCGACCTACCGCGCGCTGGAGGTGGCGCCGCAAGACCTCGCACGGGTCGTGGAGGGCTTTCGTGACTCGCCGACGTTCCTCGGCGCCAACGTCACCGTGCCGCACAAGGTGAACGTGATGACCCTGCTCGACGAGCTCACGGACGAGGCCAGGAGCATCGGCGCCGTAAACACGATCGTCAGGCGAGGCGCGCGGCTCATCGGCAGCAACACCGACGCGGCCGGCTTCTCCCGCTCCCTCGAGGAGCTGTTGCCGCCTCTCGCCGAGCCGCGCTTCGCGAGGGCGCTGGTGCTGGGAGCCGGGGGCTCCGCCAGGGCCGTGGTCTGGGCACTGCTGCGGGGCGGCGGCCGTGACCGGGCGCTGGCGGACGAGCCCCGGCGACCGGCGGCGGGCCACGAGCCCACGGGGTTCGAGGTCGGGGTGTTCGCGCGGCGCCCGGAGGCGGCGCGCGCGTTGGTCGCCGAGCTCGGCGGCGGCGTGGCCGTCACGGCCGCCGACGTCGACGGCTGGTTCGGCAGCAGCGACGTGCTGATCAACACCACCCCCGTCGGCATGGCTGGCGGAGGAGCCCCCGGGGCCAACCCCGCCCCGGCCCCGCTCGCCGGGCTGCCGCGGCATGCGGCAGTGCTCGACCTGGTCTACCGCCCCGCCGTGACGCCGCTGCTCGAGGCGGCCATTCAGGCCGGGCTGCCACACGCCAACGGCCTTGAGATGCTGGTCTGGCAGGGCGCCTACGCCTTCGAGACCTGGACCGGCAGGCCAGCGCCGGTAGCGGTCATGCGAGCGGCCGCTGCGGCAGCGCTCGCGCGTTGAACCATCGCCGGTGAGACCGGGCTCGCGGCCTCACGCTGTTAGACTCGGCCAGTGCGCATCGCGGTCCTAGCGGACGTCCACGGCAACCTCCCGGCCCTCGAAGCGGTGCTCGCCGACATCGACGGACAACGCGTCGACCGCCTGGTCGCAAACGGCGACCTCGCCAACCGGGGGCCAGACTCCGCGCCCGTGTTCGCGCACCTCGCAGACCACCTGGAGAAGCAGGACGGCGCCACACTCGGCAACCACGACGACCTCATGTTGATGTGGTCGGGTCGGCGCGGGACGCGCAAGGAGCCGTGGTTCGACGACCCATTCTGGGCCACCGTCGGCTGGTCGGCCGAGCAACTCGACAGGGCCGGCCGCCTCGAGCTGATCGAGGCGCTGCCGATGACCGTCAGCGTCGAGCTGCCCGGGGCCCAGCGGCTGCTCTTCTCCCACGGCAGCCCCAGGCATTACCGCGAAGGCTACGGCACCGACCTCACCCCCGAGCTGATCTCCGAGATCACCGAGGCCCATCCGGCCGACGTGCTCGTCGGATCGCACACGCACCGGCCGTTCCTCACCAGCTGGGGCCGCTACACGGTGATGAACACCGGGGCCGTCGGCGCCCCGTTCAACGGCGACCGCAGGGCGCACTACCTGATACTCGAGTGTCGTGACGGGACCTGGGCGCCGGAGTTCCGCCGCGTGCCGTACGACGTCGAGGCTGCCGTCGAGCGCTTCGAGACGTCCGGCATGCTGGAGGAGGGCGGCTTGAGCGCCCACATCTTCCGGCAAGAGGTGATCTTCGCCCGCTCCTTCCTCGTGCCGTTCCTGATGTGGTGCGAGACGGACGGACGCGAGAAGACGGAGCGCTCGTGGGACGAGTTCCAGCAGCGCTTCCAGGCGCGCTTCAGGCCACCGGAGACCCCGTCAGGGGTGAGAGCCTCGGCGCAGCCGTGAGCGTGCCGCTCGGCAACGCCCGCGTGGCGCCGGTGCCCAAGGAGGACGCGTGAACCGTCAGCAGCCAAGAGGGGCCCGCCGCCCTCGCGACGCCAAGACGATGTTCCGGGCGATCAGGGGCATCTGCCCCAACTGCGGCGAGGGGCGCTTCTTCACCGGGATATGGGGCGTGAAGCCGACCTGCGAGGTGTGCGGAGTCCGTTACGAGCGCGACACGGGCGCCTGGTTGGGCGCGCTGGTGATCGCCTACACCGCTGGCATCCTCGCGGTGCTGCTGGTGGCGGGTGTGACGATCGCGATATGGGGCCTATACGACTCGCTCGAGTGGGTGCTCATCGCCACCGGTGTGCTCACCATCCTGCTGCTCTACAGGCCGATCAAGGGCTTCTGGGTCTGGAGCATGTGGGCCGCCGGACTGGTGCTGCGCGACGACGAGGTCGTCGATCCCGGAGGCCCGCGCACCGGGGAGTAGGGCATCCGCAGCTGGGGAGTAGGGCGCCGTCCGCGGTCCGCGGAGCCGC
>CAZQVC010000010.1:21475-23565 GCA_964596625.1 uncultured bacterium | reverse complement strand
CTCAGGCGCTGGTCGCGGCGGCACGCGCGCGCTGCCGGCTGATGATCAGCAGCACGGAGATGGCGGTGAACGCCGCGAGCGACAGGACCGGGATCGAGATGAACCCGAGCCAGTTGATGTACTTGGCCGAGCACGGCACCCCGCCGCGGCACACGACGGCGCTGCCGAACCCGGGGATGTTCTGGTCGAGCACGTGGTACAGGGCTACCAACGCCCCCAGTAGCGAGAGGGGCAGGCTGTAGGCGAAGGCCCGTCCGTCCTGGCGGTAGGTCGTCACGCCGAGGATCAGCACGAGCGGGTACATGAGGATCCGCTGGTACCAGCACAGCACGCACGGCACGAACATGCGCACCTCGCTGAAGTACAAGCTGCCCAGCGTGGCTACGATCGCGATCAGCCACGCCGGGTACAGCAGCGGCAGCCTCATTTAGTTGGCAGCGTCTTCGATCGCCCTGCGGATGTTGGCGAGGGTCGGGTTGGAGACGAGCACGCCGTTGACCAGCACCGACGGCGTGCCGGTCACGCCGGCCCTGCGCGCGGCTTCCGCGTCGGCGTCGACGGCCGGGCCGGTCTCGGCGTCGGCCACGCAGCTGCGCAGCAGCTGGACGTCGATGCCGGGCACGTACTGCTCGGCGAGCCCGATGGCGTGGTCGACCATAGCCTGGCCCGAGCCGAGCTGGCGCAGCGTCGGCTGCGAGCGCAGCAGGATCGGTTCGAGGATCACGAACCCGTCGTTGCCTTGCCGCTGGACGCACTCACCGACCATGCCGAGGTCGCGCGAGAGCCTCGCGTCGATCACCGGGAAGTTGAGGAAGTACAGGGCCGCCGTGCCGTCCTCGACGTAGTCGCGCTTGAGGACGGGGGTGACGGTCTCGGAGAACGTCGCGCAGTGCGGGCAGAGGAAGTCGAAGAACACCGCCACCTTGACGGGGGCGTCACGGGAGCCGGCGACGGGCTGAGCTGCGTAGTCGATCTCGGCTGCGGTGGCGTCGGCCCCGCCGAGGCGCGGGATCACGATCGCCGCGGCCAGGATGAGGGCCACCACGACGACCGTGCCGATGGTCATGAGTTGCGACTGCTTCATGGCGGTAAGTGTAACCGCCGCCGCTACGCCGGCTAGCATGGTCCATGCCACTTTCACAGCTGCCCGAGAGCTTCTGGGCCTTCCGGGTCGAGATCGCAGACGGCGAGGTGAGTCGCGGACCGAAGGAGGTGGCCGCCAGCACCCTGCCGCTCGGCGACCCGTCGGCCGAGGGTGCGGGTCTGGTGACCGTCCAGGTCGCCTACTCGTCGTTGAACTACAAGGACGCGCTGTCGGCGAGTGGGAACCGCGGGGTGACGAGGACCTACCCGCACACGCCGGGGATCGACGCCGCCGGCACCGTGCTGGAATCCGGCGATCCGCGCTTCCAGGCCGGAGACGAGGTCGTGTGCACCGGCTTCGACCTCGGCATGGACACGCCGGGCGGCTGGGGCGAGTACGTGAGGGTCCCGGCCGACTGGCTCGTGCGCCTGCCGCCCGCCCTCGACCTCCGCTCGGCCATGGCGCTCGGCACGGCCGGGGTGACCGCCGCGCTCGCCGTCGCGCGGCTGGAGAGCGTCGGCGTGACGCCGGCTCTCGGCCCGGTGGCGGTGACCGGCGCCTCCGGCGGGGTCGGCGGGCTGGCCGTAGCGCTCCTGGCGGCGCGGGGCTACGAGGTGGTGGCGAGCTCCGGTACGCCCGAGGCTCACGGCCTCCTCGAGCGGTTGGGCGCCAGTCGGATCGTGCCGCGCGAGGAGTTCGGCGTCGACAGCGGCAGACCGCTCGGCAAGGCGGAGTTCGCCGGCGGCATCGACGCCGTCGGCGGCGTGACGCTCGCCAACCTGCTGAAGAGGACGCGCATCGGCGGCGCGGTCGCGGCGTGCGGCTTGGTCGGCAGCCCGGAGCTGAACGTCGGCGTCTACCCGTTCATCCTCCGCGGCGTTTCGCTGCTGGGCGTAGACAGCCAGCACTGGCCGATCGAGCGGCGCAGCGAGTTGTGGCGCGGGCTGGCCGCGGACTGGAACGACCACCTCGTTGGGATAGAGGGCCTGGTCGAGGAGGTCCGGCT
>CAZQVC010000010.1:16839-21375 GCA_964596625.1 uncultured bacterium | reverse complement strand
CTCCCCACCGGCCTCTCTCGTAGCTTGGCGGCATGCGCCTCACCGACCGCCAGCTGACCGCGGGCCTGGTCGCGCTGTGCGTGGCCGGCGCGCTGCTGCACCAGGCGCCGCGGCTACTGGTGCGGTCGGCGCCGCTGCAGGTCGTGCAGCCGGACATCGAGGTCTCGGTTCAGGGCGAGGTCGCGGCGCCCGGTCGCTACCGCCTGCCGTTCGGTGCGCGCGTGGCCGACGCGGTGGCGGCGGCCGGAGGGATGCTGCCGTCGGCCGAGCCGAGCCTGGTAGCCGGCGCCGCTCCGCTCAGCGACGGCCAGGCGGTGGTGGTGCCGTCCGCGATGATCGCGGGCGGCGCCAGGCAGCGCGTCTCGCTCAACGCCGCCACACCGGACGAGCTCGACTCGCTGCCCGGCGTCGGGCCTGTGATCGCCACGCGCATCGTCGCGCTGAGGCCCTACGCCAGCGTCGATGACCTGCTGGCCGTGCCGGGCATCGGCCCGAAGCTGCTCGAGCGGCTGAGGCCGCTGGTCGCCATGTGAGCGGTGCACAGCCGAGCGCGCCGCGCCGCGGCGCCTTCGTGGCCTGGCCGCTGCCCGCTGCCGGTGGTGCGACCCTGGGTGCACTGCTCGGCCACCACTGGCCGGGCGGTCCCGGTGCGACGGTGCTGGCCGCGTTTGCCGTGGGGGTCGCGGGCGCGGTCGCGCTGCTGCCGAGGCGAGCGCCGCGGTTCGGCCTGTCGGCGGCGCTCCTCGCGCTGCTGGCGTGCGTGGGCGCCGCCACGCGCTACGAGCTCTGGGAGCACGCCGCCAGCCCCGCCGCCTCGTACTTCGGGGTGGAGGAGCGCTGGCTCGGCACCTTCGACGGGGTGCACTTCCGGGCCGTCGAGCCGGCTCGCGCCACGTTCGCGGTGGTGTCCCGCGCGGAGCTGCCGCCCGGCCGACTGGCGCTGTCGGCGACCGCACGAGCAGCGCCGGGCAAACGCAACCCGGGCGGCTTCGACTACGCGGCCTACCTCAAACGCAGGGGCGTCGCTGGTCAGCTGTTCGTGAGCGAGCTCCTGAGCGCCGCTCCCCGCCTTGGCGCGAGGCAACACCTGGAGCGCGGCATGCACGCCGGGCTCGACGACGAGGCCGGCGCGCTGGTGAGCGCCGTGGCGCTGGGCCTCAAGGACGACCTCGGCGATGAGCTCGAGGAGTCGTTCAGCCGCGCCGGCCTGGCGCACCTGCTGGCCCTGTCCGGCCTGCACTTCGGCGTCCTGCTCGGCGCCGTCGCCTGGGTCTTGACGCCCCTCGGACGCAACCGGGTGTACGCCATGCTGGCCGTGACGGTCGCCTTCGTCGCGCTGGTCGGCCCGTCGCCGAGCGTGGTGCGGGCGGCGGTGATGGCCGCGGCGTTCCTGATCGCCAGGGCCAGCGGGACCGGTCGGCTCGAGCCCTTGCCCGTGCTGGCCCTCGCCGCCACCGGCGCGCTCGTCGCGCAGCCGCAGATGCTCTTCGACCTCTCGTTCCAGCTCTCCTACATGGCGCTGCTCGGCCTGCTCACGTTCACCGCGCCCCTCGCTCGACTACTCGCTCCCTTACTCGGAGGCGCGCCAAGCCCGACAACGGCAACCGCCGGGCCGCGTGCGCGCCTGGCGCGGTTCGTGGTCACCGGCCTCGCGGCCAGCGTGGCCGCACAGGTGCCGAGCCTCTCGCTCGTCGCCGGCGCGTTCGGCTCGGTGCCGCTGCTCTCGCCGCTGGTGAACCTGGTGGCGGTCCCGCTCTCGACGCTGCTCGTGCCCCTGGGCTTCGGTGCCGGCCTGCTCGGGCTCGTCGCCGAGCCGCTCGCCGGTCTGGTCAACCGCGTCACGCGGGCCGTCGTCTGGCTGCTCACGGCCGTCGCCGGCGCCTCCGACGGGCTGCCGCAGCTCGCCTGGGCCGAGATCGGTTGGCTCGGACACCTCTGCTGGGGCGCCTTCGTCGTCGCGCTCGCGCTCTGCCTCAACGGACGGCTGCGCTGGCGGCAGCTGCTGCTCGTGACGCTGGCTGCCGGGTCGTCGAGCGCGCTGGCCGGGTCGTTTACGCCGCCGCCCGACGTGTGGATCCTCGACGTCGGCCAGGGCGACGCCACCCTCATCCGCCTGCCGGGGCGCTTCGAGGTGCTCGTCGACGGCGGCGGCTCGCCGTTCTCCGAGGACGACGTGGGCGAGCGGGTGGTGCTGCCCGCACTGCGCGCACTCGACGTCGACGAGCTCGAGCTGGTCGTCGCCACGCACCCCGACGCCGACCACGTCGAGGGGCTGTTCACCGTCCTCGAGCGGCTCCCCGTCGGCACGCTGGTGACCGGCCCCGCCACCCCCGGCAACGCGCTCGACGACCGCCTGCGCGCCATCGCGGTCGAGCGCGGCGTTGCGGTCCACGTCGCCGCGCGGGCCGAGACGATTCAGGTGGGAAGCCGCGGCGAGGCGTCCCTCGAGGTGCTGCATCCTCCGGCTGGCGGCGGGGGAGGCTCAGCGAACGAGGAGTCGGTCGTGCTCCTGCTGCGCTATCGGGGCGTGGCAGCCGTGCTGCTGCTCGCCGACGTCGGCAGCGTGACCGAGGCCCGCCTCGCGCTGCCGCGCGTCGCGGTGCTGAAGGTCGGACATCACGGCTCGAGGCACAGCACCTCGCTCGCGCTGCTGCGAGCCACCGCTCCCGAGTTGGCGGTCATCTCGGTCGGCCGGAACAACTACGGTCACCCCCACGAATCGGTCGTGGCGCGGCTCGCCGAGGCCGGCGTGCCCACGCTCACGACCCAGGAGCACGGCGCGGTGCGGCTCGACCTGTCGCGCGCGCTGCCGGCTGTGACGGATCCGGCGCGCTTGGCACGGCACTAGAACCGCCTCGGCGAATGATAGATTGTTCACAGATGCTCATGACCGTGCGCGTCCTCTCTGAGCACGGACCGATGAGAGTCGAGCTGGCGAGGTGGCAGAACCGACTGGTCGTGGTCAAGAGGCTACGCGGCTTCCACCCCGTCTACAGCCAGCGACTCGAGCGCGAAGCGGCCGTAGTGGGCAAGCTAAGGCACGACAACATCGTTCCGTTGCTCGGCTCACAGGATGGCTCGCTGATCTACGAGTACTGCCCCGGCGTGAACCTCGAGGAGGCGCTGACCCAAGGCCCCTTGCGACCGCGGCGCAGCGTGAAGATCATCGGCGACGTGCTGGCTGCGCTGTCGTACGCCCACGAGAAGGGCGTGATCCACCTCGACGTCAAGCCGGCCAACATCCTCGTGAAGGGTGAGAGCGCGCTGCTCACCGACTTCGGCTTCGCCAAGGACCTCGGCCTCACGGCCATCACCAGCCAGGACATGATGATCGGCACGCCGAGCTACATGGCGCCGGAGCAGTTCCAGGGCGTGCGCACCGACCAGCGCTCCGACATCTACGCCGCCGCTGCGGTGCTCTACCACATGTTCACCGGCGCTCCGCCGTACGGCGGCCAGGTCGTGCGCTTCCTCGTCGGCGACGACCGTGTGCCCCTCGAGCCCTTGCCCGAGCCGGTCAAGCGCTACGAGCCGCTGCTGTTCAAGGCGCTGGCGCGCGACCCCGCGAACCGGCCGGCGTCGGCCAAGCAGTTGCTCGTCGACCTGCGCGCTCTGGCCACGGCCAACTGAGAGCGTGGCAGCACGATGGTAGTTGTGTCGCCGTGATCGTCTCCTTCAGCGGCGACCCTTTCCTCGCGCGGCGCGCAGCCAAGCGGTTCCTCGCGCAGCGCGGCCTGGGCGCGCAGAGTTACGCGGAGCACGGCGAGGGGCTCGACGCCGAGACCATCGCCCTGCAGGCTGCCCAGACCGGTCTGTTCGGTCCGGCCGCGCTGCTGCTCGACTTCGGCGAGGCCTTCCGCGGCCAGGCCGGCGTCAAGCCTCGCAACGAGGCGATGGCCGCTCTCAAGGCGGTCGGCGAGGACGCTCTGGTGGTCGTCGTCGATCCCGACGCGACGCCCGCGCGCAAGAAGTCGTGGCGGTCGCTCGGCGACCACACCGAGGTGCCGACCCCGCGTTACGAGTCGCTGCCCCGCTGGGTCAAGGCCGAGCTCGACGCCGCCGGGATCCGCTACACCGCCGAGGTGCCCGCCGCGCTGGCCGACATCTTCGGCGAGGAGCCGGCAGCGATCGTCGCGGAGATCGGCAAGCTCGGCGTCCTCGACGAGGAGTTCGACGTCGCCCGGGTCAGGCAGCTGGCGAACCGTCCGGCCAGCCGCGACGCCTTCGACATGATCGACGCGATCGCCGCTGGCGATCCCCCCAGGGCGCTGGCCATCACCCGGCAGCTGCTGGCCGCGGGGGAGGCGCCGCAGCGGGTGTTCGGCGCCCTGATCTGGCAGTTCATGCTGGTCGGCAAGGCTGTGGCCATCAGCCGGCGTCACGCGCCGCGCAAGGTCGGCGCCCAGCAGGCCGCGGCGGTCCTCAAGGCGAAGCCGTTCGTGGTCCAGAAGGCCTTGCGCCTGGCCGCCGGGCTGAGCGAGAGCGACGTCGAGCGGGCCCTCGGCGAGCTGCTGGCCGCCGACGTGCGCGCGAAGA
>CAZQVC010000010.1:7978-16739 GCA_964596625.1 uncultured bacterium | reverse complement strand
AGCGACGTCGAGCGGGCCCTCGGCGAGCTGCTGGCCGCCGACGTGCGCGCGAAGAGCGGCGGCGACCCGGAGTGGGCGCTGGAAGCGGCGGTGCTCGAGCTCGCCGGGCTCTGGGCCCGAACCCCCACGCGATGAGCCGCGAGCCGAACGCCGCGAGCGCGGCCGCGGCACGGGCCGAGGCCCTGCTGCCCGCGTTCCGCGCCGGCGAGGTGCGCGCGGTCGCGCGGGCGCTGAGCCTGGTGGAGCGCGGGGACGCGGCGGGCAGCGAGCTGCTCAAGCGCTTGCGCCCCCAGACGGGCCGGGCGCGCGTGGTGGGCCTCACCGGCTCGCCGGGCAGCGGCAAGAGCACGCTCAGCGACGCGCTCATCGGCGCCTGGCGCGAAAACGGCCTGACGGTCGCGGTGGTCGCCGTCGACCCCACCAGCCCGTACAGCGGCGGGGCGATCCTCGGCGACCGCATCCGCATGCTGCGCTGGTACCAGGACGACGGCGTGTTCATACGCTCGATGGCCACCCGGGGCCACCTCGGCGGCCTCGCCGCAGCCACCCTGCGGGCCGTCGCCCTGTTCGACGCCGCCGGTTACGACAGGGTGCTGATCGAGACCGTCGGCGTAGGCCAGTCGGAGGTCGACGTGGCCGACGCCGCCGACAGCACCGTTGTGGTCCTCACGCCGGGGCAAGGCGACGGCGTCCAGGCGTTCAAGGCCGGGATCATGGAGATCGGCGACGTCTTCTGCGTCAACAAGGCCGACCTGCCGGGCGCCGACCGGGTGAGGCGTGAGGTGAGGGCGGCGCTCGACCTCGCGCCGAAGGCCGAAGGCGCCTGGCGGGCGCCGATAGTCGCCACCGTGGCTTCCACCGGTGAGGGCGTTGGCGACCTCGTGCACCGACTCGACGAGCACCACGCGTTCCTGGCCGACAGCGGGGCGCTCGAGGAGGCGCGCCGGCGCCGGGTGCGGGCCGAGGTGATGGCGGTGCTGACCACCACGCTCAAGGGCGCGTGGGAGCGGCGGCAGGAGAGGGCGATCGACGAGATCCTCGCCGGCCGCCTCTCGCCCCTCGAGGCCGTCGAGCGGCTGTGGCGAGAGGACGAGTGAGGGACGGCGCTCCTGGGCCCGAGCCCGGGCTACGCCGCCGACCGCGGCGCCGGCGTTAAACTCGCCGTCATGGTTACCGCCGTCTACCCCGGCAGCTTCGACCCCCTCCACAACGGTCACGTCGACATCATCCGCCGCGCGGCTGGCATCTACGGCGGCTTGACGGTCGCGGTGCTGCACAACCCCGAGAAGGCGGGCGGCCTGTTCACGACCGAAGAGCGGCTCGAGCTGATCAGGGAGGTGGTCGAGGGCATCGACAACGTGAACGTCGACAGCTTCGACGGCCTCCTCGCCGACTACACCCGCGACATCGGCGCGAAGGTGATCGTCAAGGGACTGCGGGCGATCTCGGACTTCGAGTACGAGCTGCAGATGGCGCACCTCAACCGTCAGCTGAACCCCAGGGTCGAGACGACGTTCATCATGACCGCTACCAGGTGGTCTTACGTCTCGAGCAGCAGGGTCAAGGAGATCGCGCGGTTCGGCGCCGACGTCTCGAAGCTCGTGCCACGGGCGACCTTGCGGCGACTCAACGAACGCTTCGGACAAGTCGGAGCCTGATGGGCAAGCTGTACCGGGGGTTGGCCGCCGACGGCGGCATCCGCGTCATCGCGGCAGACACCACCGACGTCGTGCGGGAGGCCATCGGCCGCCAGCGGGCCAGCGCCACCGCGGGCGCGGCGATAGGCCGCACCATGACCTCCGCTCTGCTGCTGGCGCACGTGCTGTTGAAGGTGCCGGCCGACAGGGTGACGGTGCGACTCCGGGGCGGCGGGCCGCTGGGCGCGGTCACCGCCGACGCGGGGCTCGACCACACCGTGAGGGGCTACGCGGTGAACCCCGAGGTCGAGCTGCCCCTGCGCGAGGACGGCAAGCTCGACGTCGGCGGCGCGGTGGGCGCCGACGGCGACATCCAGGTGATCCGCTCGCACGCGCCGTACGGCGACCCGTACACGACCAGCGTCGACCTCACCAGCGGCGAGGTCGGCGAGGACATCGCCACCTACCTCGCGGTGTCCGAGCAGATCCCCTCGGCGGTGCTGGTAGGCGTGCACTTCAGTCCCACCGGCCCCGTCGACGTCGCCGGCGGCGTGATCCTGCAGGCGCTCCCCGGCGTCGACCCGGCGGCGCTCACGCTGCTCGAGGCGAACGTCAAGCAGTTCGGTGCGCTCACCCCGGCCATGCAGCGCGCTCCCCTCATCCAGGTCGTCGAGAACGAGCTCTGCTGGGGTCTCGGCTTCGAGCTCCTCACCGATCCGCCGTTCGACGTGCGCTTCGAGTGCCGCTGTTCGGACCGCAGCGCGCTCGAGGCGCTCGCCTACTTCACGCCGGAAGAGCGCGAGGCGATGATCCGCGAGGACGGCGGCGCCGAGGTGGTCTGCCACTGGTGCGGCGAGCGGCGCTGGATCGGCGAGGAGGCCATGAGGTCGCTCGGCGGCGAGGAGGTGCGCTGCCCCGACTGCAACACGCTGTGGCACCGCGAGGGCCAGCCACGCGCCTACCGCCACGGCGAGCTGTGCTCCTGCGGCCGACCGGTTGAGCTGGCGAGCTGATGGCCGTGCCGCTCGGTGTGGCCCTGTTGTTGCTGCTGCAGGCCGTGATCTGGGGCTCCGCGTTCCCGATGATCAAGCTCGGACTCGAGGACTTCAGCGCCCCGCACTTCACGCTGCTCAGGCACCTCGTCGCCTCGGTCACGTTCGTGCCGCTGCTCCTCGCGTTCAAGGCCAAGCTGTGGCCGCGGCGCCGTGACCTGCCGTACTTCCTGCTGCTCGGCGCCGTCGGCTTCCTCATCTACCACCTCGCCCTGAACTACGGCGAACAGCAGGTCTCGGCCGGAGCAGCCAGCCTCATCATCGCGACGGCTCCTGCCATCACCGCGGTGCTGGCGGCCTTCATGGCCGGCGACAGGTTGCCGCTCGCCGGCTGGCTGGGTTCGGGCATCTCCCTGCTGGGCGTGCTGCTGATCGTGCTGGCAGACGGCAGCGCCGACCTCAGCAGCGCCTTCTCCGTCTACGCGCTGTTCATCGTCGTGGCCGCCGTCGCCACGTCGTTCTTCGCGGTGCTGCAACGACCGATGTTCGAGCGCTACCGGCCGATCGAGGTCGCAGCGTTCGCGACCTGGCTCGGCACAGGGCCGATGCTGGTGTTCCTGCCCGGGTTGGGAGGAGCGCTAGGCAACGCCGGGAGCGGCGCCATCTGGGCCGCGGTCTACAACGGCGTGCTGCCGTCAGCGGTGGCCTACACGATCTTCGCCTACGCGCTGTCGAAGGCGCCGGTCACGGTCGTGACGGCCTTCCTCTACCTGGTGCCCGTCTTCGGCCTGGTCAGCGCCTGGCTGCTGCTCGGCGAGGTACCGCCGCTGCTCACGTACGTCGGCGGTGCGATAGCGATCTCCGGGGTCGTTCTGCTCAACCTGGCCAAACAGCGCTCCGCCCGGCGGCCAGTCGTGCAGCCGGCCGCGCTGGGGCCGCGCGGGACCGCCTGAGGACGCGGGCAGCCGCCGCGCGCCCGGGGCCGGTGCTCTCAGGCCGCCGGCTTCGTCTGCTCCGGGATGGCGCGCTCGCCCAGCCGCCTCTCGGTGCCGTTCAGCAGGCGACGGATGTTCTCGCGGTGCCGGAAGATCGCCAGGAGCGTGAGGCTCACGGCGAGGAACAGGTGCGGCACGAGGAACGAGCCGCCGGCCAGGACGAACAGCGGCAGGACGAACATGCCCACCAGCGAGCCGAGCGACACGTAGCGGCTGATCAGGATGGTGAAGAGCCCGACGATCACGCACAGCAGCGAGGTCATGGGGTCGATGACGAGGAACACGCCGATGCTGGTGGCGATGCCCTTGCCGCCCCGCAGGCGCAGGAGGATGTTGAAGTTGTTGCCGAGCACGGCGGCCAGGCCGGTCAACGCGATGGTCCAGGCGTTGGCGCCCAGCAGCGAGGGGATGAGCGTGGCCAGCGCGCCCTTCAGGGGGTCGAGGATGACGACGATGATCGCCGGCACCACGCCGAGCGCCCGCAGGACGTTGGTAGCGCCGATGTTGCCGGAGCCGACCTCCTGGATGTTGACCCCGCGCATGCGGGCGACCAGGTAACCGGTCGGGATGGTGCCAAGGAAGTAGCCGACGACTATCGACACCACCGACAACAGCACAGCGAGCAAGAGAGCCTCCAGGCGCCGTCCTGGATGGGCGCGGCGCCACCCAGATTGTACCGGCACGGCTGAGGCGAGACTGAGCGGTTAGCATCGGTCGATGACCCCGGCGACCCTGTTCCTCATCCTCCTCTCGGTGGCCGGCGTCTCCGCTCTGCGCTGGTCCTTGCGGCTGGCGCCGCTGTCCACCGAGTTCCCCGCGAAGACCGCGATCGCCACCATGCTGGCCGTCCTCGCCGCCGCCGGCGACCTCGGCCTGGTCCACACACCGGACGCCCTGCGCCTCGCCGCGCTGGTTCTCGGTCCCCTCTACGTGTTCGCTCCGCTGCTGTTGCTAGCGCTGGTGCGGGCCGGTCGCACGGCGCCAGCCCGCGTGCTCATGCGCCTGCTGTACTGGACGCCCGCCGGCCGTCGCGCCGTCGGTCGGCTGCTGGCGCAGGCCGCGGTGCAAGCCGGCGACGCCGAGGCGGCCCTGGCGCTGAGCCAAGACGGCGACGGGCTGCTGCTGGCACAGGCCCGGCGACTCGAGGGCGACTGGGAGGGCGTGCTGGCAGCGCCGCTCACGCCCGCCGTCGACGCGGGCGACCCGGCCGGCGAGGCCCGATCCGGCAGCGGGGCCGGAGTCGGTGGCGTGCCACCAGACAACGTCGCGCTCGGTTACGAGGCTCGTGTCGAGGCGCTGCTGGCGCTGGGGCGCAGGTCCGAGGCCGCGGCCGAGGTCGACCGGCTCGAGCGCTTCTACGCCGCGGGTCACGACTCGCCGATCGCGTTCAGGGCCCTCACCTTGGCGCAGGCCAGGCTGGCGGCGGAAGACGGCGACGTCGAGCGGGTGCAGCGGCTGCTCACCCAGCCGATGGTCGGCGCCGGCGCAGCCACGCTGTACGCCGTGATGGCGCGGGCCGCCGAGAGGGCCGGCCGCGCCGACATCGCGCTGAAGCTCCTGGCTCAGGGCCACGAGGGCGCCTCGGGGGCGTTGCGCTCGCGCCTCGCGTCCGAGATCGCGAGGCTGGGTGGGGCGATGCCGGAGACCAAGCCGGTCGCGCAGGTGAAGACGCCGGTCACCTACGTGCTGATGGCCGTGCTGGCCGCTGCCTACCTCGCCCAGGTGCTCGTCGATCGTCTGATCGGCCCGCTCGGCCTGCTTGGCCAGGTCTACGACCCCAGCACGATCCTCGCCGCCTACCTGCAGGGCGCCCCCGGCATGCCCGGCCAGGGGTCGTGGTGGCGCCTTGTCACCTACGCCTTCGTGCACGGCAACATCGTGCACATCGGCTTCAACGTCTGGGTCCTGTTCGACCTCGGCCGGCTCTACGAACGCCGCAGCGGCTGGGGCGACCTGCTGGCCGCGTTCCTGGTCGGCACGGTGGGCGGCTCGCTGCTGACGAGCGTGGCTCAGGCTGGCGAGCCGCTGATCCTGGTGGGGGCGTCGGGCGGCATCCTCGGCCTCGCCGGGGCGCTGCTGGCCGACGCGCTGACCCGGCGCGGGCCAGGCGACGCGGTGCTGCTGCGCAGCCTGCTGCAGTGGATGGTGCTGATCATGCTGTTCTCGGTGCTGCCTGGCGTGTCCTTGTGGGGCCACGCCGGCGGTCTGGCGGGCGGCTTCCTCTACGGCCTGCTGCGCTCGCGGGTGCCGGCCAAGGGCCTCGGTCCGGTGCTGGGCGGGGCGGCGGCGGCCGTGATGCTGGCGGCGTTGGTCACCGGCCTGGTGACGGTGGTTCCGCTGCTGCCGTGAGCTCGGCCGGACCCCCGCAGCGCGTCGCCGCGCCCAGGGCGGCGTCGGCGCAGACGACGCCGTTGCCGTAGTAGCGGTGGTCGACGTCAGCTTGGGGGAGGAGCGCGGTCCGGCTCAGCTGCGTCCGCACGGCCGCCGGGCCGAGGTTCTCACCTTGGGCCACCAGCAGAGCCGCCACGCCGGAGACGAAGGGCGCAGCCATCGAGGTGCCGGCGAGGCAGCCGTAGAGCGCGTCGGCACCCGAGCTGCCCGGTGTCGGCGGCACCGTGCTGTAGATCTTGCGACAGCCGCTCTGCGCGTACCCGCCTGGCGCCACCAGCTCCGCCTGGGGCCCGTGGTTCGAGAACTCGGACACCTCGAAGGTGTCGTCGACCGAACCCACCGCGATGACGCAGGGCGCGTTGCCGGGGCTGAGGATGCCCCGGTCCGGCACCTGAGCGTTGTGATTGCCGGCGGCCGCGATCAGCACCGCGCCGGCGTTCCAGGCGTCGAGGGTCGCGTCCTCGAGCGCCGGGTGGCGGCCGGCCACCCCGAGGCTCATGTTGATGACGTCTGCGGGGTGCGCGTTGGGCGGCGCGCCGGCCACCGGCAGCCCGGCCGACCACCTGATCGCCTGGACCAGGCCGGAGATCGTGCCTCCCGACCCGATGTCGTCGAAGACCTTCACGGGCACGATCTTGAACGCCGACCCGTAGGCAACGCCGGCCACGCCGACGCCGTCGTCCCCCGCTGCGGCCGCGATGCCGGCCACGTGCGTGCCGTGAGCGGCGTCGTTGGACTCGTGGGGGACGCCCGGCTCGGTGTCGGGGTCGCGGCCGTGGAAGTCCCAGCCGGGCAGCAGCTTGGCTGCGAGGTCGGGGTGGCTGCCGTAGATGCCTGAGTCGAGGATCGCGAGCACGACGTCGTCGCCGACGGCCGCCGGGTCGTAGTGCGCCCACGCCTGCGGCACGCCGAACTGCGTGAGGTTCCATTGCCGGTCGCTGAGGAAGGGATCGTTCGGCAGGTCCTGCAGCTCGAGGTAGTAGTTGCGCTGGGCGTAGCGCACGCGCGGGTCCTCCAGGAGCCGCTCGACGACACGCTCGGCCGCCACGGCGCTGACGAACAGGTCGGGCGCCCCGAACGCGCCGGCCGACACCAGCACCAGCCCGTGGTCGGCCTGCAGTTGGGCTCGCAGGCGCAGCGTCTCTGCCATGGCGGAGCGCGCCTCCGGGAAGCCGGGGTCGAGGCGGGGATCGCCGGTCCCGTCGCTCAAGGGGACAGCTTCCAGGTCGGCCTCGGGCGTGCGGTACGCGACGAGGATCTCGTTGCCTACCGGCACGGCGCTCGCGCCCGGCTGTGCCCGGCGCAGGGGCCGCAGCGACTCGTGCAGCGGAAGCTCGTATGGCAGGAACCCAGCGCACCGGCCGATGCCGCTGTCGGGGGAGTAGAGCACCAGCGTCTGGGCGTCGCCGCCGTTAGAGCGGAACATCAGCGTCGCCGAGAGGACCTCGTGCTTGTCGACGGAGGCGCTGTCGATCCCGATCGTCACGGTCATCGACCCGGAGGCGAAGATGCTGCCGTCGCTCGGGGTCGCCCGCACCCGATGGTCGTCGCTGACCACGCGCCAGTTGAGCACCTGACCGCCCGTGTTGCGGACGACGACGGTGGAGCTCTCGGCGCTCATCAGCAGCTCCTCGGCGGGGGCGAGCGTGAGCCGGGGCGCGCGGTTGTCGAGGCAGCCGGTGGACAGGACGACCGCAAGCGTGGCGGCGGCGAGCGTCAGGCCCCGCCGTAACCGATGTGGCCCGTCGTGCGATGAGGACGTGGTCGGGGACCGGCCGCCTGGCATGGAGAGACTCTACGACGCATTTATGATGACCCATGGAGCTTGGGTTGAAAGGCAAGGTCGCGCTCGTGACTGGCGCCTCCGAGGGGATCGGTCGCGCCATCGCCGAGGCGCTGGTCGCGGAAGGCGCGAGCGTCGTCATCAACGCGCGCGGTGAGGAGCGCCTCGAGGAGGCTGCGAGGGAGCTGGCCGCCGGAGGCGGCACGGTCAGGGGCGTTGCAGCTGACCTGTCGAAGGCCGCGGAGCTCAGCGCGCTGCTGCGCGAGGTGCGGGACGTCGAAGGGGAGCCCGACGTGCTCGTGGCGAACGCGGGCGGACCGCCGAAGGGCTTGCCGAGCACGCTGAGCGAGGGGCAGTGGCGGGCCGCGTACGAGCTCACCTTGATGTCGTTCGTCCGCCTGGTCGAGGGCACCCTGCCGGCCATGAGGCGCCGGGGTTGGGGCCGCATCCTGGCCGTCACCAGCCTCTCGGTACGCGAACCCATCGCCGACCTCACGCTGTCGAACGCCATGCGCTCCGGGCTCACGGCCTACGCCAAGACGCTGGCGACCGAGGTGGCGGCCGACGGCGTGACGGTGAACTGCGTCGCTCCCGGCTACACCGCGACAGAGCGGCTGAACGAGCTGTTTAGAGACGAGCGCGACAAGGAGGCGCTGGTCGCCACCATCCCCAGCCGCAGGTTGGCGCGCCCCGAGGAGATCGCGTCGGCCGCGGCCTTCCTCGCCTCGGAGCGAGCTTCGTACATCACCGGCCAGACGCTGCTGGTCGACGGCGGCTACGTGAAGAGCCCGTTCTAGGCGCGCGGCAGGGCAAGACGCTCAGCAGAGCGCGCCGGCGGCCCTGGTATGATCGGCGCCACTACATATCGCATCGTGGCGCGCTGGGAGGGCCGGGTCGACCGGCACGACAAGCGCGAGTACAGGAGCTGGCATGATCGAGCCTCAACAGGAGGCGCGTCGAGCG
>CAZQVC010000010.1:0-7878 GCA_964596625.1 uncultured bacterium | reverse complement strand
AAGCGCGAGTACAGGAGCTGGCATGATCGAGCCTCAACAGGAGGCGCGTCGAGCGCCTACCGGTGGCGCCTTCCTCATCGAGGAGCGCGCGCCGGCGAGCGTCCTCACCCCGGAGAGCTTCGACGACGAGCTGCGGATGTTCGCCAACACCGCCAGGACCTTCGTCGCCCGTGAGATCGCACCCGACATGGAGCGCCTGGAGTCACTCGACTACGAGCTCTCCCGCGCGAAGATGGCCAAGGCCGGCGAGCTGGGCCTGCTGGCGGTCGAGGTGCCGGAGGAGTACGGCGGCCTCGGCTCGAGCAAGGCGGCTGCCGCGGTCGTCACCGAGGCGCTGGCCGCCTCCGGCTCGTTCAACGTGACCTTCAACGCCCACACCGGCATCGGCACGCTGCCGCTGCTGTACTTCGGCACCGAGGAGCAGAAGCGGCGCTACCTGCCGAGGCTGGCCAGCGGCGAGTGGATCGCGGCCTACTGCCTCACCGAACCGGGCTCCGGGTCGGACTCCCTCGCGGCCAAGACCAGAGCCGTGCTCGACGGCGAGGAGTGGGTCTTGAGCGGCAACAAGATGTGGATCTCCAACGCCGGCTTCGCCGACCTCTTCACGGTGTTCGCGAAGGTCGACGGCGAGCACTTCTCGGCGTTCCTGGTCGAGCGCGACACCCCGGGCCTCGGCTTCGGCGCCGAGGAGAAGAAGATGGGGATCAAGGGCTCCTCGACCCGCATGGTGACCCTCGACGGCGCGAGGATCCCCCGCGAGAACCTGCTGGGCGAGATCGGCAAGGGACACCACATCGCGTTCGGCATCCTCAACATCGGCCGCTTCAAGCTGGCGGTGGGGGCCGCGGGCGGCGCCAAGCAGCTGCTCGGCCAGGCCCAGGCCTACGCCAAGGAGAGGCGCCAGTTCGGCTCGCCGATCGCCGAGTTCGGCCTCATCAAGGAGAAGATCGGCGCGATGGCGGCCGAGTGCTACGCCCTGGAGAGCGCCGTCTACCGCTTGGCGGGCGACATGGACGCGGTCGCGGCCGGGTTGCCGGAGTCGACCCCTTGGCCCGCGCGGCTGGCCGCGCTCAACGAGTACGCGGTCGAGTACTCGTTCATCAAGGTGTTCGGCTCCGAGATCCTCGACCGGGTGGTCGACGAGGCGCTGCAGGTGTTCGGCGGTTACGGCTTCTCGGCCGACTACCCGATCGAGGCCGCCTACCGGAACAGCCGCATCAACCGCATCTTCGAGGGCACCAACGAGATCAACCGCGAGCTGACCGTAGACCAGCTGCTCAAGCGGGCCATGCGCGGCCAGCTCGACCTGCTGGGACCGGCCCAGGCTGCCATGTTGGGCGAGCCCCCGCAGGGTGGGGCGCAGCGCGAGGGGTCGGGCGAAGGCGCAGGCCGGCACGGCGAGGCACAGCCCGGCGGCGCCGCCGGGCCCGGCTCCGCCCTCGCTGGCCTCAAGCTCGCCACGTTGCAGGTCGCCGGGATGGGCGCGATGGCCTACCAGCAGGGCATCGAGCAGGAGCAGGAGCTGATGGCCAGGGTCGCCGACATGTGCGGCCTGGTGTACCTCGCCGAGTCCGGCCTGCTGCGGGCGCGCCAGCTGGAGGGGCGGAAGGACGCCGAGGTGGCGGCTCTACTGGCCAGGCTCTACACGCTCCAGGCGCTAGACCGCGCGAGGCAGCTCGGCGTCGAGGCGTTGCGGCGCATCCCGCGCGGGGCCGAGGCCCTGCCGCGCTTCGAGCGCTACCTCGGCGAGCACGGGGTCGACCTCATCGAGGAGCGGCGCAGGGCGGCGGACGCTGTCTACGAGGCCGACGGCTACCCGCTCAGCGCCGGCGTCAGAGCGGCTTGAAGCGCTCGAACGTCTCCAGGCACGCGGCGCACGAGCGGATCTCGCGGCAGAGCGTGGAGCCGAAGTGGTTGCGCACCCTGGTATCGGGGTGACCGCAGCGGGGGCAGCGCACCGGCGCGTCGAGCGCCAGCTCGATCAATCCGCCGTGGGGCTGCGCCGGGGCGATGCCGAACCTCTCGAGCTTCGCCCTGGCAACGTCGGTCATGTCGTCGCTCGACCACGGCGGGTAGAGACGGGTGACGACCTCGACCGCTGGCGGCGACTGGGCGCCGCGGCCGTCGCCGGCCGCCTCCGCCACCGCTGCTGAGGCGGCCTCGCGCACACCCCGCTCGATCTCGTGGATGGCCGGGCAGGCCGAGAACGTGGGGGTGATGGTCACCGTCACGCGCCGGCCGTGAACGTCGCCGGTCAGCTCGACATCGCGCACGATGCCCATCTCGACCACGTCGAGCACCGGGATCTCGGGGTCGGTGACGCTCCTCAGCGCCCGCCACACGGCGGCCACCAGGCCGCTGGCCGCGGGTTCGGACGCCGGGGCTGCCGGCGGACGGCCGCTCGGCATCACCACGCTTGCGCCCCCGGGTCGGCGCGGGCCACGCTCTGCATGTCGGCCAGCAGCTCGCTGCGCTCCGGGCCGGGCGCGCGCCGCTCCTCGCCGGGGTCGTTGAGCGCGGCTGTCGCGTCTGCCAGCGACCGCGCCGCTTCGCGCGATCTGGCCCGCTGGGCCCTCAGCAGGTCCGTTGCCACCTCGGCTGCCTCGAACGCGCGCTCGAGCCGGTCGTAGACCGCGGCGGTAAGTTCGGCCGGGTCTGGCAGGTGGCCGAGCTCGACCAGCACGCGGTCGTGCTTCAGGGGCGCCAGGAGGCCGGGCAGCTCGGGCAACGCGGTCTGCAGCGCCGCCTCGAGCCGTGTGCGCGACTCGTCGGTGCCGAGCGCCAGACGTTCGAACCAGAGGCCGCTGTGGCGCAGGTGGAACAGCTCTTCGCGCGCGACCTTGGCGGCCGCCTCGGCCAGCGGGGTCCAGGCGCTGCGCGTCAGGCGCGGCACCAGCTCGGCCTCGTAGGCGTCGAAGATGAACTGGCGGGCCATCGTGAAGGCCCAGTCGCCCTTCGGCAGCTCGACGAGGCGGCAGCTCCGGTACTCCTCGGGGGCCCGCTGGAACACCAGCCGGTCGGGGTCGCTGCCGTCGAGTGCGCCGCGCAGCTCGTACCAGAGCTGGGCGTGGCCGATCTCGTCCTGCGCCAGGTTGGCCAGCGCGATGTCCTCCTCGAGCAGGGGGGCGTGGCCCGTCCACTCGGAGTCGCGGTGGCCGAGAAGCAGCTCGTCGTCGGCCATGGCCGTCAGCCGCTCGATGAGCGCGCTGCGCACCTCCTCGCGCATGGGCGCTGCCACGTGGGCGCTCATCTAGGCCCGGCTCCGGTCTGCCTTGGGCCTCACGCGCCCGTAGGCCGACTGCTGCTTGTAGGTCTTGTCGCGGGCCGGCTCGAACCAGGAGGCGACCTCGTCGGCGGCGCTGGCCGTGATCTGCGAGGCGGGCACCAGCCACCAGACCAGCGCGGGGTCGACGGCGAACTTCTCCCTTGCCGCCTGGAGCGCCGCCAGCGGGCCGGAGGCCGTGACGTCGCCGACGTGGTCGACGAAGGTCATCGCGCGCCGGTTGCTGGTCTTGACGAACACCAGGAAGGTTCGGCTCTCGTCGGCGGGTTCCGGCTCCGGAGGCTCGCCGCCGAGGCCCCGCTCGAGCTCTTCGGCCGACCACGAGTGCACCGCAAAGGCCGGCGCCACCCACAGGCTCACGGCGGCGGGCCGTCTGACGAACACGTGGCGGGCGTTGAGCAAGGCGCCCTGCGCGTCGGGCGCGTGGACCGAGCCGACCGCCTGGTGAGGCTTGCCCTCGGCGTCCTGCTTGAACACCTCCCAGCGCATCAGGCCTCCGCGCGCCGGCCGTGGGCCTCGAGGGCCTCACGCACCCAGGCGCCGTCGTCCCAGGCCTTCTGCCGCGCGGCGAGGCGCTCGGCGTTGCACTGGCCGCCCCCCTTGACCACCCGCCAGAACTCGTCCCAGTCGATCGGTCCGTGCACCCAGTGGCCGCTCTGGTCGTCGAAGCGCAGGTCGGGGTCGGGGATGACGAGCCCCGCTTCCTGCAGCTCCGGCACGTGCTCGTCGATGAACTCCTGGCGCACCTCGTCGTTGGTCTTGGTCTTGATGCCCCAGCGCATCAGCTGCGGCGTGTTGGGCGAATCCTTGTCGTGGGGACCGAGCATCATCACCGACGGCCACCACCAGCGGTCGAGCGCGTCCTGGGCCATCTTCCGCTGGTACGGCGTGCCGGACGCGTACGCTATGACCATCTCCTTGCCCTGCTTGTGGTGGAAGGTCTCCTCCGAGCAGATGCGCACCATGGCCCGCGAGTACGGCCCGTAGGAGCACTGCGCCAGCATCAGCTGGTTGCGGATAGCCGCCCCGTCGACCAGCCAGCCGATCATGCCGACGTCGGCCCAGGTGAGCGTCGGGTAGTTGAAGACGCTGGAGTACTTGGCCTTGCCAGCCAGCAGCTGCATGGTCATCTCGTCGCGGTCGGCGCCGAGCGTCTCGGCCGCGTGATAGAGGTACTGGCCGTGCCCCGCCTCGTCCTGCACCTTGGCCAGGAGGATCAGCTTGCGCCTGAGGCTGGGCGCCCTGGTGATCCAGGCGCCTTCCGGCAGCATGCCGACGATCTCCGAGTGCGCGTGCTGGCCGATCATGCGCACCAGCTGCCTGCGGTACTCCTCGGGCATCCAGTCGCCCGGCTCGATCTTCTCGCCCGCGGCGATGCGCGCCTCGAACGCGCGTGCCTGCGCGGTGTCGGCCTCGTCGCGTGAGGGGTTCGGTACTTCGGGCATGTGCTACCTCGCTCCGGCCGACACCAGGTCGGCGGCTGCCGCACCCGACGTCGCCGTGGTCGCGTCGCCGCGCAGCCCGCTCACGAGCTGCTCGGTGAACCTGGCGACCAACTGCTCGTGCGTCAGGCGGCCAGCCGGGTCGAGCCACTGGTAGGTGAAGTTGAGGGCGGAGAGCACCACCAGCGTCGCCAAGGCGACGTCGGGGGTGTGGAACTCGCCGAGCCTCACGCCGTCGGCGATGACGTCGCGGAAGCGCCGCTGGTACGCGTCACGCATCGCGATGAGGCGGGTCTTGCGCCCTTCGCTGAGGTGGGTCCAGTCCTGGAAGAAGACGGTGGCGTACGGCAGCTCGTTGCTTATCACCCGCAGGTGGGCCGCGATGAGGCCGCTCAGCCGCTGCGTCGGGGAGCCGTCGCGCGGCACGGAGTCGGCCGCGGCGATGAAGGCGGCCGCGGCGGTGTCGACGATCTCCCACAGGAGGTCGTCCTTCGACGCGAAGTGGGCGTAGAGGCTGCTGCCCTGCAGGTCGAGGCTCCTGGCGAGGTCGCGCATGCTGGTGCCGTGGAAGCCGCGGGCGCTGAACAGCTCTCCCGCAGCCGACACGATGTCGTCACGGCGGTTGGTGCGCGGGGCGATCTGCGGCATGTCTGATACTATACGAACGATCGTTCGTTAGGCGTCTCGTTCGACGTTCGTCCGCGTCGGCCACGAGGAGGTGGGTCAGTGAGTGAAGCGCGCCGCTACGTGTCCCCGGAGGGCGAGTTGGTCGGTCCTCCCGGCTCCGCGCTCCCGCTCCCGCACGCCCAGCTCCTCGCCGGCTACAGGGCCCTGAGGCGCGCCCGCCACTTCGACGAGCGTGCCGTCACGCTCCAGCGGCAAGGTCGCCTGGGCGTCTACGCGCCCTTCCGCGGTCAGGAGGCGGCGCAGGTAGGCACGGCTCAGGCGCTGCGCGAAGGCGATTGGCTGGTGCCGAGCTACCGCGAGACCGCGGCCGCGCTCACGCACGGCCTGCCGCTCAGCACGGCCATCCTCTACTGGCGGGCCCACCCGGCGGGCTGGGAGTACCCCGCCGACCTGCGGCTGTTGCCGTTCTACGTGCCGATAGCGTCGCAGCTCACGCACGCCGTCGGGCTGGCTCACGCCAGCACGCTCACCGGCGACGGCGCCGTCACCATGGCGTACGTCGGCGACGGCGGCAGCTCCGAGGGCGACTTCCACGAGGCGCTGAACATGGCGGCGGTGTACCGGGCCCCCGTCGTCTTCGTGGTGCAGAACAACGGTTGGGCCATCAGCGTGCCGACCTCGCGTCAGATGGGGAACCCCAGGATCTCCGAGCGCGCTGCCGGCTACGGCATGCCGGGGACCACCGTCGACGGCAACGACCTCATCGCGGTGAGCCTGGCGGCGCGTGAGGCCGTCGAGCGCGCCAGGGAGGGGGCCGGACCGTCGCTCATCGAGGCGGTCACGTACCGCATCGCTCCCCACACCACCAGCGACGACCCCAAGCGCTACCGCGACGAGGCGCGCACCGCTGAGCACGAGGCCAACGAGCCGCTGGTCAGGCTCGACAAGCTGCTCAGAGGACTCGAGCTCTGGGACGACGAGGCCGAGGAGGGGCTGAAGGCCGAGCTCGCAGCCGAGTTCGCGGCGGCCCTCGAGGCGGCCGACGCGCAGCCCTTGCCGGCGGCCGAGACGATCGTCGAGCACGTGTTCGAGAAGATGTCGGCCGAGCAGGCTGGGGCCTGGGAGGCGTTGCGATGAGCCGCGCGTCGGGCGATCCTCGTGACGCTGGCGCCGTGGGCTCGGCTGACGCGGTGGAACCGGGCCCCGTTGCGGTCGAGGAGCCGCGCGCCGCGGGCACGCCGGCGGAGGAGACGGAGCTCGAGCCGGCCAGCCTCACCATGGTCCAGGCCATCAACCAGGCTCTCGACCAGGCCTTGGCCGAGGACGAGCGCGTAGTGCTGTTCGGCGAGGACGTCGGCCGCATGGGCGGAGTGTTCCGGGCCAGCGACGGCCTCCAGCTCAAGCACGGCGAGAGCCGCGTCTTCGACACCCCGCTGGCCGAGTCCGGCATCGTGGGCTTCGGGGTCGGCCTGGCCCTCGCGGGCCTGCGTCCGGTCGCGGAGATCCAGTTCGCCGGCTTCCTCTACCCGGCGCTCGACCAGGTGTTGTCGCACGTCGGCCGCTACCGCCACCGCACCCGCGGTCGCTACACCGTGCCGTTGGTGATAAGGGCGCCTTACGGCGGCGGCGTCCACACCCCCGAGCAGCACGCCGACTCACCCGAGGCGCTGCTCACCCACACGCCGGGGGTCAAGGTCGTCATCCCCTCGTCGCCGGAGCGGGCCAAGGGCCTGTTGCTCGCCGCCATCGACGACCCCGACCCGGTTTTCTTCCTCGAAGCCATCAAGCTCTACCGGGCCCAGCGCCAGGAGGTGCCGGGCTCCGCGTACCGGCACGAGCTCGGCAAGGCCCGGGTGGTCCGGCCGGGAGACGCGCTGACGCTGATCTGTTACGGCGGCATGGTCGAGGTCTGTCTGGCGGCCGCGGCGGTGGCTGCGCGCGAGGGCGTCGAGCTCGAGGTCGTCGACGTCGAGACGTTGGTGCCGCTCGACGAGCCCACGCTGCTCGAGTGTGTCAGAAGGACCGGGCGCGCGGTCGTGGTGCACGAAGCCGCCAGGACCGGCGGCTTCGGCGCCGAGATCGCCGCGCGGATCGGCGAGAAGGCGTTCTACGAGCTGCACGCGCCGGTGGGCAGGGTGGCGGGCTGGGACGCGCCGTACCCGCCGTTCACCGCGGTCGAGCACCACTACCGGCCCGACGCTGCCAGGGTACTGGCCGCGGTGCGCGAGACGCTCCTGGCCTGAAGGCCACGGCCCTGGCCCAAAGGCCACGGCCCTGGCCTAAGGGCCACTGCGGCAGTAGGCGGCCTTAGCCGGCGTGCACTAGGCAGGTCTCCGGCGAGCATGATGCCCAGCCCCTTGCAGTGAAGCGGCCTGAGACCTTAGTATTTAAGGTACTCTTTAAGGCTGTCATCAGGCAGGCCTGAGCTGGAGGGGCGCACATGGATAGAGACCGCGTTAGCGCATTGAACTCGGCTGTTTCGCAGATCGAGCGGCAGTTTGGTAAGGGCGCGATCATGCGTTTGGG
>CAZQVC010000009.1:0-42037 GCA_964596625.1 uncultured bacterium | reverse complement strand
CCACTCATCATCGGCGGCAAGCCGCTCAACAGCTGGCCGAACTGGATCGTCATCACCTTCGAGCTCACCATCCTCTTCTCCGCCTTCACAGCCGGCCTGGGGATGATCTTCCGCAACGGCCTGCCGCGCCCCTACCACTCGATCTTCAACACGCCGGGGTTCGAGAACGCGGGCCGCGACAAGTTCTTCCTCGCGATCGAGAGCCGCGACGCGCAGTTCGACCTCGAGAAGACCCGGGCCTTCCTCGAGAGCCTCTCACCCGAGCGCGTCTCGGAGGTCGAGCGCTGATGGCGAGAAGTCACCGCACCGCGCGCCTCGCCCTCCTGCTCGCCGCCCTCACGCTGCTGGTCAGCGCCTGCGGCCGCAACATGTACGACCAGCCGCGGGCCGACGCGTTCCAGGCGAGCCCGTTCTTCGACGACGGCGCGGCCATGCGCGCGCCCGTCCCCAACACCGTCTCGCGTGAGTTCGGCGCCCTCGAGCCGGCCTTCCTCACGGGCCAGGGGCCGAACGGCATGCTCACCGAGCTGCCCGTCGAGCTCAGCGTCGAGCTGCTGCAGCGCGGCCAGGAGCGCTACGACATCTACTGCTCGCCGTGTCACAACTACAACGGCGACGGGCTCGGCGCCACGGTGCGCCGCGGCTTCCCGCAACCGGCCTCGTTCGTGACCACCGAGCGGTTGCTCGACGCGCCCGTCGGCTACTACTTCTCAGCCATGACCAACGGCTTCGGTCGCATGTTCAGCTACGCCTCGCGCATCTCAGCCGCCGACCGCTGGGCCATCGCGGCCTACGTCAAGGCGCTGCAGCTCAGCCAGAACGCCGACCCCGCAGACATCCCGGAGGACGCTGTGCTAGACGAGGACCAGGCGCGGACCGCCACGACCCAGCTGGAGGCGAGCCGATGAGCGTGCACCTCGGCGGCCAGCGGCCAGCGGCGTTGCAGCTCACCCCGCCGGAGACGGCCAGGCTCCAGACCGCCGGCCTCGGCGTCGGCGTGGTGGCGCTGCTGGGCGCGATCGTGCTCGGGTTCGCCACCGAGTCCGGCTTCTTCCAGTCGTACCTGATGTCGTTCCTGTTCTGGCTCGGGCTCTCGCTCGGCGCGATGGTCATGCTCATCGTCCAGCACCTCGCCGGCGGCCCCTGGGGACCGATCATCGCCAGGCCGCTGGAGGCGGCGGTCGCGGTCATCCCGATCATGGGCCTGCTGTTCGTCCCGCTGGCCATCGCCGCGCCCCAGCTCTTCGTCTGGACCAGCGACGCCTACCTCGCGGAGCACGCCACGGTCGCGGCCAAGACCGCCTACCTCAACCTGCCCTTCTTCATCGTCAGGGCCGTGCTGTACTTCGGCATCTGGACGGCGGTAGCGCTCCTCTACCGGCGCCTCTCCTCGCGGCAGGACGCCGCCAACGGCGACGCCGGCAAGCTCGGCTACCGGCTGCGCAACGTGTCCGGCCTGCTGCTGGTCGTGTACGTGATGACCATGACCTTCGCCGGCATCGACTGGGCGATGTCCCTCACCCCCACCTGGTTCTCGGGCATCTACCCGGTGATCATCATGGCCAGCCAGGCCATCACCGCCATCGCGTTCATCATCGTCGTGATCGTCATGCTGGCCGAGCGCAACGCCTCCATCGACGCGCTGCTCACGCCGCGGCGCCTGCAGGACCTCGGCAACTTCCTCATGGCCATCACGATGTTCTGGGCGTACGTGCAGGTCTCGCAGCTGATCATCCTGTGGTCGAACAACGTCGTCGAGACCGCCAGCTGGTACGTCGTCCGGCTCGGCCCGTCCTGGGTGGGCGTCAGCGCCTTCCTGCTCTTCTTCGGCTTCTTCGCGCCGTTCATGATCCTGTTCTCGCGCTGGGTCAAGCGCAAGCGCAGGGCCTTGATCCTGGTGTCGATCTGGTCGCTGTTCACGCAGCTGCTCAACTACTTCTGGTTCATCGCCCCCACCTTCGAGCGCCAAGGCTTCGCGCTCACCCTCTCCGACGTGCTGCTGTTCGTCGGCATCGGGGGCATCTGGCTGGCGGCCTTCGCGCGCTTCCTCAGCACGCGCAACATCCTGCCTGTGAACGACCCGCGCCTGGTGGCAGCGACCGCGGAGCACCATGACTGACAACCACGACCACGAGCACGAGCACCAGCACGACCACGGGCATCAGCAGCAGCACGACCAGCTCGGCAGCCCGCCGGACAGCGGCACGCCGGTAGAGCCGACGCGCCAGTACCTGTTCAGCGAGGCGCAGGTGAGGACCGCGTTCCTCCTCTCCGCCGTCGGCATGGTCGTCGTGCTCCTCGGCCTGCTGCTGCTCGCCACCTCGCGGCCGCAGGGCAAGTTCGAGGTCCTCGACGACTCCGAGTTCCAGGGCGCGGTCGCCGAGGCCGCCGGCCAGCTCGAGGGCTACGCGATGCTCGATGACGGCAGGGCGCGGATCGACATCGATCACGCCATGGCTCTCGTGGCGCAGCGCGGTGTGCAGGACCCGGGCTTCGCCCGCGCCGGCGCTGCAGCGGCGCCGGCCGCCGAGGCAGCCGACGGTGAGACGGCCGAGGGCGCGCCAGCTGGTGGCGAGGCCGGCGCCGCGGAGGCCGGCGCCCCGCAGCCGGTCGACGGCGCGACCGCCTACGCGGTGTGCGCCTCCTGCCATCAGGACGACGGCCAGGGCATCCCGGGAGCCTTCCCGCCGCTTGCCGGGCACGCTCCCGAGCTCTACCGCGCCGACCCCGGCTTCCCCATCCTCGTGCTGCTCTACGGCCTCATGGGGCAGATCGAGGTGGACGGGCAGGTCTACAACGGGCTCATGCCGGCGCACGCCCACCTCGGCGACGTCGAGCTTGCCGCCATCCTCAACCACGTCATGACCGCGTTTGGCAACGAGGAGCTGCTCCCCGACACCTGGGAGCCTTACCAGGCCGCCGACGTCACCGAGCGAAGGGGCCAGGAGCTCAGCTTCAACGACGTCTACACCCTGCGCAGCGAGCTCGGCCTGCCCTGAGGGGCCAGCCTGGAGCAGTGAAGCGCGTCATCATCACAAGACGGCTACCCGAGGCCGGCCTCACCGAGCTACACGAGGCCGGCCTCGACGTCGCGATGCGCCAGGCTGACGAGGCCCCGTCTCGCGCGGAGCTGCTGACGCTGGTGCCGGGCGCGCACGCCCTCGTCACGCTGATGAGCGACACGGTCGACGCCGAGCTGCTCGACGCCGCCGGGCCGCAGCTCGCGGTCGTCGCGAACTACGCCGTCGGCTACGACAACGTCGATCTAAACGCCTGCCGCGACAAAGGCGTGAGGGTTGCGAACACTCCCGACGTCCTGACGGCCGCCACGGCCGACTTCGCGTTCGCCCTGCTGCTGGCCGCGGCTCGCCGCGTGCTGGAGGGCGACAGGTTGGTCCGTGGCGGTGGCTGGAGCGGCTGGCAGCCTCAGCAGCTGCTGGGAGCTCAGGTCACGGGAGCGAAACTCGGCATCGTCGGCATGGGCCGGATCGGCTCGGCCGTAGCGCGCCGCGCGCGAGCCTTCGAGCTCGAGGTGCTGTACCACAACCGCTCACGCGACCAGCGTGCGGAGCGGGAGACGGGCGCGCGCTGGGTCGACCTCGACGAGCTGCTGACGACGAGCGACTTCGTCAGCCTGCACTGCCCGCTGACGCCCGAGACCCACCACCTCATCGACGCCGCTGCGCTGGCGAAGCTGAAGCCGAGCGCGGTGCTGGTCAACACGGCGAGGGGGCCCGTGGTCGACGAGGCCGCCCTGGCCGAGGCCTTGGCCGAGAGGCGGCTGGCGGCCGCCGGCCTCGACGTGTTCGAACGCGAGCCCGAGGTCGAGCGACGCCTCCTCGACCTGCCCAACGTCGTGCTGAGCCCGCACCTCGGCTCGGCGACGCTCGAGACGAGGACCGCGATGGCCAGGCTGTGCGCCGAGGCGGTGGTGGCGGTCCTCGCCGGGCGCGAGCCAAAGAACCTGGTCGCCTGACGGCGTAGCGGCCAAAGGTAAGGGCGCCCGGATCGCCGGGCGCCCTGAAGGTATTGCAGTAAGTCGTGGCGAAACTAGACGTCTAAGCGCGCGAGGTGCGCGTGCTCCTCGATGAACTGCCGGCGGGGCGGCACCTCGGTGCCCATGAGCGTCTCGAAGACCTCGCCGGCCTCGAGGGCGTCTTCGATGGTGACGCGCTTGAGGACCCTGGTCTCGGGGTTCATGGTGGTCTCCCAGAGCTGCTCCGGGTTCATCTCGCCGAGGCCCTTGAAGCGCTGGATCTCGAGCTTCTTGTCGCGGTTGGCCCTGGTGAGCTGCACCAGGTCGGCTTCGTCGAAGACGTACTGGATGTCCTTCGAGCGGCCGACCTTCACACCGTACAGCGGCGGCTGCGCGATGTAGAGGTAGCCGGCGTCGATCAGGGGGCGCATGTAGCGGTAGAAGAAGGTGAGCAGCAGCGTGCGGATGTGCGAGCCGTCGTGGTCGGCGTCGGTCATGATGATGATGCGGTGGTAGCGCACCTCGTCGAGGTTGAAGTGGGCGTCTTCGCCCGTGCCCTCGATGCCGGCGCCGATGGCCGCGATCATCGCCCTGATCTCGGCGTTCTTGAGGATCTTGCCGAGGTTCGCCTTCTCCACGTTGAGGATCTTGCCCCTGAGCGGCAAGATGGCCTGGAAGCGCCGCTCCCTGCCCTGCTTCGCGCTGCCGCCGGCCGAGTCGCCCTCGACGATGTACATCTCGCTCACCGACGGGTCCTGTGACTGGCAGTCGGCCAGCTTGCCCGGCAGGTCGTCGTTCTCGAGCGGGTTGGCGCGGCGCACGAGGTCGCGGGCCTTGCGGGCAGCCTCGCGGGCGCGTGCGGCCTGCGCCGCCTTCTCGATGATGGCCTTGCCGGCCTTCGGCGTCTCCTCGAGGTACTCCGCGAACTTCTCGTAGACGACGGAGTTCACCGCGGTCTGGGCCTCGGGGTTGAGCAGCTTGACCTTGGCCTGCGACTCGAACTGCGGCTCCTGCAGCTTGACGGAGATGACGGCGTTGATGCCTTCGAGGAAGTCGTCGCCGGTGGGGGCGGCGTCGCCCTTCTTGAGCAGGTTCTTGTTCTTGGCGTACGCGTTGAGCACGCGGGTGTAGGCGCCCTTGAAGCCCGTGAGGTGGGTGCCGCCGTCGCGGTTGGTGATCATGTTGGCGTAGGTGAGCACCGTCTGGCCGTAGCCGCTGGTGTGCATCATGCCGACCTCGACCTCGACCTGCTGTGGCCCCCTGTCGGTGTCGATGGACGCGGTGCCCTTGATGCCGATCGGCTTGTCGTAGAGGGTCTTGGCGTCCTTGGTGAGCGCCTGCGCGTAGGCCGCGACGCCGCCCTTCTCGTAGAACTCCTCACGCTTGATCTCGGCGCCGCGACGGTCCTCGAGGATGATCCTCACGCCGCCCGTGAGGAAGGCCAGCTCGCGCATGCGCCGGCGGACGCGGGCGTAGTCGAAGCCCTCCACGTCGCGGAAGATCGCGTGGTTGGGGTAGAAGGTCACGGTCGAGCCGTGCGCGCTCTTGGGCGCCGAGCCGATCACCTGCAGCGGCTCGACGACCTCGCCGTTCTCGAAGGCGATGCGGTACTGCTTGCCGTCGCGGCGGACCTCGGCGATGAAGCGAGTGGAGAGGGCGTTCACGACGGAGCTGCCGACGCCGTGAAGGCCGCCGGAGACCTTGTACGCGCCCTCGCCGAACTTGCCGCCGGCGTGGAGCTCGGTGAAGATGACCTCGATGGCGGGCTTGCCTTCGGCCTCCATCATGTCGATGGGGATGCCGCGGCCGTTGTCAGCGACGCTGGCCGAGCCGTCTTCGTTGAGGGTGACCTCGACGGTGTCGGCCTCGCCGGCCAGCACCTCGTCGATGGCGTTGTCGATGATCTCGGTCAGCAGCTGGTGGTAGCCGTCGACGCCGGTGCCGCCCTGGACGTACATCGCCGGCCGTTTACGTACACCTTCGAGGCCCCTCAGGACCTTGATGTCATGTGCGGTATATGCGCTCAAAGCACCTCCCGGGCGGGCCCGCGAAGAGCGCCGCCCAAACGACTCATTCTACCCTTTCCAGAAGGTGCAGGTCAAACGGTTTTGGCCGTCCAGGACGCGACTCTTGCCTAGTTCAAGGTGGCTTTCGCCGGGGTCTTGACGGCTCGCAGCACATCGCGCTTGACGTCCCTGAGGAACAGGTACGTACTGCGCCGCAGCTTCATCCAGGGACTCACCGGGTTGATCGGGTACGCCAGCAGCTCCGGCCACAGGTCCGCGACCACCGCCGTGTAGAGCTCGGTGGCCGGCTTCACGCGAGAGGCCGCCGGGGCGGACAGCAGATCGACCAGCAAAGCGCGGCAGTTGAACGGCAGGAAGACGTCCTGCCAGGCGATGACGAACTCCGTGACGTTGTGAGCGAACCAGCTGCCGGTCCTGTTCTCCCAGAAGAGCAGCTCTCTCGCGTCGTAGCCGCTCGGGAGGTCTAGTTCGCCGGCCCACCGGGCGAACTGCCGCTCGGCGTACGGGTGGCTCATGTTGGCGAGCGTCGCGCAGTAGGCGGCGGTCATCCCTTCCCTCGGCACGGGCGGGCGCTTGGCCGAGCGGTAGATGCCCCTGGCGTTCTCCGAGGTGTTGCCGAGGACGGCGACGCGGCCTAGCCGGTACTTGGCGTGCTGCCGCTCGAGACCGGGCGCGCGCTGCAGGTGCACGTGAGGCACGCTGCGCTGGTAGATCGCGAGGAAGTCGTCCGACACCCGGCTGTCGTTGGCGATCACGTGGTGCTCGGCGCCGACGTCCCGGAGCATGCGCTTGGGGATGGCGACGTCGGGGTGGCGAGCGTTGCGCCTGCGGCTCTGGCCGGTGTAGAAGACCATCCGGTCGAGGACGCCGCGGGAGGCCGCCAGCATCAGACGACTGTCGAGGCCGGCGCTGACCCCCATCGACAGCTCGAAGCGGTGCGCTGCGGCCTCCATGAGCCCCGAGAGCCGCCTGCCGACCGGCTCGACGACTTCGGCCACGCTGCGCTCCACGAGCGACTCGCGCGGCCAGTAGCGCCGCACCGCGCCGCTGCGCAGGTCGAGGACGTGGTTGGCCAGCAGGCGACGCACCTCGGCGTACGGGGTGCTGTCGACCGGCCAGTAGTGCTCCTCGACGACCGCCTTCATGCCCTCGATGAACTCGAGCGCCTCCGGCTCCTCCTCGAAGCCGCCGAGGTCCGCCAGGAGGTCGGGTTGCGCCGCGCCCCAGGTGCGGCCCTCCACGGAGGCGTAGAAGAGCTGGAGTGAGCCGGAAGCGTCGCCCACGGCCTGCACGCCGCTGCCGGCGGCGACGAGCAGCAGGTAGCGTCCGCCGACCTCTGCCAGGGCCTCGTACAAGGCGTGGTGCGGGGCGTCGGAGCCGACCGAGGGCAGCAGGCGTCGCAAGATCGCCGCGTCGTCGTCTCGCGGCCTTTCGGGGTCGAGGACGAAGCCGAGCAGCGTGAGCGTCACCGCGCTGTCCGAGACCGTCGTGACCTTGAGGTCGGGGTGATGGCTGAGGCACAGGCCGCCGGCCACCCCGGTGGTGCGCCAACCCGCGAAGCCTTCGGCCGGCCTGGGGCCGAGCACGAACTGCATGCGGCGCTCGAGCCGGGTGGGCAGCCGCGACGGACTTTCTGCCGAGACCTCGTCGTTTCTCATGAGACCCCCATGAACCAACGTTAGGAGTCTCAGGCTGACACGTTTCTTACCGCGTCGGCGGTGTCGACGGGCACGCCCGCTCGCGGGCCCTAGTGCCTGGTCTGGCCCTCGCCGTCGAGCAGGTACTTGTAGGTCACCATCTCGGCCAAGCCCATCGGGCCGCGGGCATGCAGCTTCTGCGTGCTGATGCCGATCTCGGCGCCGAGGCCGAACTCGAAGCCGTCGGCGAAGCGCGTCGACGCGTTGACGAACACCGCAGCAGCGTCGACCTCCTGGCGGAACCGCTCGGCCCTCCCCAGGTCGTTGGTGACGATCGCCTCGCTGTGGCGCGTGCCGAAGCGGTCGATGTGCTCGAGCGCCTCGTCGAGGTCGGAGACGACCCTTACCGCCAGCTTGAGGTCGAGGTACTCGGTCTCCCAGTCGAGTTGGGTCGCGAGCGGCACGTCTGCGGTGAGCTCGGGCGCGAGCTCCGGCAGCAGGGCCAAGGTCCGCTCGCAGCCGACGAGCTCGACCCCGTTGCGGCTGAGCGCGCGGAGCAGCCCGGGCAGGAAACGCCTGGCCTCGGCCTCGTGGACCAGCAGCGACTCGGCCGCGTTGCACACCCCGGGCCGCTGCGTCTTCGCGTTGAGCACGATCGCTTCCGCCACCTGGAGGTCGGCGCCGAGGTCGACGTAGACGTGGCAGTTGCCGACGCCGGTCTCGATCACCGGCACCGTGGCGTGCTGCACGACGTGCTGGATGAGTCCGGCGCCGCCCCTCGGGATGACGAGGTCGACCTTGCCGTTGGCGGTGAGCAGCCCGGTTACCAGGGAGCGGTCGGGCGAGTCGATCAGCTGCACGGCGTCCGCGGGCACGCCGGTCGACGCCAGCGCTCGCCGGAGGCTGGCGACGAGCGCGCGGTTGCTGCGCAGCGCGTTCGAAGAGCCGCGCAGCACGGCCGCGCTGCCGGCCTTGAGGGCGAGCACGGCCGCGTCGACGGTGACGTTGGGGCGCGACTCGTAGATCATGCCGATCACGCCGAACGGCACGGTCACCTTGCGCAGTCTCAGCCCGCTGTCGAGCGTCCTGCCGTCGAGCACCCTGCCGACCGGATCGGGCAGCGAGGCGACCTGACGGACCGCGTCGGCCACGCTCGCCAGTCGCTGGGGGTCGAGCGTCAGGCGGTCGACCAGCGGTGCCGGCGTGCCGGCTTCACGCTCGGCCGCGACGTCGGCGCCGTTCGCCTCAAGGATCGCAGCGGCGTCGCGCTCCAGGCCGTCGGCGATCGCGAGGAGCGCGGCGTCGCGGTCGGCCCTCGCCAGGCGCTTCGACGCGGTCCTCGCGCGGGACAGCAGCTCGTCGAGCGGCGCGGCTTCGGCGTGGTCGGCCAGGGGGGTCGGCTGATGGACGCTCACGCCGGAAGTATAGCCATCGACCTCGTTCGCCGCCGGTCGCGGAGGGCCGCGCCCGTTCCCCCGCGCGGCCCGCGGAAGCGTTCTGGTAATAGACTCCAAGCAACGTGACGAGACCTGACGCTGACCTCTCCCCCGACCTCCACGCCGCCCGCGACCACACCGCCACCGCTGAACAGGGTTACATCGCCGTCACCGGGGCCGGCGGCTCCGTCGGGCCGTCGGTGGCCGCCGCCTTCCTGAGGCGCGGCTGGCCGGTCGCGCTGCTGACCCGGCCGGGCAAGGAGCGCGCTGCGCTCGACAAGCTGGCCGAACTGACGTCCCTCGAAGAGGCCCACGTAGACGCGTTCGGCGCCGACCTCGACGACGAGGAGGCCGCCAGGTCGGCCATCACCGCGGCGAACGAGCGCTTCGGGCACCCCGCCGCGCTGCTCAACTTCGCGGGCGGCTTCACCGTGAGGCCCGCGACCGAGTCGGGCTTGGGCGACCTGAGCGAGATGATGTCGAAGAACTTCTACAGCGCGGTCGTGGCGAGCAAGGCCGTGCTGCCCAGCATGCGGGACCGCGGCAGCGGCTTCCTGCTCGCGGTAGGCGCCGGCGCGGCGCTGCAGGCGTCGGCCGGTCGCACGGCGTACGCGGCGGCCAAGGCGGCCCTGGCAGCGTACTTCCGCTCGTTGTCGGCCGAGCTCAAGGCCACGGGCATCGGCGCCTCGATCCTGCACCCGATGGGCACCATCGACACCCCGCCCAATCGCCAGGCGATGCCCAACGCCGACTTCGCCAAGTGGATCAAGGTCGACGCGGTCGTCGACGCCGCCCTCTACCTGATGTCCGTCGGCAGGCCCGCGTCAGGCCGAGCCGCGGGCGAGGAGGCGGTCGGGGGCGCTGGACGGGTGCCGGAGCTGGAGCTCTACGCCGACTAGCGAGGCTCGGCGCGCCTTACGAGACTGCCTGGAAGGAGCTGGCGAACCAGACCGCGCCGCTCACGGAAGCTCGCCGTAAGTGACGGCTCCGCCCTTGACCGTGGCGACGACCGTGAGCCCGTCGAGCCCGACCAGCGGGTCGTGCGAGAGCAGCACCAGGTCGGCGTCGTAGCCGGGCCGCAGCATGCCGGAGCGGCCCTCTCGAGCTATGGCGTAGGCGGCGCCGACGGTGTAGGCGGCCAGCGCCATGTCGGGTGAGATCGCCTCCGACGCGTTGAGCCTGGCCCCCGAGGCCGCGGTCCGCCGGCAGGCGGCCCGCAGCCCGGCGAAGACGTCGGGCGAGGCGACCGGGGCGTCCGAGCCGAAGGCCAGCCTCGCGCCGACCGCGACCAGCGAGCGCACCGGGTAGGCGCGTTCGATCCTGTCGGGCAGGACGGCCTCGATGCCGGCGAGGTCGAACGTGAGGTGGATGGGCTGCACCGAGGCCACGAGCTCGAGTGCGCCGGCGCGGGCGACGTCGGACTCGTGCATGTGCTGCGCGTGCTCGAGGCGGGGTCGCAGGCCGGCTCGTGAGAGCTCCTCGCGCACCGCGGCGAACGCGTCGACGGTGGCCCTCACCGCGGCGTCGCCGATGGCGTGGACGACGGGCGTGAGGCCTGCGTCGATCGCCAGCGGGATCCGCTCGGCGAGGATCTCGGGCCCGTCGACCGCCATGCCAACACCGTCGCTGCCGGCGTACGGCTCCAGCATCCAGGCCGTCTTGCTGCCGAGCGCGCCGTCGGCGAAGAACTTGGCGCCGCCGACGGCGAAGTTGTCGCCGCCCAGGCCGGTGGCCACGCCCAGCGCAGCGGCAGCCTCGATGAGCTGCTGTGGCACGCAGGCCCACACCCGCAGAGGGTACGCGTCGTCGCTGGCGACCAGCGCCATCTCGCGGAAGTACTCGGGCGGCTCGGCTGCCATGTGATGCACGGTGGTGACGCCGTGCGACGCGAACCGCTCGCCCGCGGCCCGCAGGGCGCTGCGCAGCTCGACTCGCGAGTACGGCGGCACGACGCCGCGCAGCAGCTCGCGCGCCTCCTCCAGCAACAGACCGGTCGGTCTACCGCTCTCGCCGAGCTCGATGCGGCCGTCCTGCGGCGAGCTCGTGTCGGGTCCGATGCCGGCGAGCTCGAGCAGCCGTCGACTGGCCCAGGAGGAGTGGTGGTCCTGGCTGTCGATCAGGGCCGGCCGCCCGCGGACCGCCGCCTCCAGAGCCTCGGCCTCGCGGTCGCCGATGGTCGCGAGGCCCCAGGTGTTGAGCGCGATGCCGCCACCGCGGACCCACGCGCCCGGGGGCAGTGAGCCGGCGTGCGTCGCCACGGCGTCGAGCGCCTGCTCGAAGGTGGTGGCCTCGGAGAGGTCGAGTTGTCCGAGGGACAGCCCGTAGCCGGTGAGGTGGACGTGCGCGTCGTGGAAGCCCGGCAGCAGGCAGGCCCCGCCGAGCTCGACGACCTCGGTGGCCGGGCCGGCGAAGCGGTGCACCTCGCTGCTGCTGCCGACCGCGAGGACCCGCCCGCCGCCGATGGCGACCGCTTCCGCCCGAGGCTGCCCCGGGTCCATGGTCAGGACCGAGCCGTGGAAGATGATGTCGGCGTGGCGGACCGCGGCCACCCTCAGGCCCCCTCGAACGTCGGCGGGCGCTTCTCGCGGAAGGCCGTCACGCCCTCGCGGGCGTCGCGGCTGGCAGCGGCGCTCGCCTGGGCGGCGGACTCGAGGCTCAACTGGCTGGGCAGGTCGTTGTCGAGAGAGGCCTGCAGCTCGCGCTTGACCAGCGAGTAGGCGAGCGTCGGACCACTCGCGATGTCAGACACCGCCTGCCAGACCGCCTCCTCGAACCCCTCGGCGGGCAGCTGGCGTTCGACCAGACCGATGCGCAAAGCCTCCTCGACCTCCACGCGGCGGTTGCTCAGCGCCAGGTCCATGGTGCGCCCGACCCCGATCAGGCGCGGCAGGAAGTAGCTGCAGCCCGCGTCCATGACCAGGGCGATGCCGGTGAACCCCAGCGCGAAACGCGCCTCGCTCGACGCGATGCGCAGGTCGCAGGCCACCGCGAGGCTCAGGCCGGCGCCGGCGGCCACGCCGTTGACGCCGGCCACCACCGGCTTCTCGAGCCGCTGGATGGCGCCGATCACCGGATGGTAGTAGCGCTCGAGGAGCGGGCCGATGTCGGCGTCGACGGGGGTGACGGCCAGGTCGGCGCCGGCGCTGAAGCCGCGGCCGGCGCCGGTGATGAGCACGGCCCTGACGTCCGGCTCGGCCGCGGGGCCCGTGAGCGCGTCGGCCAGCTCCTCGAGCAGCTCGAGCGACAGCGCGTTGAGGACCTCCGGCCGGTCGAGCGTGATCCGCAGGGCGGCGCCGCGCCGGTCGAGCTTTAGGGTCTGGTACGCCATGGGCGAGTCTACCAACGGCCGTTAGCGCTCAGCGGGTGCTCAGCGCGACGATCGCCTCGTAGTCGTCGGGCTGCTCCGGGTCGTCGAGCGCAGCGCGGTTGCGCCGCACCGCGCCGCAGCGCCGGCAGCGGTGGACGAGCACCCAGCCCTTCTTCGCGGAGTGCTCGACGCCGACCGGCTCCAGCAGGCCGCCGCAGTCGGCGGCGCGGTCACCGGGGTTGACGTCGACGTGCAGCGAGTGCAGGCACACTGGGCAGTGGTTGCGGTAGCCCCCGCTGCGCAGCGGCGCGACCTCGGCCCCGCAGTTGGCGCAGGCGAACGGCTGGTTCGCCCCTCGGCCGGTGAAGCGCTTCATGGCCGAAGCATAAGATGCCATCCAGCGCCGCTCGGTCTCTAAGCGGCGCGACGGTCGTGATCACCAAGTGGAACTGATCAGAGCAAGGGCCTTGACCCGATTCCGCAGCCGGTCGCCGGGGGCGGGGCTGCTGTTCGACCGCCTCAGCCTGAGCATCGCCGAGGGCGACCGCATCGGCCTGGTGGGCAGCAACGGCAGCGGCAAGAGCACGCTGCTCCGCCTGCTGGCCGGCCTCGAGCGGCCCGTGGAGGGCGAGGTGGTGAGGGCTCCCGGGGTGAGGGTCGCGCACCTGCCTCAGACCGCGGCGGAGCCGGCGTCGGGGAGCGTGCTCCAGGCGGCGAGCGCCGGCCTCGACGAGCTCTTCGCGCTCAGGCGCCGGCTGGCGAGCGAGGAGTCGCGCATCGCGGCAGGCGAGGAACGGGGCGAGCAGCACGCCTGGTTGAGCGCCGAGCACGAGCGTCTCGGCGGCTACGGCGCCGAGGCCCGCGTCCGCGAGATCCTCGCGGCCTTGGGCTTCCCCGAGGCGCGGCACCAGGAGCCGGCAGCGGCGTTGTCGAGCGGGGAGCGTCAGCGCCTCGCGCTGGCCGCCGTCCTCGCTGCCGAGGCCGACGTCGTGCTGCTCGACGAGCCGACCAACAACCTCGACATCGACGCGCGGGTCTGGCTCGAGCAGCACCTCGCGCGGCGGGTCGGCGCGCTGCTGGTGGTGAGCCACGACCGGGCGCTGCTGTCGGCTGCCACCACCAAGACGGCCTTCCTGGCCGATGGTCGCCTGCGGCTCGAGAGTGGCGACTACGACCGCGCAACGGCCCGCCGCCTGAGCTCGGCCGAGGCCAGGCGTCAGCGGCAGCGGGCCGCCGAGGCCAGGCGCGTCGAGCGCATCGCGCGCGACCTCGCGCGCCTCGGCGCTCGTCGCGCGACGGGCGGCCGCGCCGCCGCTGCAGCCACCGAGCGGCGCAGTCGGGTGCGAGGGCGCCTGGTGAGCGCCGATCATCTCCGCGTGACGGGCGTGCTCGACGACGCCGCTGTGCGGCTCGACGCCGGTGACCGCATCGCGCTGCTCGGCCCCAACGGCAGCGGCAAGAGCACGTTGCTGTCGCTGATCGCGGGCGAGCGCGCCAGCGAGGACCCGCGCGCGCAGCTGGCGTACGCGCCGGGCCTCAAGCTGGTCGCGGTGCCACAGCGAGGGCGGGGGCTCAGTCCCCACAGCACGCTGCTCGAGCAGGCCAGGGACCTGCTCGGCGACGGGGCGGCGCAAGGCGTGCTGGCCGAGGCCGGCGTGCGGCACTCCGCCTGGTCCAGCCTGCCAGCCCAGCTCTCCGGCGGCGAGCGCGCCAGGGCCGGGCTGGCGCTCGCGCTCGCGCGCCCCTTCGACCTCCTGCTGCTCGACGAGCCAGACAACGACCTCGACCTCGAGGCGTTGGAGGCGTTCGAGGAGACGCTGGCCGGCCGCCTGGAGGAGACCGGCGCCGCTCTGCTGCTGGCGACTCACGACCGGCGGCTCGCGCTGAGCCTCGCCACCAGGGCCTGGTCCATCGACGGCGGCCGGCTGCTGGCTCACGGCAGCGTGCGAGCCTTCCTGCGCGGCGAGGAGGCGATCCCCGCGAGCAGCTTCTGGGACGAGCCGGGGCGAGACGAGGTCCTGCCGGGACGGGAGTCATCGGCACCGGCGGGCGGCGCACGGCCAGGCTTGGCGTCCGGCTTGGCGTCCGCGGCGCAGCGCACGCCAGGGCTCGAGGCGCTCATCGAGGAGCTGGAGGCCGAGCGGACCGCCCTGCTCGAGCTGCAGCTCGACCCCATGGCGAGCAGCGAGCGGGAGCGGGCCAGGGCCGAGGAGCGTCTCGGCGAGGTCGAGGAGCGCCTGATGGCCCTCTACGACGAGCGCCTGTTGCCGCCCGGCCCCAACCGCCGGCTGGTCGAGCGCGGCCTGGTCATCTACGCCGACAGGGCGCAGGCTCACGGCGGCGCCCAAGGGGACGCTGCGCCCGCCGATCCCGAGCCGACGCGCCGGGAGCCGGCGACCGACCGGGACGCTGCGGCCGCGCCCAGCGACCGCTGGGTGGCGTTACCGGCCCCCGACCCGCAAACGGCCGCCTCGGCCTTGCGCCGGCCGGAGCACGCCGGCGTGCCGTGGCTCGAGCTCACCCGCGTAGGTGACGGGGCGCACCTGCGGCTCCACGAGGTCGAGGGCGCCTGCCTGCTCCCGTGGGCCCGGGGAGCGCTGCTCGATGCAGGAGTCCGCCTGTCCTTCACGGTCTTGGGGGTACGCTTCACCCAGCACTTCAGCCGCGCCGCGCCCACCGGCGCCTCCCACCCCGGCCGGTCGCCCGCCACGCTGCTCGACGAGCTTGGCGACGGCTGGTGGGGCCTGACCCTCGAGCGCTTCCTCGACCTCGAAGGCTGGCGGGTGAACGAGCGAGGGCGCGCGCCGCGGCGCGACAAGGGGGATTGATGGACGAGCACACGATGGCCGGTCCGCTACCGGCAAGCGATCGGTCGGCCTCCGCCGCCGGCGGGGGCGTTCGCGACCACGAGCGGGGAGCCGCGTGAGGCGCAGACCGCTGATCGCCCGCTGGTGGGTCTGGGTGCTCGTCGGCCTGGCCGTGCAGTTCGTGCCGTGGCCCGCCGCCTGGGCCGACGCGGTCTTCCTCCGCGGCACGCTGCCGCTGTGGAGCGCCGTCACCGCCCCGCTCGTGGGGTCCAGCGGTCGCAGCCTCAGCGCGCTGCTGCTGCTCGCGGTGGTGGCGGTCGCGCTGCTCTCGCTGCTGGCCGGCCGCGACGCGCGGCGGGCGGCGTGGCGAGGGCTGGGCGGGCTCGTCGCGGTCCTCGCGCTGACGTTCCCCTTCGTCTTCGGGCTCGGCTACCACACCACCCCGCTCGCGACCCGCCTCGCCGCCCAGGGCGACAGCCCGGCCGCGACGGCGCCGACCGCCGCCGACCGGGAGCGGGCTCGCGAACAGGTGCTGGGCCTGCTCCAGGCCGCCGCTCCGGAGGCGGAGGCGGAGCCGAACGACGCCGCCGGGCCACTGGCGGGCGTCGAGGAGCCGACGGACCTGCGGGTCGAGCCGCCGACCCCCGCCGCCGCTGCCGCCCACTGCGTGGCGAGCTACCTGCCGAACGTCGTGAGCGGGCCGCAGGCGCGTCTCAGTCAGCGCGTGAAGGCCGTGCCGGAGGGTTGGCTGCTGACGTTCGGCTTCTCGGGCGTGATCTCGCCTTGGCTGCTGGAGCCGCACATCGACCCCGCCCTTCCGGGTCCCGACGCCATGGCCGTGGCGCTGCACGAGCTGGCGCACACCGCAGGGTTCGCCCGCGAGGACGAGGCCGAGGCCGTCGGCCTGCTGGCCGGCCTGGCCTGCGAGGAGCGCCAGGTGCGCTACGCCGCCGCGCTCAAGGCCGCCAGCTGGTTCCTCGACGGGCTGCCGTCACAGGAGCGCGAGGACTTCCTCGAACGGTGGCCGGCGGTGGCCGTCCAGGACGTCAGGAACGCCAGCGCGATCGCGAGGAACTACCGCTCCGCCGTCGCGTCGGACGTCGCCTCGAGGATCTACGACACCTACCTCGCCAGCCAGGGAGGCGAGGGCATGAGCGCGTACTCGAAGGCCATCGATCTCGTCGTCCTGGCCCTCGCCAACCGTTCGGAGACCGCGCTCAGTCGGTAGGGGCCGGCCCCAGGTTGCGGGCGATGAGCGCGTCGAGGTCGGGGTCGCGGCCCATGAAGTCGCGGAAGCTCTGGTCGACGTCGACGCTGTCGCCGCGCGCGAGGATCTTCTCGGCGAACTCCCTGCCGGTCGTCGGGTTGAAGATCCCTTCGGCCTGGAAGCGGCTGAACGCGTCGGCTTCCAGCACCTCGCTCCACTTGTAGCTGTAGTAGCCGGCCGCGTAGCCGCCGGAGAAGATGTGCGTGAAGGCGGCCATGCGCCGGCTCTGCGCGAACTCGGGCTGGTAGGCCAGCGGCTCCATGACCCGTTGCGCGATCGCCAGCGGGTCCTCGTCGGAGGTCGGGTCGTAGTCGAGGTGCATCGCGAGGTCGGCGGTGCCGAAGGAGAGCTGCCGCATCTGCGCGCCCGCCTCGAGGAAGGTGCGGCTGCGCTTCAGCCTCTCGAAGAGCTCGTCGGGGATCGGCTCGCCGGTCTCGTGATGGCGCGCGAAGAGGTCGAGCGCCTCGCGCTCCCAGGCCCAGTTCTCCATGATCTGGCTGGGCAGCTCGATGAAGTCCCACGGCACGGCCATCCCGGAGCGCTCCTTGACCGCCACGCGGGACATCGTGTGGTGCAGCAGGTGCCCGAACTCGTGGAACACCGTGAGCACCTCGTCGTGCGTCAAGAGCGGCGGCCGGTCGCCCTCGGGGGGCGTGAAGTTGGCTGCGACCACGCCGACGTGCGGCTCGAAGCCGCCGTCCTCGCGCGGGCCGCCGACGACCAGCCCGTTCATCCAGGCGCCGGAGCGCTTCACGGCGCGGGGGAACCAGTCGGTGTAGGCGGAGCCGAGGTGGGTGCCGTCCTCGTGGATCAGGTCGTAGGTCCGGACCGACTCGTGCCAGACGGGCACGCCGTCGGTCGGGACGATGCTGACGCCGAAGAGCCTCTCGACCATCTGGAACAGGCCGGCGAGCACCGAATCCAGCTGGAAGTACGGCCGCAGCGCCTCGTCGTCGAAGTCGAAGCGGGCGCGGCGGAGCTTCTCGGCGGTGAAGCTCAAGTCCCAGGCGCGCAGGCGGTCGAGGCCCAGCTCCTCGCGGGCGAAGCGCTCGAGCACCTCGTTCTCCCGCGCGAAGTACGGCCTGGTCCGCTCGGCCAGCTCGTTCTCGAAGTCCCTCGCCCTGGCGCCGCTGCGGACCATGCGGTCCTCCAGCTGCAGGTCGGCGTAGTCGCGGTAGCCGAGCAGGTTGGCGAGCTCGCGGCGCTTGCGCAGGATCTCCCTGACCAGCGGTCGGTTGTCGTGCTCGCCCGAGTGGGCCACGGAGTAGAACGCCTCGCTCATCTGGTGGCGCAGGTCGCGGCGCTCGGAGTACTTCATGAACGGCCCGTACGACGGGGCCTGCAGCGTGAAGCGGTAGCCGCTCACGGCGTGTGCCTCGGCGTCGGCCTTGGCGCGCCGCTTGACGCCTTCCGGCAGCCCGTCGAGCGCGTCCTCCCCGAGGATCAGCTCGTAGGCGTTGGTGGAGTCGAGCACGTTCTCCGCGAACCTGGTCGAGAGCTGCGCCAGCTCGACCTTGAGCTGCTGGGCCTTGGCCCGCTCGGCGTCCGGCAGGTCGGCGCCGGACCGCTTGAACTCCTCGACCAGTTTCTGGAGGTGGCGGCTGCGCAACGGATCGAGAGCGGCAGCGGCCCCGGACTCGGCGAAGCGCTTGATCACGCGCCACAGGTCGAGGTCGGTGGAGAGACCGGCCATGAAGCTGGTGTACTCGGGCAGCACGGCGTTGTAGGCCTCGCGCGACTCGGCGGAGTTCATGACGTCGTTGAGGTGCCGCACCAGGCCGAACACCCTGCTGGCGCGCTCCTGCAGCGCGTCGAGGCGGCCGATGACGGCGTCGTAGGTGAGTGGACCCGCGGTCGCTTTCAGCGCCTCGAGCTCGGCCTTGGCGTCGTCGAGCGAGGCGCGCACCGCCGGGGCGTAGTGCGAGCATTCGATCCGATCGAAGGCGATGGGACCGCTGGTGGCGAGTAGTGGGTTGTCTGACATCGGCAGCGATTCTAGCCGCCTTGGCTGCGCGGTCGCGTCAGGCGAAGGCGGGCACGTACTCGGGCGGCACGGGCTGGCTGAAGAGGAAGCCCTGACCGTCGTCGCAACGCAGGGAGCGCAGCAGGCTGTTCTGCTGACGGGTCTCGATGCCCTCGGCCGTCACGCGCAGGCGCAGGCTCTTGCCGAGCGCGATGATCGCTCGCAGCAGGTCGACGTCCTCGCCGGGTGTGCCGTCGCCGAGCTTGGTGATGAAGCTGCGGTCGATCTTCAGGCCGTCGAGCGGCAGCTCGCGCAGGTGCGTGAGCGATGACTGCGCCATGCCGAAGTCGTCGAGCGCGACGTGCACGCCCATCTCGCGGAGCTCGGCGAGCCGCAGCACGTTGGCCGCCAGCGTCTCCACGGCCGTGCGCTCGCTGACCTCGACCTCCAGCAGGCCGGGGTGCAGGTCGTGGCGCGCCAGCGCGGCCTTGACGGTCGCGGCGAGGTCGTGGCGCTCGAGCGCCTGGGGGCTGATGTTCACGGCTACCCGCTTCGGCGTCCGTTGACGCTGCCAGCGCCTGGCCTGGCGGCAGGCCCGCTCCAGCACCCACTCGAACAGCTCGTGCCCCAGCTGCGACTCGTCGATGAGCGGCAGGAACTCGGCCGGCTTGAGCAGCCCGCGCGCCGGGTGAACCCAGCGCACCAACGCCTCGACGCTGCTTATCGCCCCGCTGTCGAGCTCGATGCGCGGCTGGTAGTGCAGGATCAGCTGGTCGCCGGTGAGGGCGCGCTTGACCTCGTCCTCGAGGCCGAGCCGCTCGCGCATGCGGCGGTCCAGGTCGCGGTCGTGGAAGCGGTAGGAGCCGCGGCTCGTCTCCTTGGCCCGGCGCAGCGCCTCGGCGGCGCGCTCGATCATCGCGGCCGCGGAGCGCGCGCCCCCCGGGTAGACGTCGACGCCGACGCTCGCCGCTAGGGTCAGCGTGAGGCTGCCGTCGACGTAGGGCTGGGCGACGCTGGCCATGATCTTCTCGAGCGCCGGCAGCACGGAGCGCTCCTCGGGCAGGTCGCCGAAGAGCAGGGCGAAGCTGTCGCCGCCCCAGCGCGCCAGCGTGTCGGTGCGGCGCATGGTGCGGCGCAGGCGCCGGCTCAGCTCGAGGATCAGGCGATCGCCCTGCCGCCGGCTGAAGGTCTGGTTGACGAACCGGAAGTGGTCGAGGTCGAGCAGGGCCAGCGCCATGTGCTGGCCGTTGCGGCGAGAGAACAGCTGGGCCTGCTGGACGCGGTCCTCGAGCAGGTTGGCGTTGGGCAGGCCGGTGAGCGAGTCGACGTGCGACACGCGCCACAGCTCGCCGGCGTCGCGCTTGCTGGCGGTGACGTCCTTGGCGACCCCGTAGACGGCGGTGACGCCCGACTCCGCGCTGCGCCACTTCCTCATGCCGAAGTCCTCGACCCAGACCACGCCACCGCCCTGGGTGACGATGCGGTACTGGTCGCTGCGGCGCTCCTGCTGCCGGAACGCCTCGAGGCGGCCGGCGACGCGCTCCTGGTCGTCGGGGTGGACGAACCGCAGCAGGCCGCTGCCTTGCAGGTCGTCGGTGGAGTAGCCGCTGAGGTCTTGCCAGCCCGAGGACGCCCAGGCGACGGAGACCTCGCCGTCGCCGCGCAGCAGCAAGGCGTAGTTGAAGTAGCGGCCGTCGCCGTCGAGCGAGGCGTTGAGCTCCTTGCCGAGCTCGTGGGCCGCGGCCGCGTGGACGCGCTCGCTGACGTCGGTGAGGACCGTGACAACGCTGCTGAGGCGGCCGTCCTCCCCGGTCATGGGGTAGTGCCGCTGCTCGCTCCACAGCAACCGGCCGTCCGCGCGATAGACGCGCACGACCTGCGTGACGGAGCGGCCCTCGGAGAGGCGCTGACGCGTGACGACGTCGGCCTGCTGGTCGGTGTCGTCGCGCATGAGGAAGCCGATGTTGCGGCCCAGGTACTCGCCAACGGGGTAGCCCATGAGGCTCTCGAGCTCGGGGCTGGCGTGAACCACCGGGTTGCCGACCTGGCGGTGGTCGGAGACGACGAACGCCTCGCCACTGAAGAGTCGGGCGGCGAGGTCGACCAGCGCCTCGCTGCCGTCGGCGCTAGAAAGTCCGCTGGAGCGCGAGTCTTCGCTGGACGTATCGGTAACCGGTTGCACCTGATCTCGCTCCCGTCGAGATGATTCCGGCGGTAACGCTAACATGAGAGTTCGCCCAGGCTTATGACAAATGCCATGCCCGCTCATGAGAGCGGAGGTGAGCAGCGCGGCGCGTATTGGGGCGTCGGCTACGCCGCGCCGGGCCGACGCACGACCAGCAGCAACAGCATGGGCACGGCCGTGAGGAGCGCCATCACGCCGCCGATCGAGACGTCGGCGAGCGTCGCCAGCGGGTAGCCGAGGAGCGCCGAGCCGACACCGACGAGGAGCGCGACCGCCAGCACGGCAGGCAGGCGCGAGGCGGCCAGACGCCCGGCGACGGCCGGCGTGATCGCGAACGCCACGAACAGCACGACGCCCACGGCGTCCAGCGCGGCTACCGCGGTGAGCGAGGTGAGCGCAAGCAGCCCGCCCGTGACCAGCCGCGGTCGCAAGCCTTGCAGCCGGGCCATGACGGGGTCGAAGGCGGCGGCCGTCAGCTCCTTGTAGAACGCCGTCACGTACGCCACGTTGAGCAGCAGCACCGCGCCGAGCACGGCGAGCGCGCGCGGCACCTCGAACCCGAGCACGGCGATGCGGTCGAGCCAGACGAAGCCGATCTCGCCCAGCAGCACGGTGTGCGAGTCGACGTGCACGTCGCGCGCGTAGAGGCTGAGCAGCAGCACGCCGGCCGCGAACAGCGCGGGGAACACCAACCCCGTCGCCGCGTCGCGGCGCACCCTGCCCGACGCGGCCAGGGCCTCGGTGAGCAGCACGGTGACCAGGCCCGCGGCGGCGGCGCCGAGGAGCTGGACGGGGCCACTAACCGCCCCGGTGAGCAGGAACGTGACGGCGATGCCGAGCACCACACCGTGGCTCACGGCGTCGCTGAGCATCGCCTGCCCGCGCACGACCAGGAACGTGCCGAGCAGCGCCGCCGAGGCGGCCGTCAGCAAGCCGGTCGCGACGATCGCGAAGGTGACGTTGTCGAGCAGCCCCTGGACGAGCGGCGCCATCAGGCAGCCTCCACCCGCACGCCGCGGCCGCGCGTCAGCGCCAGCGAGGCGACCACGACGAGGCTCGCGACCAGCACGACGACCGGACCGGTGGAGAGGCCGGGCAGCGCAGCGCTCAGCAGGGCGCCGACCACCGCGCTGAAGGCGCCGATCAGGCCGGCCAGCCAGAACATCGTGGTGAGCGAGCCGCTGAACTGGCGGGCCGCCACCGCCGGGGCCACCACCAGCGCCGACATCAGCACCACCCCGACGAGCTGCAGGCCGATGACGATGGCGAGAGCCAGCAGCCCGGTGAGCAGCGCGTCGTACACGCCAACCGGCAGGGCGTTGGCGCGCGCGAACACGGGGTCGAAGGTGACCAGCTTGAGCCTGGCGAACGTGAGCCACACCAGCGCCAGCGAGACGACCGCCAGCGCGCCTATGACGTACAGGTCAGAGCGCAGCGTGGCCGCTGCCTGACCCCAGAGGAACGCCTCGAGGCCGGCGCCGCCGGCCCCGGGCTGACGCTGGACGTACGACAGGAGGACGACGCCAAGGGCGAAGCCCGTGCCGAGCGCAACGCCGAGGGACGCCTCGCTCTTGATGCGGTGTCGCCTGGTGAGGACCAGCGCGAGGAGCGCCGCGAGGAGGCCAGTGACCAAGGCGCCGGCGAGCATCGCCGGCAGGCTCCGTCCGCCCACGATCAGGTAGCCGATCACCACCCCAGGCAGGGCCGCGTGGGACATCGCGTCGCCCAGGAGGCTCTGGCGCCTGAGCACCGCGAAGCTGCCGAGCGCGCCGGCGGTGAGGCCGAGCAGCATCGCGCCGAGGCTGACGGTGATGACGGTGGGATCGCCGAGCAGCTCGACGACGGCGGCGAACCAAGACCCGGCCGATAACTCAGCGGACATGCGCCGCCCGCCTCACCTCTTCGGCCCCCGGCGTCGTACCTCCGGCCAGGCGGAAGACGGGCAGGCGGCCGCCGTATGCGGCTTGCAGCGGCTCTTCGGCGTACACCTCGGCGAGCGGCCCCTGCGCGTGGAGCTGCACGTTGAGCAGCGCCAGCCAGTCGAAGTAGCTGGTCAGCGTGTTGAGGTCGTGATGCACGGCGAGGACGGTGCTACCGGTCTGGTTGAGGCGCCGCAGCACGGCCATCAGCGCCGCCTCGCTGGCGGCGTCGACCCCGGCGAACGGCTCGTCGAGCAGGTAGAGCTCGGCGTCCTGCACCAGCGCGCGCGCCAGGAACACCCGCTGCTGCTGACCGCCCGAAAGCTGTCCGATGTGGCGCCTGGCCAGGTCGGCGAGGCCGACCTCCTCGAGCGCGGCCATGGCTCGCTCCCTCGCCCGCCTGCCGGCCCGCTTGAACGGGCCGAGCTCGCGGAACAGCCCCATGGTCACGACGTCGAGCGCGTTGGCCGGGAAGTCCCAGTCGACCGTCGAGCGCTGCGGAACGTAGCCGACGCGGTGGCGCGCCTCGAGCGCGGGCTGACCCAGCATGAAGGCTTCGCCTTCGTGGCCGTCGTCGAGCCCGAGCAGCACCTTGAGCAGCGTGCTCTTCCCCGCCCCGTTGGGACCGACGATCGCGCCGAGCACGCCGGCAGGCACGCGCAGCGAGACGCTCTCCAGCGCGCGCTCGCGGCCGTAGCTGACGGACACGCCGCGGGTCTCGACCGCCAGCGCCGCCTCGCTCACCAGCGCGACTCCCACTCGGCCAGCGCGGCCGGCAGCGGCGGCACCTGGCCGCCGAGGGCGCTGACGATGGCCGTCACGTTGTGGACGACCATGCCCACGTACGTCCCTTCCCTCGTCCCGCCGGCGCCGAGCGCGTCGGCGTACAGCAGGTCACCGATGGCCACCTCTCCCCCGCGCTGCTCCACGGCCTCCACCACGGCGGCGACGGTGCGTGGGTTGATGGTGCTCTCGACGAACATGGCCGGCACCGAGCGCTCCAGCACCAGGCCGGCCACCCTGCGGATGTCGGCGACGGCCGCCTCGGTCTCGGTGCTGATGCCCTGCACGCCTTCCACCGCGATGCCGTAGGCGCGCCCGAAGTACGCGAACGCGTCGTGCGCCGTGATCAGCACGCGCTGACGCTCCGGGATCGAGCCAAGCGCCGCGGCGGCCCAGGCGTCGAGCGCCGCGAGCCCTGCGCGGTACCGCTCGGCCCGCTGCGCGATGCCCTCGCGGCAGCCGGGCAGCTCGCCGGCCAGCTCGCCGATGGCCCCGGCCATCACCTCCGCGGCGCTCGACCACTGCTCGACGTCCATCCAGACGTGAGGGTCGTAGACGACGCCGACCGCGTCGGCCGCGCCCGCGGCTCGACCGGCGGCGGCCAGGGCGCCCGTGGCCGCCAGGCGGTCCTCCGCCGCGACCGCTGCCTCCGAGACCGCGAGGGTCGGCTTGCGGTCGGCGAACGCGCGGAGCACGTCGCTGAGGCCGGCCTCCAGGTGCAGCCCGCCGTAGAGCACGAGGTCGGCGCGCTCGAGCAGGCGGACGTCGCCCGCCCCCGGCCGGTAGAGGTGCGGGTCGCTCCCCGGACCCATCAGGGTCTCGACGGTGGCGCACTCTCCGGCCAGCTCGCGCGCGACGTCGCCGATCATGCCGACCGTCGCGACGACCAGCGGGGCGCCTTCGAGCGGCTGGGCGGATCCCGCGGCGGCCGGGCTCCCTGCCCCTGCCAGAGCGAGCGTGAAGACGGCTAGTCCTACGGCAGCGCGCCGCCAGCCGGAAGGTTTGCGGCGCTCGCCGACATAAAGTTCACGGGTAGAATGTTCATTTTTTCGCATTGCCTAAACCTCTGGCTCAAATCTAGTGCCGGCAGTGCCGGTTGTCAAGTGGGATCAGTTCTGGCGGCCCACTAGCTTGCCGAGGACGACCTCGGCGAGCGCTCGCGACAACGCCAGGTCCCCGGCGGGAGCGCCCGCGCCGCCCTTGCGAGGAGCGGCGTTGGCGTCGGCGAACTCGAGGTGGAGCAGCGCCCCGCCCGGCTCCTTGCTGCGGAGGGTCAGCTGGCGCCCCGGCTCGATGCCGACGCCCTCGAGGTAGCCGAGCAGCTCGCTGTCCTGGGACAGCACGCGGTGCACGATGAAGCGCTCGCCCGGCCGCAGCTCGGCCAGCGGCGTGTCGGGCGCCGTCGGCAGGCTGCCGTCGGCGCGCGGGATGGGATCGCCGTGCGGGTCGAACTCCGGCTGACCGAGGTGCGCGGCCAGGCGCTCCGTGAAGTCGTCCGAGACGACGTGCTCCATCAGCTCCGCCTCGGCGTGCACCTCTTCCCAGCCGAAGCCGAGCTCGTTGATCATGAAGGTCTCGAGCAGGCGGTGGCGGCGGATCAGCCGCAGCGCCTCGCGCCGCCCCTCGTCGCTGAGCTCCGCCCCACGGTACGGCTGGTAGTGGATCAGGCCGAGGCCGCTCATCCGACCGAGCATCCCCGTCACCGACGGTGCCGTCACGCCCAGCTCCTTGGCGATGTCGCCGGTCGACACCGGGCCGTCGTGCGCCAGCTGCCAGATGGTCTTGAGGTAGTCGCCGACCGAGCTCGACAGCTGGGTGTCCGCGCTCTCCACGCCGGAGGCCGTGTTAGCCATGCCTAAATCCTAATGCGAGGCGGCCAGCTGGCGCAAGGGCCAGGGCCGCCGAACGTGTCCGTTCCTCTACGCCGGTGGGCGTGAGGCGATGCTACATTCGGTGTATGAGAGAAGGCACCTCAACGCGCTCCCCTGACAAGCGGCAGCGCTTCCACGACGTCGTGATCATCGGAGCGGGCCCGGCCGGCCTCACGGCGGGCATCTACGCCGGCAGGGCCCAGCTCTCCACCGTGATCCTCGAGAAGGCGGTCCCCGGTGGTCAGATCGCGCAGACCGAGGAGGTCGAGAACTACCCCGGCTTCCCCGACGGCATCTCGGGCCCCGAGCTCTCCCAGCGCTTCGCCGACCAGGCCAGGAAGTTCGGCGCCGACTTCGAGACCGACGAGGTGGTGGCCGTCGAGGTCGACCCTTCCGGAGGCTTCTGGGTGAAAGGCGGCTCGGCCGACTACCACGCCGGCGCCGTGATCGTCGCGACGGGCGCCAACCCCAGGCTGCTTGGCGTGCCGGGCGAGGGCGAGTTCTACGGCAGGGGCGTCTCGACCTGCGCGACCTGTGACGGCTTCTTCTACCGCGGCAAGAACGTGGTCGTGGTCGGCGGCGGCGACGCCGCCGTCGAGGAGGGCGTGTTCCTCACGAAGTTCGCCGACCGCGTGACCATCGTCCACCGCCGCGACGAGCTGCGCGCCAACAAGGCCGCGCAGGAGCGGGCGTTCGCCAACCCCAAGGTCGTCTTCGAGTGGAACACCGTGGTGACCGAGGTCCTCGGCGAGGACGGGCTGGTCACCGGCGTCAGGCTGCAGGACGTCGAGTCCGGCGAGCAGCGCGAGCTGGCCGCCGACGGGGTGTTCGTCTACATCGGTCACGAGCCCAACACCGAGTACCTGCGCGGCACCGTGGCGCTGCGCGAGAGCGGCTACATCGACGTGCGCGACGAGGTCTACACCGACGTGCCCGGCCTCTTCGCCGCGGGCGACGTCGCCGACGAGATCTACCGGCAGCTCGGCACCTCGGTGGGCGCCGGCACCAGGGCCGCGATGACCGCCGAGCGCTGGTTGGCCGAGCACGGTTGGCAGACCATCGGCCACGAACTGGGCGCGCCGAGCGCCGACGACAGCGCCGAGCTCGACACGGACTTCATGCCGGGCCCGGTCTTCCTCAACTCGGGCGACTGACCCCCACGCACGCCCGTAGCGCGAGCGACTGCTAGCGCCGAAAGACGGTAGTGGCGCAGCGTGGTGGTGCAACGTGGCAGCTCCGCATGATGCGGGCGCTGCTAGGTTGTGGCGCTCAAGATTGCTAACGCCGCACGAAGTCGTAGACGAACAGGCTGTCCTCGACCAGCGCCAGCAGGTAGCGGCCGTCGGTCCACAGCGGGCGGCCGAGCCCGGCGCGCCAACTGGAGCCGAACGCTTCCAGCCTCACGTACTCGCCGTCGCTCGTCGCCTGCCAGGTCTCGGTCTCGACGACCTCGGGCGGCTCGGCGATGAGGCCGGCGAGGTCGACCTCGGAGGCGATCGGCGGGAGCTCGTCCGGCGAGATGCCGAGGTAGTCGACCGGTCCGGCCGGGGTCATGCCGGCCGCGGGCAGGCCGACGCCGAGCAGGATGACGCCGTCCGGCCTGTCCGGGGCCTCGAGTTCGACGACGATGAGCCGCGGCGCTGCCTCCGGTTCGGGCCGGTACTCGGCGGCCGCGACCGCCTCGGGGTCCACCCCTAGCCGCTCGGCCAGCAGCCTTACCAGCGAGGCCCTGAAGCCCTCGCGCACGGCGTCGCTCTCCTCGCGCCAGGTGGGCGGCCAGAGCAGGGTCTCGCGAACCCACAGCCGCTGCCCGTCGCGCTCGCCGAGCCGCCAGGCCGTCGCGCGCTCGACCGCGCCGCCAGCTGCGATGGTGTACTCGGCGGCCCTCAGGGGCTCCTCCACCTGCGCTCGCAGCACCAGCGCCTCGGCGAGGTTGCCGACGGCGACCTCCTGGCCGGCCAGCGGCAGCTCGACGAGCAGCACCGGCGCCAGCGGCGTGATCCCGGCCGGGATCGACTCGGCCAGGGCCGGCACGGGCTGGCTGCCTGCGGTCGCCGGCATGCCCGACGCGTACGACAGGGCAGCGGCGCGATTGCCGAAGGCGCCGACGCGGACCCTGAACACGTCCCCCTGCGCGCTGGTGGAGCGCACCACGTAGGCGGGGAACCCTTGCCTTATGAGGTCGTTCTGCAGGTTGAGGGCGCCGTCGAGGTCGGAGAGCGCCACCACCTGGACGGTGTACGACACGCTCTGGGCGAGCACCGGCACAGACGCGGCGACGAGGCACACGACCGCTGCGACGAACCAGTACCGCCCACGCACCTAGAAATCCTTTCGCTCGAACAGCACCACGGCAACGGCCGCGAACAGCGCACTGTAGACCAGCATCAGCGCTATCGCCCACGGTACGCCGTTCACGGCGTGCTGGTAGGCGTTGAGCTGGGTCGTCAGCAGGTACTGCTCGAGCCGCGGGAACACGACCAAGAGTTGCATGAATATCAGCACGGAGAGCGTCGCCAGCGCACCGCCTGCGGCGTTCATGAACACCACCGTGAACAGCACGGCGAGCAGGCCGACGGGCACCAGCGCCAACGCGGCGACCGCGTAGCCCTGGAGCAGCTCGGCGAAGGCCGCGCCCGGCTGCATGACGCCCGCCCCTAGCAGGCCGGCGTCGCCCAGGCCGGTGCCGCCGACGAAGCTGCCGAAGCCGTAAGGGCTGCCGGCGATCAGGGAGGCGATCAGGAAGACGGCCAGGATGAGGAACGGGTAGACGGCCACCACCACGAGCTTGGCGGCCAGCCACTGGGGCCGGGTGACCGGTCGCAGCAGGATCGTCGGCATGGTGCCGTTGGCCAGCTCCACGCCGAGCAGCTCGGCGGACGTGATCGCGACCAGCAGCGGCAGCAGGAACTGCATGCTCGACAGGAGGCTGAGCGCCGGCACCTGGAACGCCGAGACGAGGAAGAAGCCGTAGACCTCGAAGATCCCGGGCGCGTAGGCCCACAGCACCGGGAACACGAGCACCGCCAGCAGCCCGAAGCGGACGCTGGTGAGGCGCCAGAGCTTGCCGAACTCCATGCGCAGGAGGGTGCTCATCGCTCACCCCCCTGGTCGCGTGACCGCGAGCGCGAGCCGCGCGAGCCGTGCTCGTCGCGGGCGCGGGCGCCGGTCTGCGTGACGCCGGTGCTGGTCCCGTCAGGGCCGGCTGCGGGGTGGATGCTGGTGCGGCGCGCCCGTTCGGCGCCGAGGCGGTCGCGGTAGTAGGCCCTCAGGTCGAAGATGTCGGGCCTCAGGTCGGTCACGCCGATCTCGGCCTGAGCGAGCGCCACCGAGACGCGGCCGACATCCTCGGCGTCGTTGGGGATGAACACGATGTCGTCGCCGCGCACCGCCACGTGCCTGATGAACGGGGCGGTCTCGAGCAACGCCTTGGCCTGCGGCGCGTTGGTGACGCTGGCGCGGAAGCGCTCACGCCTGTCGAAGAGGTTGACCTCGTCGACCAGCGCGCCCTCCTCGAGGATCGCCACGCGCGTGCAGTAGGCGACGACCTCGTCGAGGTGGTGCGTCGAGATGAGCACGGCCGTGCCCTGCTGGGCCGCCTCCTGGAGCACGGAGTGCACGAGGTGGAGGCTCAGCGGGTCCATGCCGCTGGCCGGCTCGTCGAGGATCAGCACGGTCGGGCGGGTGAGCATGGCGGCTGCGACGCCGAGGCGCTGGCGCATGCCGAGGCTGTAGACGCCGACCTTCCGCTCGGCCGCGTTGTCCAGCTCCATGAGTCGCAGCACCTCGTCGATGCGCTCGTCGCTGACGTCGCCGGCGAGGTTGCCGTGCAGGCGCAGGTTGCCGCGCCCGGTCAGGTACGGGTAGAAGGCGGCCGGCGCCTCGACCACGGCGCCAAGCGAGCGGCGCACGGCCGGCGCGGCGTGGGGGTCCTTGCCCAGCAGCCGAACGCTGCCCGAGGTCGGGAACGCCAGGCCCGAGACGAGGCGGATGACGGTCGTCTTGCCTGCCCCGTTGGGACCGACAAGGGCGTAGACCTCACCCGGGTTCACCTGGAAGCTCAGGTCCCGGATGATGCTCCTACCGCCGTAGGCTTTGGTCAGGTTGATGGCTTCGATGGCGGGGGTCGACATAGCGCTCCTCGCGGCAGTCTAAGTAGCGGTCGCGCGGCCGGCGATAACATTCTTCATCGGCCGCATTGGCGCTGCGGCTCAGGACGCCTTGGCCACCTTGGGCGGCCGCTCCCCGGTCTTCTGCTCCATCAGCAGGATGTCGAGCACGTGCTCGACGCAGCGCTCGACGGCGGCGTCGAAGTCGGAGGCGTCGATCGCCATCACCCCCTCGACCACCGAGCGTTCGTGGATGAACTCGTCGAGCATGCGGATCTCCTCGAACTGCTCGAGGTAGGGCCGGGCCAGCCGCAGGCCCGTCTTCTTCTCCCGCGTGCCGAAGTGCTTGCGGTGATCGTCCGGGTCGTTGATGAACAGCATCAGGCGGATGATGATCGCGCCGGGAAAGTCCTCAGCGGGAGACCAGCCAGGCACCAGGTGCACGCCCTCGATGACCAGCGAGGTGTCCTCCGAGATGCTGCGCTCGATGATCGCGCCGATCGCCGGGCTGAGCTGCCTCACCTGCGCCAGGAACCCGCGCAGCACCGCGCTCTTGCTCGGCTTGGCGGTGTCGCGCTCGCTGGGCAGCAGCTCGGCGCGCCAGGCGCTGTAGCTCGAGGCGTGCAGCACGGGGCTGAGCTCCTTGCCGATCAACGAGCGCAGCGCCTGCCTGACGATGTCGGTCGAGACCACCCTCGGTATGCCGAGGCGGTAGGCGACTTCCGCCGCGATCGCGGACTTTCCGACGCCTGGCGCGCCGCCGATCAGGACCATCAGCGGCCGCTCCGTGTGGTTCAGCTGGCGCATGACGAGGTAGCGCCTGGCGAACTCCTCGCCCGCCTCCTGGCGCAGCAGCGCGCCGACCTGCTCGAGCACGTCGGACGAGGAGACGGCGTCGACGTCGAGCGCGTAGAGCGCCTCCTCGACGCGCTTGGCGAGGTTGTGCGAGAAGTCGGGCTCGAGCCCGATCGTCATCAGCGACCGGGCCAGGATGCCGCGTGAGTAAGGGAACTCGGAGCCGTCCCGGTTGATGACCCTGATCTCGAACGGCCGGTGCGTCTGCGCTTCGTAGCGCAGGCGGGCCTCGCGCCCGTGCCGCACCTCCACCGCCGAGGCGACGCGCCTGGCGAGCTCGACCTGGCTCAAGGTCTCGAGCCCGTCGGCCCTTATCCCCTGCTCGACCTGGATGGCGGCGGCCCTGGCCTCCTTGAACCGCAGGCCGAGCTTCTCCAGCGAGGCGGTCAACGTGCGGCGCGAGAAGCGCCTGCGGCTCTCCTTGTCGCTGCCCCGGTCGCTGACGACGATGAGCGGCACGAAGGGCGGCGTCTGCCGCCGCAGGCGGGCTGCGGCCTGCTCGCCACCCGCCCTCTCCGCGCCCGCGGCCAGCAGCTCGATCAGCTCGCCGAGCTCGATGCGCCGCTGCTTGCGCTCGCGGATGCTCGCCTCGACCTCGCCGACGATCCGTATGGCGTCCTCGGTGGGCACGCCGGCGCTCTGCATGGCCTCGACCAGCGCGCCGCTGCTGTACGCGAAGTGCTCGTCGCCGCGGTAGACCTTCAGGTCGCGGGGGCGCCGGGGCTGGGCGTCCGGCATCAGCTGTGGAACGGGTCGTCCTCGCGCCCGTCGATCACGTCGAAGAGGTTGCGGATGACGTTGCCGGTGAAGCCCCAGATGTTGCGGGCGCCCCAGCGGTAGGCGAAGATACGCCGCTGGTACTGGTCGAGGCTCACCAGTTGGCTGCTGGGGGCGACGGCGCGCAGCTCGTCGAGCGGCACCGTGAACGCCTCGGCCACCTCGCCCGGGTCCAGCGCCAGCTCCTGCGGCCACGGCACCCGCGCGACCACGGGCCGCGCCACGAAGCCGGCGGGCGAAGGGTGGTCGCTCAGCACGCCGATGACGTCATCGCGATCGACCGCCAGGCCGACCTCCTCCTCCGTCTCACGCAGCGCGGCCGCCACGAAGTCCTCACCAGGTTCGAGGCGACCGCCCGGCAGGGCGATCTGGCCGGCGTGGCTGCGCAGCGTGGCGGAGCGCACCGTGAGCAGCAGCCCGAGACCCTCCTCGGTCTCGAGCAGGGGCACGAGCACCGCAGCGTGCCGGTAGCCGGGGATGTCGAGGGCTCGCGGGTCCGACCGCGCCATGGCCCGCTCGACCTCGGCCAACGTGAGGCCGCCTTGCGCCTCGCCGCCGGCGGCGCCGGCCGCGGCGCGAGCCACGGTTGAAGAGTGCGGTCCGGACGCCATGCCCGACATGCTAGCCCTTGGAGGACCCGCTAACCGGTCGCCTGCACGTAGCCCCACATCCGCCCGGTCACGCCCTCGTCGCGGCGATGGCTGTAGAACACCTCGGGCTCGCAGTGCGTGCAGCGCCCCAACGCGTGGACGCGCTCGTCCTCGACGCCGACCCGCGCCAGCTCGAAGCGGATCGCGGCGAGGATGTCGAGCAGCGGCCGGCCGTCGGTGGGCGTCGCCACGCTCGCGGGGAACCCCGCGGCGATGAACTCGTCGACGACCTCGGGCGCGACCTGGTAGCAGGTGCCCATGATCCCCTGGCCGATGGCGACCTCGAGGTCGGCCGGCGCGCTGCCGTAGTGGCGGCCCATGGCCTCCACGACGTTCGCCACGATGTGGCCGACGGTGCCCCGCCAGCCGCAGTGCGCCGCCCCCACCGCGCCGCTGCGCCGGTCGTGGAAGAGGACCGGGAAGCAGTCGGCCGCGGAGACGACCACCAGCAGTTCCGGGTCGTCGGTGACGGCCGCGTCGGCCTTCTTCTCGAACCAGCCTGGCGAGGCGACCTCGACCTGCGAGCCGTGCACCTGGTGGTAGCCGCAGACCCGCGAGCGGTCGACGCCGAGCTCGGCCAGCAGCAGCGCGCGGTTGGCCTCCACCGTCTCGGGGTCGTCGCCGGAGCTGAGGCCGAGGTTCAACGAGGCGTACGGGCCGCTGCTGAGGCCACCCACGCGGGTGGTGAAGCCGTGCCTCGCGCCGAAGTCGTCGAGCGTGAGCACCGACGAGCGCAGGAACGGCGACGGGCTCGCGATGTCGGTTCCCATCAGTAGTTCCTTTGCGATACAGACAGGTCTGTCTCAGTGTCGAGCCACTCGGTGACGGCGTGCACGGCCCCGCGAACCGCCGGCGTGATGATCGGGTCGCCGAACGACTCGAGCCGCACGATCACCTCGTCGGGCCGGCGCTGCTGCACTACCACCAGCAGCTGCTGCCTGAGGTCGGGCTCCTCCACCGTGACCCGCACCAGCCAGCGGCCGGCGTCGGGCGACTCGCCGCCGGGCATCACCTGCGCGGCCTCGTGGAGGACGACGTGGCCGCCTCCGTAGGTGATCACGGTCTTGGCGAGCGACGACGCGGCGGGCAGCGTCCCAGTGAACAGCGAATGCGGCATCTCAGCGGGCCTCTCCAGGTGCGGGAACGCCGCTGGCGCGTCTGCGGTGCGGCGGAAGACGACGTAGTTCAGCGGGATGCCCCTCTCCCGCCACTTCAGAGCGTACTTCGTCTCGAAGACGGCCTCGGGCGGGTCCGGGTAGGTGGCTTCGAAGACGCCGCTCGCCTCCGCCTCGCTCAGCGCGAACTCGAGGTAGCCGGGGTGGTCGGTGGCCAGGCGGATCTCCCCGCCGGGCCTGAGCCGGCTGGCCGCGAGCTCGAAGAACGGCCGCTTGAGCAGGCGGTGACGCTCGTGCTTGCCCTTGGGCCAGGGGTCGGGGAAGTTCACCGTCATCGCGTCGAGGCTGCCGGCGGCGAAGAGCTGGCGGACGGCGAACTCGGCCCCGACCTTGGCCAGGCGGACGTTGTCGAGCCCGGCCCGGCGCACGTTCTTGAGCGCCCGCTGGAGGCTCGTGCTCGACACCTCGAGGCCGACGAACCGCGTAGCCGGTTCGGCCACGGCGCGCCGGACGGTGAAGCGCCCGTCGCCGAAGCCGACCTCCAGCTCGAGCGGCCCGCTGCGCCTGAACTCGGCGTCCCAGTCGGCGGGGAACGGCAGCCTGCGCCAGGCCAGCAGCGGCGAACCGTCACGACCCGGCACGCTCACGCCTCCTCACCGGTGGCCGGCCTCAGGGGCCTCACCAGGAGCGCCTCGTTGGCCACCAGGTTGGCGCGCACCAGGGTGTCGCGCGTGATCTCGAGGAAGGGGCCGGCGCCGCTGACGATCTGCAGCGAGAACAGCAGCACGGTGCCGTCGTCCCGTCGGCAGGCCACCTCCTCGACGTCGATCTCGAGCGCCTTCTCCCAGGCCGCCACGATGCTCTGGTCGACGCCGACGACGCCGGGCTCGAGCGGCAACTTGGTCAAGCGCGTGACGAGGCGGGCTGTGCGCACCCTGCGGGTGTTGAGCTTGAGCACGCCCGTGCGCACCAGCCGGTCGGCGATGACGGCGGCGGCATCGGGGTCGATGCCGGTCTGCAGGGCGATGCGCGTGATGGTCCTGACGCCGTCGGCGCCCTCGATGAGCCGGCGCTCCTCGTCGGTGAGGGTGAGGTCGGCGGCCTCCGGCCCGGTGGCCAGGATCCGCTCGGCCACGGTCGAGCGCACCGGCACGGCGTCGCGCGACAGCGACGGCTGCACCTCCTGCACCGACGTCGGGTCGCGCCGCGACTCGTCGAGGCGCCGGACGGCCTCCAGCACCAGGTTCTCGGTGCCGCCCACGATGCTGGTCTCGAGCGCCGGCATCCCGAGGCGGAACTCGAACGTGCCGCGCTCGTCGGCGAAGAGGTCGTAGACCGCCTGCTCGCCCGTGACCCCGGCGAACTCCGCGTGCACCACGTCGCCCTTCTCGAAGTACACCCTGGCGACGCCCTTCGGATGGTCCACCGACAGCCTGCCCGAGCGGCGCGCGGAGGCGAGCAGCTGGAACAGGTCGACGAGGGAGAACAGGCCTAGGGTGCCGGTCACGGGTCTAAATCCTATCCCGCTCACCGGTGCGCGCACCGGTCGCGGGCACGGTCCGACCATAGCCAGGAATAGTGCGGCAGGGACGCAAGTTCTTCTCACCTGAGCGGGGCCGCGGGGCGGGCCTTCGCCGGTATACTGCCACGGTGCCGACGCGTCTGGCCCGTTCCTTGCTGCGCGAGACGACGGGCCTCTACCTGCTCGGGGTGGCGACCATCTGCCTGTTGCTGAGCGTCGACCTCCTCAGCGTGCTGGCCCGCTTCCTGGTGCAGAACGGCGCGACGCTGCCCGAGGTCGGCAGCCTGCTGCTCTACAAGGTCCCGTGGTTCTTGCACCTCGCCCTGCCGATCTCGGTGGTCTTCGCCGTGCTGCTGGCCGGCGGCCGCATGGCCAAGGACTCGGAGCTGAAGGCCGCCTACGCCGGCGGCGTGCCCCCCGCCGCGCTGCTCTGGCCGATCGTGGCCTTCGGGGTCGTGGTTGGGCTCATCAGCTTCGTCAACAACGGCTTCGTGGAGGCGCGCGCCGAGGCGGCCTACCAGCGCAAGATCGACGAGTTCCTCTACGTGCGGCCGCCCAACGAGCTGCAGATCGACGCCGCCTACAACCTCGACACCGGCGTGTACTTCGCTGCCCGCACCAGGGCCAGCCCCGACCAGCCCGGCGTCGCCACGCTGAGCGGCGTGCTGGTGGTGCAGGACGACGGCACCACGATCACGGCGCCGGAGGGCGAGTGGCTGGCCGACGAGCGCCTCTGGCGGCTGCGGCTGTCGCAGACGACCGAGCCGGGCGAGGCTCCCCGCCACACCGGCACCGTCGAGCTGCCCTTCGAGCTCGAGGCGACGCCACTGCAGACGCTGGCCAGGCCGGCGGAGCTGCCGTTCGACGAGCTGGTGGCGCAGCTGCGCAGCATCGGCCGCGCCGGCGGCGACACCGCCGAGCTGCGCTACGACCTCCACCGCCGCATCGCCGACGCGCTCAGCGCCGCGATCTTCGCGGCCTTCGCCGGCTCGATCGCGCTGCGCGTGCGCGGCCGCGAGGCCGGCTTCGCCTGGACGATGGTGCTGATGGTGCTGTTCTGGGCCCTCTGGGTCCTCTCCGGCGACCTCTTCGCCTCCGGCGCGCTCGGCCCCGTCACGGCGGCCTGGCTCACGCCGGCGCTGGCCGGCGTCGGGGCCGCGGTGATCGCGTATCGGACCGTGACCAGATGACGCGCTTCGGCCGCTACCTGCTGTCGGAGATCATGCCGCTGTTCGCGGCCGCGCTGGTCGCCCTCGTCCTGCTGCTGATGCTGGTCGCCATGCTCGGCGTGCTGGCCGACGTGCTGGCGCGCGGGGCGCCGCCGGCCCTGGTGGCGCGCTTCATGCTGTTCAAGCTGCCCGCGGCCATCGGACCCGGGCTGCCGCTGGCGCTGCTCTTCGCCACCCTGCTGGCGCTCACCCGGCTCGGTCAGGACGGCGAGATCAAGGCCGCGCTGGTGCTCGGCGTCAACCCCCTGCGGTTCGTGGTACCCGTGCTCGGGCTCGGCCTGCTCGTCAGCCTGCTGACCTTCGCGAACAACGAGCTGCTGGTGCCGTACAGCGAGGCGCGCGCCGCCGAGGTGGAGCGCGACATCCTGCTGCTGAGCCCCGAGACGGTGCTGCAGGAAGGCGCGTTCTTCAGCGACGCCCTGGGCCGCAGCATCTTCATCGGCGAGATCGCCGAAGGCGGCCGTTTCAACGACATCGTGGTGGTCACGCCAGGCAACAGCCAGGGCCCCCGCGAGTTGATCCGCGCCGCCAGGGGCAGGGCCGTGCCGGACGAGGGCGTCTGGCTGCTAGAGGACATCCGCTTCCAGTCGCTGCGCGACTCCTCGCTCACCCTCGACATCACCGCCGAGGACGCGGTGCTGCCGGTGCGCGGCCTCACCGCGCGGGCCAGCACCGTCACCGACCTCGTCTACCTGCCGCTCCCCGAGCTGCTGACGCGCCTGCGCAACGCCGGCAACGCCTCCCTGCCGGCGGAGGCGACCGCCTTGCACCGGAAGTTCGCCGAGCCGCTGGCCGCCACCGCCTTCGCGCTGTTCGCGCTGGCGCTCGGGCTGTTCACCTTCCGCAGCGGCGCCAGCATCGGCTTCGTCGCGGCGCTGCTGCTGACCTTCGTGTACTACGCGACCTGGAGCGTGACCAAGCTGCTCGGCGCGCAGGGCACCCTGGCCCCGGCCCTCGCCGGCTGGCTGCCGGTGGCGCTCTACGCGGCCGGTGGGCTGGTGCTGCTGGCCATCTCCTGGAGGCGCTGAGATGCGCGCGCCGGCCGGCACGCCGCCACGGGACCAACTGGAGGTCGTGGCCCGCCGTGCGGCGAGGGCCGTGGTCTCTCTCGCGTGCGCGCTGCTTGCTCTGTGCCTCGCCGGCGCCGCGCACGCCGCGCGCATCGTGATCGACGCCGCCGAGGACCCCGACAGCCGGCTGGAGATCCGCACGGTCGTCCTGCCCGGCGGCGAGGAGGTGCAGCTCTACGTCCTGCAGGGCGACGGGCTGGTGGTGACGATCGACGAGGACGTGCTGGAGGCCGATCACATCGAGTTCGACCTCACCAACCGCCTGGTGAGGGTGGTCGGCTTCGGCAGCTTCACCAGCGGCGGGGAGACGATCGAGGGCTACGGCCTGATGATCGACCTCGGCGGGGAGAGCCTGCAGGTCGACGACGTCCTCATCGTCACCGAAGCCATCGACGTGCGCGGCGACCAGGCCAGCAGGGTGCCTGGCCTGATCCGCGTGGCGCTGGGCGAGTTCAGCCTCTGCAGCCGCTGCGGGCAGCAGGTCGAGGACTACGGCTTCACGGCCGCCCGGCTCGAGCTCTACCCCGGCGACCGCCTGGTGGCGTTCGACGTCACCGTGCTCATCCGCGAGCGTCCCTTCCTCAACCTGCCGCTGATGGTGCTGCCGCTGGCGCCGGCCGACCGTCAACCCCGCCTCGAGTACCGCAGCGGCACCGCCAGCGAGCGCGCGATGATCGCCGTGACCTGGCCGTACGTCGCCGGTCCCGACGCGTACGGCGACGCCGGTCTGCGCTACTACGCCGACGTCGTGCCCGGCGCCTCCCCCGTCGGCGACTTCCTGCTCGGCGGCGCCGTCGAGCGCTCGTACCTGGGCGGCTCTCTGAACCACCGCTTCTACACGCAGCGCGGCAAGGGGGTGCTGGCGGTCGACCTGACCCCGGGTTTCGTGGTGCAGGACGTGTGGGAGCCTCCGGAGTTCCAGGTGCGGTTCGAGTACGCCGACGAGGAGGTGCTCGGCCCGCCGTTCACCAGCCTGGCGCTGCGCCGCGACGACCAGACGCTGCCCTTCATCTGGGAGGCGGGCGTGAGGCGGGTCGAGGTCGTGAGGGGCGTCGAGGGGGTCTTCAGCAGCCAGGTCTACCTCGACCTGGAACCGGACGACGACTTCCGGTTCCCGTCGTACGCCGGCGGGCGCACGCCGCTGCAGACGCTGGCGCGCCTCGAGCTGCGGCCCGAGGACCTCTCCGGGCTCAGCGTCGGCCCGGTGCGGCTCGACCGGCTGCTGCTCGACCTCGGGGCGTTCGAGGACTTCAGCAACCCCATCAACCGCTCGGCTGCCCTCACGCCGACCATCACCTCGGGGCGGGTCGTGGAGTCTCACGCCGTCAGCCTCGACCGCCTCGGCCTCTGGTCGGGGCTCACGCTGCAGGGCCGGACCGACTTCACCGGCTACTACTACGGCACCGGCGAGCGGCAGGTGGAGTGGCTCAACCGGCTCGAAGCCCGCCAGGGCTTCGGCGACACCGGCTCGCTGTCGCTGACCTTCACGCGCGACGTGCGCGAGGGCGAGACGCCGTTCCGCCACGACCTCATCACCTACCGCAGCCGCACGGACCTCAGCGGCGTGCTGGCGCTCACGCCGCTGCCCTGGCTGCGCTTCGAGCAGCGCGGCGGCTACGTCTTCTTCGACGACCGCAACCCTGGCGAGGTCGGCTGGTCCCCGCTGGCGTCGACGCTCACGCTCCTCGGCAACGTCGACTGGGTGACGCTTACCGTGCGCAACACCTACGACATCGCCGATGAGGACCCCGGCACCATCGACGCCACCCTCGACCTGCGCAGCAGGGGCGACGTGCGGCTGCAGGCGACCGTCAGGCACGTCGAGGACCTGGCGGTGCTGCCCGACCGCATCACCAACGAGGCGGTCGACGACACCGCCACCTACCTCAGCGCGTCGGCGAGCATCGCCGGCGTGATCGACCTGCGCGCCAGCACCGCATACCGCTACTTTCCCCCGGAGCCTGATCCCGGCGAGCCGCGCGACCACTTCGACGACCTCCAGGTCCAGCTGACGCTCGGCACGCTGCGCCAGGACGACCGCGCGCCGGGCCTGGCCCTCACCTACGCCCGCGACCTCGACGCCGGCGAGGTGACCCAGTTCGGGGTGGAGCTCACCACCAGGCTGGGCCCGCTCGAGCTGGCCGCGCTGCAGAGGCTCTCGCTGCCCGACGGCCGGATCGCGCAGAGCCGCCTCGGCGTCTGGTGGCCCGGCTACGTCTCGGCCGAGGCCACGGGCCTGGCGTGGTTCCCGCAGGAGCGGTTGGGCCTGCCGGGGCCGCAGGGCTACGCCCGCGACCTGAGCTACACCCTCGAGGACGCGCCGGCCTTCGGCCAACCCAGCTGGCAGGTGCGCTTCTCCACGCGCTACGACCCTGCCATCCTCGGCGGGGCCGGCGGCTACCGCGGCTCGACCCTTACCGGCAGGGCGCTGCTCGACGCGCGCAGCGTCGGCCCCGCGCGGTTCAGCGTCGACGGCTTCCTCGAGTTCCAGTGGCGCGACCACCTGCAACCCGAGACCTACCTGCGGCGCGCGAACCTCGAGCTCGGCGTCGACCTCTACGGTCGCGTCGGCCTGCAGGGCACGTTCGGCTACGGCAGCAGCTACGACCTCGCGGCCCAGGAGGTGAGCAGCGCGCGGCTCTCGCTCAGCGAGGTGGCGCTGGTGGTGAGGCCACTCGACGAGCTGTACCTCGGGGCCGTTGTCACCGACGTCTGGGACCTCACCGGCAACGACCCCAACCGGCTGTTCCAGCTGAGGCCGACGTTCACGGTGGTCTGGAACCGTTGCTGCTGGGCGCTGTACGGCTCGTGGGACAGCGCCACCGGCGCGGTCGCCATCACCTTGACCACCCCCGGCGCCGACCAGGGCCTCACGCAGGTGCTCGAGACCGGCTGGCTGATACCGCGGAGGCAGGAATGAGACGACTCGCGACGCTCCTCGCCGCCCTCGTGCTGCTCGCGGCCTGCACCGGCACCAGCGAGCCGCGGCCGCCCACGCTGCTGGTGGTCGGCACCTCGGAGGGCGGCGACCCTCGGCTGCTGCTGGTCGAGGACGTGACCGGCACCGCCCCGCCCGGCGACCCGCGCCTGGCGCCGCTGCCGGCGTCCGCGCGGCCGCTGCTGGCTCCGGCGGTAGCGTTCGACCTCGAGGACCGCGCGCTCACCCGCCCGGCGCTGTGGGTCTTGAGCAGGCGCGTGGCCGACGCGGCCGGCGCGCCGGCCGTGAGCGCCTACCTGCAGCGCTTCGCGGTCGGCGACATCGACCCGCAGGACCCCGTCGCCTTCGCGGAGGACCAGGCTGCGCGCGTCACGCTCACGGAGCCGGGCGGCGGCGGCGTGCTCGACGGCCTCTCCCTCACCTCGCCCCTCAGCTGCCCGAGCGCCGTGCAGGTCGACCGCGAGGGCAGCGTGGCCGTGGTTCTCGACGACCCGCGCGCCTGCGGCTCCTCCGAGCACCCCGAGCTGTGGCTGGTGCCCCTGGTCGCCGAGGGGGACGGCGGGGGCGGCGGACCGCGCTCCTTGCAGGGCACCAACGACATCGCCCCGCTGCCCGCCTATCTCGATCAGCGACCCAACGAGCAGGTGCTCTACTTCCTCGTCGACGGGATCTCGGCCACCCACGTCTACACCGACGAGCTCGACGGCAGCGCCTCGACGCGCGCCACGAACCTCAACGTGCCCGAGCCCGCCTCGGAGCTGATCGACCTGGGCGGCGCCGGCGCGCGGCTGGTGGTGCTGTCGCGCGAGGAGCTGCTCACGCTCGACCTGGAGGACCCGGCTCCCGCCGAGGAGGCCTCCACGCGGGTCGACGCCCAGAGGGTGGTCACTGACCCGAGCGGGACGGTCGACTACGTCCTGGTCCTCGACGAGGCGCTGACGTCGTTCCACACCGACCCGCAGGACGGATCGCCTGACACCACCTCGCGCGAGCTGGTTGGCGCCGTCATCGACCCGGTTACCAGCTTCGCCTACGGGGTGGCCGACGGTCGCCTGGTGATCCTCGACCTGCTCTCCGGCGCCGACAGCGGCCAGCCGTTCCGGGTCCACACCGAGCCGCTGAGCGAGATCGTCCTGCCCGACGCCCTGCCGCCCGGGCTGCCGGGGGCCGTGGGCGAGAAGGTGAGCGCGATCACCTGGGTCCGGGCCACGCCGGCCCTCGAGCCGTAGAGAGCGCCGTAGGTAGAGCCGTAGTGAGGGGCGTGGACAGAGCCGTGGTGAGAGCCGTAGACAGAGCGGCGGCGGCGTGAGCGAAGCGGCTCAGCCGGCGGTCGGGTTCTAGGTCCTGGCCCCAGCCGGGGCCTCTGCCCTACCCTCGTCCTGACCTTCGGCCCGAGCCTCGGAGGGGGTCTCGGCCAGCGCGGCCAGGGCCTCCTTGGTGCGCTCGATGGCGCGCGCCTCCAGCGCTCGGTTGGCGGTCTTCACGGCGTTGGTCACGGCCTCGGCGTCGGCGCTGCCGTGCCCGATGAAGGCGTAGCCCTCCACGCCGAGCAGCGGCTGGGCGCCGTATTCGGACGGGTTGAGGCGCTGCGCCACGCGCCTGAGCGCGGGCCGCGCCAACAGCCCGCCGAGGCGGGAGCGCAGATCGGAGCGCAGCGCGTCCCTGACCCAGGAGAACAGCTCGCGGGCCTCGCCCTCGGCGAGCTTGAGCATCACGTTGCCGGTGAAGCCGTCGGTGACGATCACGTCGGTGGTGCCCGAGAAGACGTCGCGGCCCTCCACGTTGCCGTAGAAGTTCAGGCCCGGCGTGCCGGCCAGCAGCTCGTGCGCCGCGCGGGTCAGCTCGTTGCCCTTGTGAGGCTCTTCGCCGATCGACATCAGGCCGACGCTGGGGTTCGAGCGGCCCCAGACGCTGGAGACGAAGGCGCTGCCGAGCACGGCGTACTGCTGCAGGTGGGCGGGCTTGGCGTCGGCGTTGGCGCCGGCGTCAAGGAGCGCGGCGAAGCCGTCCTTGGTCGGCACGTTGGCCAGGATGGCCGGCCGGTCGACGCCCTTCAGGCGTCCGAGGACCAGCAGCGCGGCGGCCATCGTCGCCCCGGAGTGGCCCATGGAGACGACGGCCGCGGCCTGGCCGTCCTTCACCAGCCGCGTGGCCACGACGATGCTGCTGTCCTTGCGCCGGCGCACGTCGGCGGCGTTGTCGTCCATGGAGATCACGTCGGGGGCGTGGACGATCTCGAAGCTCGCGCCCCTGCTGGAGAGCTCACCGCGCAGCGTCGGCTCGTCGCCGACCAGCACCACCTGCGCCCCGGCTCGCTGGGCGGCGACCGCGCCGTCGATGGCGGCCGCCGGCATGTGCTCACCGCCCATCGCGTCGAGGGCGATCTTGCGGGACGGGCCGTCGGCCGAAAGATCCATACGCCCGGCAGTATAGCGAGCGCCGCCTTCGACCGGTCTGACCGGAAGGGCTGGCTTCTGCTGGCCTACCTGGCCATCGAGGGCCCGAAGGCCCGCCTCTACCGCCGAGCGACGTACGCGAGCACGAGGAGGCCGTTGCCGCGAGAGCGCATAGCATGGGGCCGTGAGCGACGAGCT
>CAZQVC010000008.1:22993-45898 GCA_964596625.1 uncultured bacterium | reverse complement strand
GCGCCGAAGAAGTCGTCGTAGAACCGCACCATGGCCGGCACGTCCTCGGCCACCAAGCCGATCTCGGCGAGCTCCAGGTGGCCCGCGTCCTGCTTGCGGTCGGCCCGTCGGTCGGCCCGTCGGTCAGCGTCTAGATCAACCATGAGCCTCATCATGCACCCCGGGTTCGCCCGAAGGCTCCCCGGGCGCGCGCTCCACTACACGTAGCGGCACGGAATCCTCTCCACTCGGTGGCACGGAAACGGTTCCTCGGCCGCGCCAGCCAAGCACGGCGGCCGACAGATAGGCCAGGACCGCCGCGCCCAGCAGCGCCGGCTGGCCCAGCGAGTGGGCGAGCCAGAGGGCTCCAGCCCCGGCCGCCACGGCGGCGAGTCCGGAGAGCGCGAGGGCGGCCGCGACGCCGCTCGGTCGGCCGAGAGCCGCGAGCAGCCGAGGGAACGGCATGCCGAGCGGCACGGAGGCGAGAAGGAGCAGCGCCGCCAACACGGCGCCCGCGGCCAGCGGCGGCAGGCCGACGAGCGCGGAGCTCAGCGGCCGCGACAGCAGACCCCAGGCGAGCACGGCGGCGGCGGCCAACAGCGCCGGCGATGCGACGTCGGTCGCAGCGGAGCGCGACGCCAGCTGCGCGCCCACCGCGCTCCCCAGCAGCACCGCCCCGAGCGTCAAGGAGAGGCTCCAGGCCGGCTGTCCCGCAGCGCCCTGCACCAGCGGCAGTGCTCCCAACTCGACCAGGAGGAAGCCTCCGCCGAGGAGCACGGCGATCGGCAGGAGGACCGCGGGAGGCGAACGTGACGGCTGCTCGCGCGCCAGCGCCCGACCGGCTCCCAGCGAAACCAGGACCAGCGCCACCAGCACGACCGCCGCGGCCAGCCCAGAGCGGCGCGCGTCGCGCGGGACGCCGGGCTCGAACGAGAAGAAGTAAGGCGCGTTGTCGTGGGTCGGTGAGAGGTCGACCTCCCGCACGGAGGCGACGAGTTCGTCGAGTCCCGTTCGCCCTTCGACCAGCGGCTGCAGGGCGGGGGGCGCCAGCAGCCCGGGCACCAGCAGCAGCGACCAGCCGCGCCGCTCGGCCACGCGTGCGGCGGTGACGGCCTGCTCGGCGCCGAGCGGCTCCTTCGTGACGACCAGCACGGGCACCGGGTTGGGTCCAGACGCGTCGAGCACCGCCATCAGGTGCTGCGCAGCGGCCGCCTCGTCGGCCGCGTATCCGCCGGCGATGAGCGCGGCCAGCGCCGTGGTCACCGCCCGTGTGAGGGTGAGCTCGTCGTAGAGCTTGAGGGCCAAGCGGCCGTCCGGGCTTAGGTGCGCCAGGTACTCCTCGAACGCCTCGACGGTGTAGACGCGGTTCTCGGTGAGGGCGGCGCCGCGCAGCTCCGCGGCGCCCGTCACGACGTTGGCCAGGGTGATCACGTCGTAGCGCTCGCCTCGGGACGCCAGCACGCGGCGCCCGTCGCCGATGACGACCTCGGTCGGGCTCTCGTAGACGTGGCCGGTCGCGGCGCCCAGCTCGCGCACCAACGCCACGCTCTGCGGGTTGACCTCGACGGCCACGACCTGCTCGAGTCCAGCGGCCCTGGCCTGGGCGACGTCGAGGCCGCCGCCGGTGCCGATCAGGAACGCGCTGCGGGCGGGCGCCATGGCGAACGCGAAGGCCCCGACGTCCCTCGACCAGTCTCCGGGGTCGGGTGTCGGCACCAGCGAGCCGGCGCCGCCGTCCATGTAGAGGTAGTTGGCGCCGTTGGGCGCACGCACCAGGTCGGTGCGGGCGGTCGCATCCCAGCGCGACTCCACGACCACGCCGCCGCGGCCGAGCATCTGGCTGATCGGCTTGGCGCCCATGTGCCTCCCGGGCTCCACCCCGAGGCCACCCACCAGCAGCGCCAGCAACGCCAGGCACACGGCAGCGACGCCGGCGGAGACGGCGGCGAGTGGCAAGGGTCCAGCGGCCTTAGGCCCCGAAAGCGCCACCGCGGCCACGGCGAGCAGCGCGGCGCCGACCAGCGCGGCGCCCAAGGCGCCCAGCCCGATCTCACCGAGCTGCCCGAGCAGCCACGGCGTGCCGAGTGCGGCGAGGGCCGCGGCGCCGTAGTCGGCCCTGAGCAGGCTCGCGGCCCGCGGCGGCCACCACGACAGCACCGCGGCCCCGGCGACGCCGGCGGCGAGGTAGGCGAGCAGCGGAAGGGCCAGGCCGAGCAACGGGCGTCCACTGGCGACGGACCACAGCCACGCGGGCAGCGAGAGCGTCATGAGCAGCGCGCCGGCGCCGGCCGCGGTGCGCGCTGCCACCGGGGTCCTGAACCTGCCTGCCAACGCGGCCAGGGCGGCGCCGAGTCCGAGGCCGGCCAGCGCGACCGCCAGGACCGGTCCGACCCAGCTGCTGACCAGCAGAGCGGAGAGCAGGCGCGTGAGGGAGATCTCGTAGCTCAGCCCGCCAGCCGCCAGGAGCGCGACCGCGACGAGGTGAGCCGGTGGAGGCCCGCCGGCGGCGGGACGCACGGTGTTCAGCTGCGCCCCCGGTAGCGCGGGTCGAGCACGTCGCGCAACCCGTCGCCAAGCAGGTTGAAGCCGAGCACGGAGATCATGATGGCCAGGCCGGGGAAGATGCCCATCCAGGGCGCCTGCCTGAGGAAGGCGCGGCCCTCGGAGAGCATGCGGCCCCAGCTGGGGTCGGGCGGCTGCGTGCCGAGTCCGAAGAACGACAGTGCGGCCTCGGCCAGGATGGCGAAGGCCAGGCTGAGCGAGGTCTGCACGATGATCGGACCCATGGCGTTGGGCAGCACGTGTGCGAACATCACGCGCGCGCTGCCCTGTCCGAGGGCCTTCGCCGCGTTGACGTACTCGCGGTCCCTGACCGAGATCACGGCCCCGCGCGTGACGCGCGCGAAGATCGGGGCGTAGACGATGGCGATGGCCACCATCGCGTTCTCGACCCCGCGCCCCAGGATGGCCATGACGACGATGGCCAAGAGCACCGCCGGGAGCGCGAAGAACACGTCCATCACGCGCATCAGCACCTCGTCGAGCCAGCCGCCGTAGTAGCCGGCCAGCAGCCCGAGGGTGACGCCGGCGACGGCCGAGATGCCGACCGCGATGAAGGCGACCTTCACGCTCACCGCCGCGCCGTGGAGGATGCGGGAGAAGAGGTCGCGGCCGAACTCGTCGGTGCCGAACGGGTGGGCCAGCGACGGGGGCGCGAACAGCGCGCCGAAGTTCATCGCGTTGGGGTCGTGGGGCGCGAGCGCCCCGCCGAACAGTGCGGCGGCGCCCAACAACAGGACGATGGCGCCGCCGGCGACGACCAGCCCGTGCCGCAGCGCGCGCCGCCAGAAGCCGGGGCTCTTCGCCTCCGCGGTCTGCTGTCCGGTGGCGGCCGTCGCGCTGCTCATCAGGCGTAGCTGACCCGCGGGTCGAGGAACGTGTATGACAGGTCGGTCACCAGGTTCACGACAGTGAAGATGACGGCCGAGAGCAGGACCGCCGCCTGCAGCGCTGGGTAGTCGCGCTGCAGCGTCGCGGTCAGGGCCAGCTGACCGAGGCCCGGCCAGGCGAAGATGATCTCGACGACCACCACCGCCGACAGCAGCGTCGCCATCTGGAGCCCGATGATCGTGACGATGGAGATGGCCGCGTTGCGCGTCACGTGCTTGCGCAGGACCTTCTGCCGCGGCACGCCCTTGGCGTGGGCCGTGCGCACGTAGTCCTGGCCCAGCACCTCGAGCAGCGCCGACCTCACGAACCGCGCCATGATCGAGCCGCTGATGATGCCGACGGTGGCGGCGGGCAGCAGGATGTGGCTGAGCCACTCCCAGAAGCCGGCGGAGAGCGGCGCGTAACCCGACGACGGCAGCCAGCCGAGCGTCTCGGAGAAGAGCAGGATGAGCAGGATCCCCATCCAGAAGTCCGGCACGGAGACGCCTATCTGGCTCATGATCGAGACGCCGAGGTCGCGGGCGCTGCCCGGCCTCAGGGCCGAGAGGAAGCCGGCTGGCAGGGCGATGAGCAGGCCGATGAGAAGCGCGACTAGCGCGAGGCTGAAGGTGGCCGGCGCCCGCCGCAGCACCTCCCCGCCGATCGGCGAGCCGCTGATGAGGCTGGTGCCGAAGTCGCCCCGCGTGACGATGCCGCCGATCCAGTCGACGTAGCGCACGGCCAGCGGGCGGTCGAGGCCCATCTGGCGCTCGAGCGCGGCGACCGCTTCGGGCGTGGCCTGCACGCCGAGCGCGACCCGCGCCGGGCTGCCCGGGAGCAGCGGCACGATCGCGAAGACGAGCACGCTCACGCCGAACAGCACGAGGAGCATCGTGCCGAGGCGCTTAAGGAGGTAGCGGAGGCTCAAGGCCCTGGCCGGTCGAGGGTCAAGTGCGTGATCTGGGCACGGATCCGGGCGGACGCGCTAGTTGCAGAGCGCGTCCGCCCGAGTCTCGCCAGTGACTAGTGGTCGTCCATCCAGGTCTCGTGGAACCGCACGGACTGGTCGGATCGGGTCTGGAAGCCGTGGACGTACGGCTTGTAGGCGTGGATCTGCAGCGGGTTGTAGAGGTAGATGTACGGCGCGTCGTCGACGATCATCTGGTTGACCTGCTCGTAGATGTCGTAGCGGGCGTCGAAGTCGGAGATCGTGCGCCCCTCGTCGAGCAGCTCGTCGACGCTCGGGTTCGAGTACCCCGTGAAGTTGAAGACCTCGCCGGTGTGGTGCTGGGCGTAGAAGTAGTCGTCGGGGTCGACGAGGCCGTTCCAGGAGCACACGAACGTCTCGTAGTTGCCGTCGCCCTGCTCCTGCAGCCACTCGGCCCACTCGAGCGTGTTGATCTCCGCCTGGATGCCGATCGCGGCGAGGTCGGCCTGGATGACCTGCGCGGCGCGGATCGTGGCCGGCACCTCGGTGGTCGGCATGATCGCCATCGAGAAGCCGTCGGCGTAGCCGGCTTCGGCCAGCAGCTCGCGCGCGCGGTCGAGGTCCTGCTCGTACGGCGCGTAGCCGAAGGCCCACGCCGAGTTCGACGGGATCGGGTCCTGGGTCGCCTCGGCGTTGCCGAACTCGGCGGCCTGAACGATGTTGTCGCGGTTGATCGCGTAGGAGATCGCCTGCCTCACGGCGGGTTCGGAGAGCGGGCCCTCCCGCACGTTGACGCCGATGTAGTAGTAGGCGCCTGCCGGGGTGGAGTCGATGACGACGTCGTCGCGCTCCCGCATCTCGGCGACGGACTGCGCCGGGATGGCGAACGCCCAGTCGATCTCGCCGGTGATGAGGGCGGTGCGCCTCACGGTCTCGTCGGGGATGATCCTCACGTCGACCGCGTCGAGGTACGGCAGGCCGTCGCGCCAGTAGTGCGGGTTCTTCTCGAGCAGCACGCGCGTGCCGGGCTGGAAGTCGCTGATGAAGAACGGACCGGTGCCGATCGGGCGCGTGTTGACGGTGCCGTCTTCGATGCTGGCGGGATCGAAGACGCCCAGCGCCTTCGAGACCGCGAGGTGGCCGAGCAGGCCGGGCGTCGGGGCCGAGAGGTTGAGCACCAGGGTCCGGGCGTCCGGCGCCTCGACGCTCTCGACGCCGGCCATGCGCCAGGCGTTGCCGGAGCCGGTCTCGGGGTCGAGGATGCGCTCGAAGACGGTCTTGAAGTGTGCCGCCTCGAGGTCCTTGCCGTTGGAGAACTTCACGCCCTCGCGGAGCGTGAAGGTGAGCGTGAGTCCGTCGTCACTGACCTCCCACGACTCGGCGAGCTCTGGCACGATGTTCTGCTCGGCGTCCAGCGTGACGAGGTTGTCGATGACGTTGGTCAGGACCTGGTGACTGGAGACCGCGCTGACGATGTGCGGGTCGAAGCCTACCGGCTCCTGGTTCCAGGCGGCGGCGAGCGTGCCGCCGGAGGTCTGGGCGAAGCCGGCGCTGGTGAGCGCGAGCGACAGCGCCAAGGCGAACGTCGCCGTTCGTCTGCGGAGAGACCGTGGGGCGGGCAGTCGTGCCATGTTGCCTCCTTACGTGCTCATGACGACGGCTTCAGAGAGGGCGTCGTCACCAAGGGTAGAAGTCGGCTTGTCGGCAACGCTACTTAAGCGCTGGGTGGATTACTGAGGGTAGGTTTTCGGGCGTTGGCTTGTCAAACCGGTTGCGGGCTCACGACAGCTGCGGCGTAAGGGTTGTCGAGGAACGCCGACCAGCGCGCGAACGCCTCGGCATCGACCTGCGGGTCGGCCGCGATCGTGTCCACCAGGGACGTGAAGCGGCTGTTGAACGGCACCGGCCTGGCGCGCCACCAGCTGGCCACGCCCGGCAGCGCCAACCACCAGTTGATGGTGCGCTCCCAGCGCTCCCAGACGTGCTCCGGGAGGGCGTCGTCGAGCAGTTGGTCGTACATGAACTCGAACGCGCCGAAGATCTCGTAGAAGGTCCAGTTGAACTGGATCCGCTCCTCCACGGTGAGCGACTTGACGTCCCCGGCGCCGCGGGCGAAGACGTTGGCGAGCTGCGCGCTCTCGCTCAGGCGCGCCTGTACCGCCGCGAGCCGGCCAAGGGCTTGGGCGTAGTTCTGCGAGCGCAGCGTGCGCGTCTGCTGCCTCACCTGGAAGGCCAGGCCGAGGAGGGAGAGGACCACCGCTGCGACGCTCACGGACGTGCCGATCAACTGCGTTGTGGAGGCATCCATCGACCACCAATATGACGTGCGCCGGCTCGCCCCGGATATGACGTCACGAGCTGGTCGCGTGAGGACCTTTGAGGCGCTAGTCTCAGCAGGGATGGACTTCGAGTTGCCCGCGGCCGTTGCCGTGCTGGAGAGAACCCCCGGCACGCTGAGAGCGTTGCTCTTCGGCCTCGGTGACGGGTGGACACGCGGGAACGAGGGGCCGGAGACCTTCAGCCCGTTCGACGTCGTAGGCCACCTCATCGACGCGGAAGAGACCAACTGGATCCCCCGGGCCAAGGTCATCCTGGCCCGGGATCCAGCCGCTACCTTCCCGCCGTTCGACCGCTTCCGGCACCGGCAGCGCAACGCTGGCCGTGACCTGGTGTCGCTGCTCGACGAGTTCGCGACGTTGCGGGCCGAGAACCTCGAGCTGCTCGCCAGCTGGCGGCTCACCCCGAAAGAACTCGCGTTCTCGTCGAACCACCCCGAGTTCGGCCGCGTCCACCTCCGCCAACTGCTCGCCACGTGGGTCGTTCACGACCTCGGCCACCTGGCCCAGATCGCTCGGGTGATGGCCAAGCAGTACCGCGCCGAGATCGGTCCGTGGGCGGGCTACCTGCCGGTAGTCACCGACCGCGAGCGGGACAGTGACCGGTCGTAGCGCCGGCGCTACGCGCCCGCCGACTGCCACTGGGGCCCCTACCGCTGCGCCGCTCGAGCTGGCCGTGAAGCCCAGGCCCAGCGACCCTTGACCCGCAACCTCGCCAAGGCCGCTCGCCTCAAGGAGATCGAGCGGCTGCTGAGCCTCAAACCGTTCGGCGTCGCCGAGCTGGCTCGTCGCTTCGGCGTGACCCGCCGCACCATCGAGCGCGACCTCGAGGACCTGCGCACGCTCACCAGGCTGGAGGAGTCCGACCACCGCTACCGGATACCCACGGCCGGCTCCGGCCTCAACGAGGTCGAGGCGCTAGCCGTCCACAGCGCCACCCGCCTTCTGGTGCACACCGGCGTCGGCGAGGCTCACTACCGCAGCTCGCTCGCCAAGCTCGCCGCGATGCTGCCGGAGCCGGCGCGCTCGAGCCTCTCGAACAGCGTGGAGCGGCTCGAGCCGCGAGCCGACGACCGGGTGCTCGACCTCGTGGCTCAGGCCTGGTTCCAGGGGCGGGTGCTGGCCGGGGAGTACCGCTCGAGCCGCGGCACGAACTACCACCCGCACGAGTACGAGATCTACTACTACGAGCTCAACCGCCGGAACCTGCAGCCGTACGTGGTCGCGCGCGAGCGGACCTACTTCGACGCGGTGGGCGTCTTCAAGCTGTCGCGGTTGCGCAACGTGAGGCTGCTCGACGACAGCTACGCGATTCCAGCCCAATTCGACCCGCACGAGTTCCTCGCGGGCGCGTGGGGCGTGGTGGTCAGCGGAGAGGAGGTCGAGGTGAGGCTGCTGGTCGACGCCGAGGTCGCGTCGTGGTTCTACGAGCAGCAGGACGTTGACGCGAACCTCCGCGTCCTCGCCGAGCATCCCGACGGCCGCCTCGAGGTGGTCGTGACCGGGCGACTCGCCGCCAACGGCGAGGCGCACGAGCTGCTTTCGTTCCTCCTTGGCTGGGGCGGCAAGGTCGAGGTGCTCGAGCCGGAAGCGATCCGGAGCAGGTTGGCTGACGAGCTGCGGCGGGCCGCACGGCGCTACGACCCCGGCTGACCGGGGGACACGCCCGGCCGCACCGCCGAGCGCCTCGCCCGCTCGCCGGCAAGCTGAACGACGACGGTTCCCAGCGAGGCGAGGAGCAGGCCGCCGAGCTGCCGTGGGCCGAGGCTCTCGCCGAGGAAGAGCCAGGCCAGCACGGCGATCTGTATCAGCATCGTGTTGTTGATGATGCTCGACTCCATCGCCGACAGCCGGCGCAGCGTGTGGTTCCAGAGCGTGAACGCGAAGGCGGTGTTGACGGCCGCCAACCAGCCGACGATCAGCCAGCCTTGCAACGACAGCCGAGGCATTCCCTGGACGCCGATGCCGGTGCCCAACAGCACCAGGGCGCCCACCCCCATGCTGATCAGCGTCACCGCGACGGCGGGCAAGCTGGCGTCACGGTTCACGTAGCGGCCCAGCACCGCCGCCCCGGCGTTGGACAGCAAGCCGAGCACGGCGATGCCGAGGCCTATTACCTGACCTGGAGGGAACGACGCCGGGTAGAGGAAGGCGAGCGCGCCGGCCAGGAACAGGGCGACGCCGAGCCACTGCAACGGCGCGGGACGCTCCGCGAGCAGCGTAAGGCTGAGGAACGCCACCACGACCGGAGAGAAGCTGAGCACGAGGCTGGTCGTCTGGGCCGGCAGGCGATCGAGCGCCAGGAACTGCGCGCCCTGGGTCAAGGTGTACATGACGAGGCCGAGGGCGGCCAACAGCCACCAGCGCCGTCTCGTTAACGTCCGCACGGCGGCGCCCACCTCTCGCCGCAGCACGAGGGGCAGCAGCAGGAGGAAGGCCAAGGCGTAGCGTAGGCCGGCGAAGGTGAGCGCCGGGATCTCCTCGAGGCCGACTTTGATGAGGACCCACGAGGTGGACCAGAGGAACGTGACGAAGAGGGCTTGCAGAACCGAACGGACGTGTGACGACGACACGGCAGACCTCCAGGAGTTCACGGCACGACTACGGCGTGCCGACCTGTCTCCTCGAGGCTTTTGTCCCTTAAGATGCTGCCCGGTTCGGGGTTACGTAGCGCTCGGACCTGACCCGCCTGGAGACTCGCAAGACGCTGGCATCGAGCGTCGTTCGCGAGCGGTCTTCATTCACCAGGCGACGGAACCCTAGCTACCATCATCGGTCGCGTCCGCACTCTAGCAGGAGGTGGGCAAGCCGGGTTCCATTGCGACGCTAGCCGTCGCATCGCGGCGGTACGCTGACGGTCAGATAGGCCGCACACCAGCGCCGGGCCGGTTCCCGCGCGATCGCCAGGGCTGCGTCGAGGGAACTCTCGCCCAGCCCCACCACGAACGACCCACGAGGGGGATAGCTTGAGGTTCCTGCACACCGCCGATTGGCACTTGGGGAAGCGCCTTCACGACTTCTCGCTGCTCGACGTGCAGCGCGAGCTGATCGAGGGCCTCATCGACCTGGTGGCCGAGAGCCGCCCCGACGCCGTGGTCGTGGCCGGAGACGTCTTCGACACGCAGGTGCCGCACGTCGGCGCGCTCGAGCTGTGGGAGGCCGCCGTCGACGGCATCGTGGGCGAGCACGGCGTGCCCATGGTGGTCATCCCCGGCAACCACGACCACGCCGGTCGCCTGTCCGTGCACTCGGGCCTCGCCAGCCGCGCCGGGCTGCACTTCATCCGCTCGCTGGCGCAGTGCGAGCAGCCGGTCGAGATCGGCGGCGTCGCCTTCTACGGCGTGCCGTTCCACAAGCCCGTACACGTCAACGCCACCTACCGCGACGAGCAGCCCGGCATCGGCGACTTCGACTACGCGGCCGCGATGGCCTACGCCCTCGACCGCGTGCGCGGTGTCCGCTCGCGCAGCATGCCGGCGGTGCTGCTGGCGCACGCGTTCGTCGACGGCGCCGGCGAGGAGCCGGAGGGCGAAGACGCCATCCAGGTCGGCGGCGCGGGCGGCATCCCCGCGTCGGCCTTCGACGGCTTCGACTACGTCGCCCTCGGGCACATCCACAGCGCCAGGCGCCTCGGCAACGGCCAGCTGCACTACAGCGGCTCGCTCTACCCGTACTCGTTCAGCGAGGCCGGGCAGGAGAAGTCCCTCCAGATCGTCGAGCTCGATGCTGCCGGCAAGGTCGTGGCCTTGGAGAGGCTGCAGCTCAGCTCGAGCCGCGAGGTCAAGCTCATCGAGGGACGCAGCTTCGACGACGTGCTCCAGGAGGCCGAGCGCCTAACGCGCCAGGACCGCGAGCACTTCACCCTCGTCAGGGTCAGCGACGAGGAGCCTCTCGAGCACGGGTTGGCGCGGCTGCGCGAGTGGTACCCGAACAGCCTCCTCGAGCAACCAGCCATCGGCCTCGGGGGCGTCGGGCCGCAGCCCATCGGCGACTACAGGACCCTCACCGCGGAGGACGCGTTCCGCCGGTTCTACCGCGACACCTTCGGCGAGGAGCTCGCCGGCCTCGAGGAGCAGATCCTGTTGGAGGCCTTGCGTGACGAGGAGCCGGACGAGTCGGCGGAGGCGAGAAGGTCGGAGACCGAACCGCGCCGCAAGGCGGCCACCGCTCGCCAGGACGCCGGCGCGGGCTCGTCGGTGGCTGCCGGGGGTGGGAGGTCGTGAGGCCCATCGAGCTCGAGCTCTCGGCGTTCGGCCCCTACCTCGAGCCGCAGCGCGTGAACTTCGCGCGTCTCGGCGAGCACGGCCTGTTCCTCATACACGGGCGCACCGGCTCGGGCAAGAGCTCCGTGCTCGACGCGCTGTGCTACGCGCTGTTCGGCAAGAGCACGGGCGATGAGCGCAAGGGCGAGGACTTCATCTCGACCCTCGACCGCGGCGCCGACACCAAGGTCGTGCTCACCTTCGAGCACCTCGGCGTGAAGTACCGCGTCACCCGCAGGCCGTCGCAGGAGGTCGCCAAGAAGCGCGGGACCGGCACCACGACCCGGCCGACCGAGGCCACCCTCGAGAACCTGGACAGCGGCGAGGTGCTGGCCACGAAGACCGGCGAGGTCACCAGCGCCGTCGAGGAGATGCTCGGCTGCAACGTCAGCCAGTTCAGGCAGACCGTGGTGCTGCCGCAGGGCGACTTCCGCCGCGTGGTCACCGAGCACGGCGCGAGGCGGGAGACCCTCGCGAAGATCTTCGGCAGCGAGCGCTTCGCGCGCGTGGCCGAGCGCCTCGCTCAGGCCGCGAAGCTGCTCGCACAGCAGGGCAAGGACCTGCAGGAGCAGCGGGCCAAGCTGCTGGAGGAGCACGGGGCCGAGAACCTCGCCGACCTGGAGAGCTCGCTCGACGCTGCCAGCGGGGTGGTGGAACGGGCCGCCTCAGCCAAGCGCGAGGCCGTCGCCGCCAAGGGGAAGGCCGTCGCTGCCGAGGCGGCGGGCAAGGCGCTGGCCGAAGACTTCGACGATCTCGAACGGGAGCGCGCTCTCAGCCTCGAGCTGGCGGAGCGCCGGGAGGAGGTCGAGGAGCTCAAGCGCCAGGCGGCCCGTGCCGACAAGGCGGCGATGCTCGGCGGACGGCGCGACGAGCTCGACCGCCGCCGCGAGGAGCGAGCAGGCCTCGAGCAGCGCGTGGCGAGCGCGCAGGTGAAGCTCACCGCGGCGGAGCAGGAGCTGGTCGCGAACCGTGATGCGCTGGCCAGGCTCGAGGAGCAACGCCCGCTGCTGGAGAAGGCCGAGTCGGATTTCCGGCGCCTCACCGCGCTCAAGCCGTACGTCGACGGCCTGGCCGAGAAGCTCACGCGCCGCCAGCGGCTCCTCACCGACCGGGAGGACACCGAGGAGAGGCTGCGAGCGGCCGACGGCGCCGTCGAGGCGTCGGAGCAACGCAGGGGCGAGCTGACCGCCGAGCGCGGGAAGCTGCAGCTCGTCGCCGCCGCGGAGACCGAGATCGCGACGTCCGCGCGCGCCGCCGAAGACGACCTCGATCGTTGGGACCGGCTCGACCGGCTCAACGTCGAGCTCGCCGAGCTCGACGAGCAGATCGCCGAGCACCACGACGACGCCGAGAGCCTCGCGCTGCTCACCGAGTCGGTGGTGGCCAACGCCCCTGGTCTGCTCGCCCAGGACCTCGACGAGGGTGAGCCTTGCCCGGTGTGCGGCAGCATCCACCACCCTTCGCCCAGCCTGCACGGCGACGTCGAAGCGCTGCGCCGCGCGTTCGAGGAGTTCGGCGCGGCCTCCGCCGCCCTGGCGAGCCTGAAGCAGCAGCGCGCGACGAGCGAGCGCGAGGCCCAGAAGCTCAGGCTCGAGAGCGGCTGGCTCGAGGCCGTGCCCGCGCGCGACGAGCTGGCCTCGAAGGTGGAGTCGACGCGGGCGAAGCTCGACGAGGTCGCGGACGCCAGGAAGCGGATTGCCGAGCTCGAGTCGGCGCTCGACGAGCTCGACGAGGCTCACGCCGCGAAGGTGGAGGAGCAGAAGAGCCTCGAAGGGCAGTTGGCGGGGATCAGGGAGGACCTCAAAGGCGTGGAGGGCGAGGTCAGCAGCGCCCTCTCGGGCCTGGAGCCGGAGCATCACGACACCGCGGCGTTCGCCGCCGCGCTCGCCACGGCCGAGGCCGAGAGCGAGCGCTTGAGGACGCTGTTCGAAGGCGCCAAACAGGGCGTCGCAACCGCCGAGCGCGAGCTCGACAAGGCCCAAACGGCCCACAGGGGGGAGAGCGGTCGGCTCCAGACGGTCTCCGAGGGCCTCGAGCGCCTCGAGGAAGCGTTCAGCGCGAAGTTGGCCGAGGCCGGCTTCAGCGGTCGCGCCGACTTCGACGACGCCTTCCTCCCGGAGGAGGAGCTGGGCGAGCTCCAGCGGACCGTCAGGACCCACGAGGAGGCCGTGAAGCTCAACGCGTCGACCATCGCGCGCCTCAGCCGGAAGCTCGAAGGCAAACAGGCGCCAGACCTCGAGGCGCTGGCGGCCGCCGTCGAGCGCGCTGCCGAGGCGGAGGAGACGGCCGACGCGGCACTGGCCGAGGCGACCGCCGCCTTCGACAAGAGCAGGGCCGCCCGTGACCGCTTCCTCGAGCTGCAGAGCAAGGACGCGGAGCTAGCAGAGCGCCGGCGGGCCGCTCAGAAGCTCGACGACCTGGCCAACGGCAGCCTCAGGGGACGAGCCAAGGTCAACTTCGAGACGTTCGTGCTGCGCTCGATCTTCGCGCGCGTGCTGGTGGAGGCCAACCGGCACCTGCGGCACATGACGGCCGGCCGCTACACGATGCTGCTGGTCGAGGACCCAAGCGGCCGCGACACGGGGTTGGAGCTCAACGTAAGGGACAACCAGGGGCGGGGCGAGGTACGGCCAGTGCACACGCTGTCGGGCGGCGAGGGCTTCCTCGCCAGCCTCTCGCTCGCCCTCGGCCTCAGCGAGATCGCGCAGCGGGAGAGCGGCGGCGTCGAGCTCGGCGCCCTGTTCATCGACGAGGGCTTCGGCAGCCTCGACACGCAGTCCCTCGACCAGGTCATCGACATCCTCAAGGGCCTCGAGCACGGCCACCGGATGGTCGGCATCATCAGCCACGTCGAGGACCTCAAGCAGCGCATACCCGTGCAGTTGCTGGTGCACGACGGGCCGGCGGGCAGCCGGGTCGAGATGAGGCTGAACGCCTGATGCGCGAAACCGGCTCGGCCTCGCGGCGTCTGCTGCTCGTCGACGACCCGCTTGAGGCGGCGCGGGATCAGCTGCGAGGTGGGCTCCTGCTCACGCCCAACGAACGCGCGGCCGCCGCACTGCGCGGCCAGGCGACGCCGCACGAGAGCCTCGCGAGCCTGGCCGAGAAGCGACTGCGCGACGCCGGCACCTCACTGGCCTCGGAGGTCGCGCAGCTCAGCGCCACCCGGCAAGCCCTCAGCGAGACCGCGCTGCTGAGCACGGGAGCCGCCTCGGTGACCGCGCTCGGCGCGGCGATCAGCGAGTTGCTGCGCGCCGGCCTCGGTCACGATCCGGAGGTCGAGTCGCAGCTCCTCGGGTCACCGGAGCTCGCCGCCAGGACCAAGGCGCTGGTGCGCCTGGCGCTGCACTACCGGGCGCTACTCGCCAGTGCCGGCGCGGTCGACCCGGCCGAGGCGCTGTGGGCGGCCGCGCTGCTGGAGGAGCGGCGCGTGCCGGTCCTCGTCGCCGGCTACCCACGCGTCGGCCTGGCCGAGCTGGTCTTCCTCGACAGCGTGGCAGCCGACGGCAGCGTGTTCGTGCTGCCGGCCGGCTTCCCTTCCAGCGTCCAGGCCGCAGACGAGCTGAGCGCACGGGGTTGGCTGGTCGACGGCGCGAGCGGCTCCGCCGGCGAAGGTTCCCGCCCCGCCTCTTCGCTGAACCAGGGCGTGGCGCTCGAGGCGCTGCGCCTGCCCAACCAGGAGGACGAGGTCCGCTGGGCGCTGGCCGAGGTCAAGCGCCTCCTCGACGCCGGGACCGCGCAGCGCGACATCACGCTCATCGCGCGCGACGAGCAGCGCTACGGGCCGCTGGTCGACGCGGTGGCGCACGAGTTCGCGGTGCCGCTAAGGCTGATGTACTCGGTGCCGCTGAGGAGCACCAGGCTGGGTGAGCTGCTGGCCGGCTTGGGCGCCGCGCTCGCCGACGACCTCCCGTTCGAAGCCACCGCACGCCTGCTCAACCACCCGCTGCTGCGCCTGCTCGACGCGCAGGCCTGGGTTGCCGCGCGGTCGAATCACCCCAAGGGAGCCGCCGCCTGGCAGGAGCTGGCGCCGCGCACGGCCATGCTGGCCTGGCCGGCGAACGCGAGCCTCCATCAGTACCGCGAGCGGCTGCAGCAGCTGCTCGACGAGAGCGGCGCCAGCGGCCGCCTCTCGGAGCGGGAAGGACGGGCCAAGGCCAAGCTCGAAGCCGCGCTCGGCGAGTACGACCAGCGGGCCCCCATGTCCCTGGCCAACTTCCTCGCGACCCTCGAAGAGCTGCTCGCCGTGCTCACGATCAGCGTCGACCCGCCCGCCAAGCGCGGGGTCGAGTTCCACACGCCGCTGGCCGTGTTCGGCGCCAGCTACCAGCACGTGTTCGTCCTCGGCGCCGCCGAAGGCGTGTTGCCGGCCCCTCTCGGCAACGACCCGCTGCTCGACTTCCTCGAGCGCGACCTCGTCCGCGCCTGTGGGCTGCCCCTCGAGGACGCCATGGAGGCCGCCGAGCGCGAGCACCTCTCGTTCCATGCGGCGGCCCGCACGGCGCGGGCGAGCCTCTGGCTTAGCTACCCCGAGCTGCTCGACAACCGGGAGCAGATCCCCAGCCCCTACTTCGCCGACCTCGGGGCGCCAACGCCCGCACGCCCGCGGCCGCGGCCCGCGGCCAGCGAGCTGGAGCGGTTGCTGGTCGGCCTGCGGGAGCATGACGGCCCGAGTCGCCGCGCTTGGCTGGTCGAGTCGCGGCGGGAGAGCGACGCGCCACCCGACCGGTTCGACGGCGTCGTCGGCGACCCGGTCGACATCGCAGCCAGCCGCTTCAGCGCCTCCCAGCTGGCGAGCCTCGGCCAGTGCGCCTTCCGCTGGTTCGCCCAAAGGCGCCTGCGCCTGGCCGAGCCTGAGGAGGCCGAGGAGGAGGTCAGCCCTACGCTGCTCGGCAGCATCTACCACAAGACCCTCGAGCTGGCGGCGCGTCACGCGCTCTCGACGGTCGCTGCGGCCCGGTCGGCGGGCGACGCAGAGGCGTCCGCCGGCGCCGGTTGGGACGAGGCGACGGCCGACGCCTTCCGCGAGGCGGCGATCGCCCACCTCGACCAGGCCTTCACCGAGGCGCAGGCGACGGACTCCCCACGAGCGGCCTCGTGGCCGCTGCAGCGACGCGAGCACCTGGCGAAGCTGACCAGGGTCATCCGCGCCGAGGACTTCCTCCTGCCCCAGACCGCGGTGGTCCGCCTGGAGGACGAGTTCGCCGGCTCGTGGCGAGGCTTCACGGTAACCGGCTACGTAGACCGGGTCGACAGCGGACCGGGTGGGCTCGTGCTCACCGACTACAAGACGGGCAAGAGCACGCCGCTGGGCGCGAAGAACTCGCGTGGCGAGCCGAAGCTCGACCTGCAGCTCCCGCTCTACGTCGAGACCGCCGCACCCGCCTGGTACGGCGACGAGGCCGAGGTCCGCTCGGCGCGCTACTTCTCGCTCAACGGCGCAGCCACGATCGGCGAGGCGAAGGTCGACGAGCAAGAGCTGCAGAGCTTCGTGGAGCGCGTCATGACCATCCTCGAGCGCGGCGACTTCCCGGTCGATCCCGACGCCGAGCAGAAGGTCTGCGCCTACTGCGACTTCGACCCCGTCTGCCGTCGCGGGCCGAGGCTCGGCCGCAAACGCCAGCGCGCCGAGCGCGAACCGGCGCCGGGAGCGACCCCGTGAGCGACGCGCTCACGCCTGAACAGGCGCGCGCCGCCACCGCCAGCGGCTCAGTCGCCGTGGTGGCCGGCGCCGGCACCGGCAAGACCAAGATGCTCGCGCACCGCTACCTGCACCACCTCGACCAGGGGCGTTCACCGCTCGAGGTCGTGGCCGTGACCTTCACCGAGAAGGCCGCGGCCGAGCTCCGCTCCCGGATCCGCGAGCTGGTGCGCCGCGAGCGGCCCGCCAACCGGCGCGCCGTAGTCGAGCTCGAGGCCGCCCAGATCAGCACCATCCACGCGCTGGCGGCGCGCGTCTGCCGCGAGCATCCCGAGCGGGCCGAGGTCGCCCCCGACTTCACGATCCTCGACGACCTAGATGGCGTCATCTGGCAGGCGGAGCGGCTCGAGGACGCCATCGTCGCACTGCCGCACGAGGTCTTGAGCGAGATCGAGATCGGCACGCTGCGCTTCGTGCTCCCGGCGCTGTTGCGCGACCCGCTGGTCGCGCGGCAGGCCCTGCAGCGAGGACCAGACCAGTGGCGGGCGCTGCTCGAACGCGAGAGGGCCAAGGCCGTGGAGGTCGTGTTGACGGCCGCCGCCTGGAGCGAGGGGCGAGCGGCGCTCTCCGCCTACAGCGGCGCCCCCGACGACAAGGGCGAGATCGCCAGGCAGGCGTGCCTCAGGGCCATCGAGTCGTTCGAGGCGGGCGAGGCTGCCCTGGCGCTCGAGGCCGTCAAGTCGTACAGGGCCAACGCCGGTCAGAAGGGGAAGTGGCCGGGCGGCGGGCTGGACGAGGTGAAGGCCGCGCTGAAGGCGGTCAAGGACCTGATCACGGAGGCCTGCGAGAAGGACGGCCGGGCCATGCTCGCGTGGGGCGCCGCCGACGACGAGCTCGCCCGCCTCACGCCCCTGCTACGCACCGCCTTCGAGGCCGTTAGCGCCCACCTCGAAGCCGCCCGCCGACGCGAGCGCAAGCTCGACTTCACCGCGCTGGAGGTGCACGCCCTGCGCGCGCTCGAGCACCCCGAGGTCGTCGAGCACTACGCGCGGCGCTGGCGAGCCATCCTCGTCGACGAGTTCCAGGACACCAACCCCGTGCAGGCCCAGCTGCTCGACCGCCTCTCCGAGGCGGCCGAGCTGACCGTCGTGGGTGACGAGAAGCAGGCCATCTACGGCTTCAGGGGCGCCGACGTCACGGTCTTCCGCCGCTACCGCGAGGAGCTCAGGGCGGCTGGCGGCCACGAGGTCGTCCTCACGCAGAGCTTCCGCAGCCACGCAGGGCTCGTCGCGCAGTTCGAAGGCGTGTTCCCGGTGCTGATGGGCGACCTGCACCAGTCGCTCACGGCGGCCAGGCTCGAGGCGCCGGGCGACGCCCCGTTCCTCAGCTACCAGCAGGTGGTGACCGAAGGGAAGGCCCCGAAGGCGGCCAAGCGCCTCAGCGAGGCGTACGCGATCGCCGAACTGGTCTCGACGCTCGTCGCCGAGCGCACGATCGTGTCGGACCCCGAAACCGGCGCCGAGCGGCCGGTGCGCTACGGAGACATCGCGATACTGGCGAGGGGCAAGGCGCCGTTCGAGACCTACGCCCAGGTGCTGCCGGCGCTCGGCGTGCCGGCCGTCGACACCGGCGGCGGCAACCTCCTCGACACCAGGGAGGCCAAGGACGGGATCGCCGCCTTGCGCTTCCTCGCCGACCCACACGACGACCTCGCCCTCGCCGCCGTCCTGCGCGGACCGTACTTCGCGCTCGACGACCTCACGCTGCTCGACATCGCGCGGTCGGTGCCGCCGAAGAACACCTCCTGGTGGACCTGGCTGAGCGACGACGAGGGCGCCGAGCTCGAGCGGCCGCGCCAAGCGCTGGCACGGCTGCTCGAGCTCAAGTGGACCGAGGCGCCAAGCCGCCTGTTGCAACTTCTGGACGAGGAGACCGGCTACTCGGCCGTGGCGGCCAACCTGCCGGGCGGCCTCAGGCGCCTGGCCGACTGGCGCGGCTTCCTCGCCCTGGTGCGCACTTTGGAGGAGGACCAGAGCGACGCCTTCGCCGTCTCCCGCCGGCTGCGGCGGTTGCTCACGGCCGCTGTCGAGGTGCCGCGGCCGACGATGCAGGCCGGCGACGCGGTGTCCCTGATGACGATCCACAAGAGCAAGGGCCTCGAGTGGCCGGTCGTGATCGTCGCCGACCTCAGCTACGAGGGCGGCGGAGGCGGACGCGAGCTGTTCCTCGACGCCGAGCACGGCGTGAGCTTCAAGCCGAGCGACGAGGCTGGCGAGAGCCTCGAGCCTGCGCTGCACCGGCTGCTGAAGATCGCCGGCAAGGAGCGCGAGGAGGAGGAGCTGCGGCGCCTCTACTACGTGGCCTTCACCAGGGCCCGTGACCGACTGATCCTCTCGACCTGCGAGCCTTCGCGCGGACCGCTGAAGTTCATCGAACCGGCCCTGGAGGCCGGCGGCGTGCCGGTCACGTTCGTCGAGCACGACCCGCTGCTGGCGTTCCCCGACGCTCCGCCTCCCGAGGCTGACGAGTTCGGGCTCACGCCGCTGAAGGTCGAGATTTAGCCGGGCGCGCGGCCGTGGTGCAGGCGTCGCCGCTGCTCAGATAGCGGCCGGGCCACCCGCGCTCGCGACGACGTCGCGGATCCACTCGACGACCCTGGCCCGCAGACGAAGGCCGGCCGGGAAGCCCTCGGTGTTGGTGAGGACGCCGTGGTTGGCGCCCTGCATGCAGCCGTAATCGACGTCCACTCCGAGCTCCGCAAGGCGCTCGGCGAAAGCTTCGGCCTCGCCGCGCAACGGGTCGTACTCGGCGGTGAGCACCAACGTCCTCGGCAGACGGCCGAGATCCGGCGCGAGGATCGGCGAGGCCCACGGCTCCTCCACCGAAGCGGAGTCGGCCAGGTACTGCTGGTAGAACCAGTCCATGTCGGCGGAGCTCAGGCCGTACCCCTCGGCGAACTCGGTCCGCGACGGGTACGGCATGTCGCGCATGTCGGTCACCGGGTAGATCAGCACGAGACCCGACGCTCCGTCGCCGCCGGTCTCCGAGCCCAGGTGCAGCGCCGCCGAGATGGCCAGGCTGCCGCCCGCGCTGTCGCCAGCGATCACGGTGCGGCTGGCGTCGGCGCCCAGCTCGGAGGCGTGCTCGTGACACCACAGCGTGGCGAACAGCGCGTCCTCGACGGCCGCCGGGTAGCGATGCTCCGGCGCCAGGCGGTAGTCGACCGAGACGACCACCATCTGCGTCTCGCGGCAGAGCTGCCGGCTGACGGCGTCGGAGGTCTCGAGGTCGCCAAAGACGAAGCCGCCGCCGTGCAGGTAGACCAGCAGCGGCGCGGGCGGGCCGCCTGCGCTGGGGCGATAGACGCGAACCGGCAGCGGGCCGCCCGGGCCGTCGAGCTCGCGGTCCTCCACGCTGCCCACCGGCACGGGCTCGACCTTCGCGTGCTGGAGTCGTCGGTTCTCCCTCAACTGCGCCAGCGGAGCCTCCCACAGCTTGGGCGCGCTCTGCGCGGCGAGTCCGTCGAGGTAGGCGCGGATGTCCGGATCGAGTGGCATCAGCGACAGTCTAAGGTCGAGAGGAGATCCGCGTGCCGCGGAAGGGTCGAACGGGGCGTAACGGTCGCGTCACGCCCGGGTTGCCAACATCGCGGTGAAGGAGGCGAGCATGTACCTGATCGTGGGAGCTACCGGGTCCTTGGGTGGCCGCGTCGCCAAGGAGCTGCTTGGCCGGGGGGAGCGGGTGAGGGCAGTGGCGAGGCCAGAGTCCCCGCTGCGAGGGACAGGCCGCTTCACCGACCCAAGTGAGCTCGAGAGCCTCGGCGCCGAGCTGGTCGAGGCCGACCTCAGGCAGCCGGAGAGCCTCGAACCGCACCTGACCGGCGTCACGGCGGTGGCGATGACCGCCTCCGGCACCAAGCGGATGCCGCCGGACACCGGAGAGGCGGTCGACTTCGAGGGGGCGGCCGCGCTCGCCGCCGCGGCCGAGCGCGCCGGCGTGCGTCACCTCGTCTACCTCTCGGCCAGGGGCACCGGCCCCGAAGCCCCTCCCTTCCTCTACCCGAAGTGGCAGGGCGAGAACGCCATCCGCCAGGCGGGGATACCGGCGAGCTTCGTGCGGCCAGCGCTGTTCATGGAGGACTGGATCGGCCTGCTGATCGGCGCGCAGCTCCAAGGCGGAGGGAAGGTGCAACTGGTGGGTGAGCGCGATCCGGTCAAGGCGTTCGTCTCGGAAGCCGACGTGGCCAAGCTCGTTACCGCGCTGCTGCTCGACCAGCCGCCCTCGGGCGCCAGGCAGGTCGACTACTCGACCGCGGCAGCGACCTACGCTGAGGTCATCGACCGCCTCGCGGACCACAGCGGCGTGCCGCTCACCGTCGAGCGGATCGCCGAGGGGCAGCAAGTAACCACCGTGCCGGAGGCGATCGCGCCCACCGTGACGCGACTGCTCACCTTCGCGTCCCACGTCCCGGAGGACACGCTGGTGACGCGGGACGTGAGCGAGCGCTACGGCATCGAGCCGCACAGCATCGACGACTTCCTGAAACGGCTGGTGGGTGCGGTAGCGGCCTGAAACTTCGTGCCACGCCGCTGCTCCTAGCGGTATGTTTGCCGCCATGTACCGGGCGGCATGAGCTCACTTGACCGCTACGCGTTCCCGCTGCAGTGCGCGGTAGGGATGTTGCTGTCGGCGAGCGTGAGCATGATGACCGTGATGGTGCCGCTGTACGCGACCAGCCTCGGCCTCGGTCCGCAGTGGCTCGGCCTGCTGGTCGCCCTGCCCGGCATCTTCCCCGTGCTGCTCGCCCTGCCGGCCGGCCGTTGGGTCGACCGGTTCGGCCCCGCCCGCTGGCTCTTCGCCTCGATGCTCGGCCTGGCCAGCGCGCCGCTCAGCCTGCTCGCCCTGCCCGGGGTCATCGGGCTGGCGCTCTCGCGACTGCTGGTGGGCTTCTGCCAGCTGTTCGTCACGCTCTCGGGGCAGTCGCTGGTCGCGGCGCTGGAGAACGGACGCTCGCACCAGAGCAACTTCGCCGCCTACTCCACCCTCCTCGCGCTCGGGCGCATGCTCGGCCCCATCGCGATGGGCCTGCTCATCGACACGCGGGGGTTCCGCGCGAGCTTCGCGGCCGTGCTGGCACTGCTGCTGGTGGGAGGCGCGCTCGCCTACCTCGTCATGCTCGGCAGCGGCCACACCGCCAACGGCACGAGGCAGGGCCTGCGGACTGGCCGGGCCGCCGTCAGGTCGATAACCTCAAACGTCGGCTTCCAGCTCGCCGTGCTCGGCAGCTCAGGCATCTTCCTGGCTCTTACCGTCCGCGAGGCCTTCATGCCCGCGATGATGGAGGAGCTCGGCCTGTCGGCCACGGTGATCGGCGCGCTGGTCAGCCTCGGCTCGCTCACGGCCGTCGTGATACGGCCGATCATGCCGCAGGTGGTGGCAGCCCTCGGCGGCACGGCCCGCACCATCGTCGTCTCGATGGGCGCGGTCGCCGTCGGCGTCGGCTTCCTCGCCTTGGCCCCGGCGCTCGACGGCTCCGTCGTGTTCTTCGCGGCGCTCGCGGTCGTCGCCGGCTTCGGCTCCGGCATGGCGTTCCCGCTGAGCATCGTCTCGGTCGCCAGTCACGTGCCCCGTGAAGAGCGCGCCCTGGCGCTCAGCCTGCGGCTCTCCAGCAACCACATCGTCGAGCTCTCAGCCCCCGTGCTGGGCGGCGTGCTGGTGGCAGCGGCCGGCTACCCCGCGGGCTTCGCCGTAGCCGGCCTGGTCCTGGCGCTGTTCACGGCGCTCGCGTTGCCGCGGGTGAAGCCGTACGAGGCGGTAGAGGACGCTCTGGCCGCCACTGTCGCGCCGGCGCTCAGAAGTCGCCCTCGGCCACCTGCAGGCAGGTGACGCCGAGCTCGCGGTACATCGCGACCACGCGGCTGCGGTCCTCCAGCGCCAGGAGCACGTCGGCGACGTCGTAATCGCTCTCGAACCAGCGCCGCTTGAGGATGTGGTCTGGGGTGCGGTCGGCGATGCCCCGCATCAGCAGGCGGTCGTAGCTGACGTCGTGACGCTCGAGCCACGCCTCGGTGATCTCGCGCGTGTCCTCGCGCCGGCCGGTGACGATGTGGATCTCGTTGCCGGCCAGCGCCAGCGCGTTGACCAGGGCGATGACCGGCTCGATCGGCTCGTCGTCGCCGCTGGCGGCGAAGAACGCGTCGTAGTCGCGGCGCTTGCCGCGGATGTGATGCAGCCGGTGCTCGGTGTCGGAGAGCGTGCCGTCGAGGTCGCAGAGGACGATCTTGGCCATCGACCTACGAGGCTAGAACGCGCTCAGGTTAGAAGTGCCAG
>CAZQVC010000008.1:21778-22893 GCA_964596625.1 uncultured bacterium | reverse complement strand
TAGAAGTGCCAGTTGACGCCCAAGGCCGCGCCGAACGTCGGGATCTGCGCCGCCGACCCCGCGCCGAGCCCGAACGACCCGCCCAAGGTCGCCTCGAGGAACAGCCCGAGCTGGCCGAGGCCGAAGTCGACGAAGCGGAACTCGCCGCCGCCGAGCGCGTGGATGTCCAGCCAGGCGCCGCCGTTGCCGAACTCGAGCGCGGGTCCGGCGCCGAGGTAGACGCTGAACGGGCCTTCGGCAGCGACCGTCGTCAAGGCGTCGACGCCGATGCCGAACCTCGCCGCTCCGCCGCTTGCCGTGACCCTGCCGCTGACGCGCAGGTCGAAGCCGTTGGAGAGGGCGTCGTCGATGCCGTAGTGCAGGGTGACGCCGAGCGGGTAGCCGCTGCGGACGCCGAACCAGTTCTGAGCGCTGGCGCTGGAGAAGAGGCCGATGGCGAGGAGGGCGCAGAGGACCAGGAGTGGACGGGTGGAGGCTTGTCTGTTCACGTGGACCATTGTTAGCCGGGAAGCTGAGAACCGGTTGCGAGGTGTTGCACGCTCGGCGGACGTTCTCGGTAGGAAACACGGTCGTTGCCATGCGTCTCCCCTAGGCGCCCGTAAGGGGGCGCCGCGCTAACCTGGTGCGATGCACGACGTCCCCGCCCTCGACCCGCTGGGTCCAGAAGCCAGCAAGAACGACCGCTACATCGCCCTGCGCCGCTACATCGACTTGCTGACCGAAGACGAGCAGGACTGGTTGGCGAACCTCGCCAACGTCTCGGCCGCGATCTTCGAGCACCTGCCCGGCCTCAACTGGGCAGGCTTCTACCTCATGCGCGGCGGGGAGCTCGTGCTCGGCCCGTTCCAGGGCAGGCCGGCGTGCGTGCGCATCGCCGTTGGCCGGGGCGTGTGCGGCGCGGCCGCTGCCACTAAGGTCTCGCAGGTCGTGCCGGACGTCAGGGAGTTCGAAGGGCACATCGCCTGCGACTCGCGCTCGCTCTCGGAGATCGTGGTGCCGATCGTCGTCGATGGGACGGTGGTGGGCGTGCTCGACATCGACAGCCCGCAGCTGCGCCACTTCGACATCGAGGACCGGCGCGCGCTGGAGACGATCGTGCGAGACCTGCTGCCCCG
>CAZQVC010000008.1:0-21678 GCA_964596625.1 uncultured bacterium | reverse complement strand
TGGGCCTGGGCGAACTGCGAGCGGTGCAGCTCGGCGTAGGCTCCGCCCTTCTCGATCAGCTCGTCGTGCGTGCCGCTCTCGACGATGCGGCCCTCCTGCATCACCAAGATCAGGTCGGCTCCGGTGATCGTCGAGAGGCGGTGCGCGATGACGAAGCTGGTGCGCTGGCCTCGCAGCGTGACCATCGCCTGCTGCAGCAGCAGCTCGGTGCGGGTGTCGACCGAGCTGGTGGCCTCATCGAGGATCATCAGCGGCGGGTCGGCCAGCAGCGCGCGGGCGATGGTGATGAGCTGCTTCTCGCCGACGCTGATCGTGCCGCCCTCGTCGTCGACGATCGTGTCGTAACCGTCCGGCAGGCTGTGGACGAAGCGGTCGACGTAAGCCGCGCGGGCGGCGTCCTGGATCTCGGCTTCGGTGGCGTCGGGGCGGCTGTAGGCGATGTTCTCGCGGATGGTCCCGCGGAACAGCCAGGTGTCCTGCAGCACCATGCCGATGTTCGACCGCAGCTCGTGGCGGCTGATGTCGGCGATGTCGATGCCGTCGAGCGTGATGCGGCCGGCGTCGAGCTCGTAGAAGCGCATGATCAGGTTGACCAGGGTGGTCTTGCCCGCGCCGGTCGGCCCGACGATCGCCACGGTCTGGCCGGGCTCGACGGTGAACGAGAGGTCCTCGATGAGCGGCCTGTCTTCCTCGTAGCGGAAGTAGACGTGCTCGAACGCCACGCGGCCGCGCGGTGCGCCGGCGAAGCGCTGCGGCGCGGTGTCCGGCGCCTCCTCCTCGGCGTCGAGCAGCTCGAAGACCCGCTCGGCCGAGGCCACGCCCGATTGCAGGAGGTTGACCATCGACGCCAGCTGCGTGACCGGCTGGCTGAACTGCCGCGAGTACTGGATGAAGGCCTGGACGTCGCCGAGGCTGATGATGCCGTTGGCGACCCTGAGCCCGCCGACCACGGCCACCGCCGCGTAGCTGAGGTTGCCGATGAAGGTGGCGATCGGCATGATCAGTCCGGACAGGAACTGCGCCCGGAAGCTGGCCTGGAAGAGGTCGTCGTTGCGCTGCGCGAACTCCGCCTCCACCTCGCGCTGGCGTCCGAACACCTTGACGACGGCGTGGCCGGTGAACGCCTCCTCGACGTGCGCGTTGAGCGTGCCCGTGCTGCGCCACTGGTTGATGAACTGAGTGCGTGAGCGGCTCATGACCAGGCCGGCCACCACGGTCGTCACGGGGATGCTGACCAGAGCCACCAGCGACAGCACCGGTGAGATCGAGAACATCATGACCAGCACGAACACGACGGTCAGCAGCGAGGTCAACGCCTGGCTCAGCGTCTGCTGCAGGCTCTGGGCGATGTTGTCGATGTCGTTGGTGACGCGGCTGAGCAGCTCGCCCCTGGGCTGCTTGTCGAAGTAGCGCAGCGGCAGGCGGTTGAGCTTCTCCTCGACGTCGGCGCGCAGCCGGTAGACGGTGCGCTGCACGACCTCGTTGAGGATGTACCCCTGGAGGTACGAGAGCAGCGCGGAGCCGAGGTAGATCGCCACGGCCAGCAGCAGGACGCGGCCGACGGCCTCGAAGTCGACCCCGACGCCCGGCACCAGGTCGATGCCGCTGAGCATGTCGGCGATCTGGTCCTGGCCGCTGGCCCTGGCGCCGGCGATCGCCTGCTCCTTGGTGAGCCCGGCGGGGAACTGGCTGCCGATGATGCCAGAGAAGATGAGGTCGGTGGCGCGGCCCAGCACGCGCGGTCCGATGGCGCCCAGGCCCACGCCGATCACGGCCGTCACGAGCACGGCGATGACCCCGGCCCTGTACGGCGCGAGGCGACCGATGAGGCGCCTGGCCGACGGGCCGAACGACTCGGCCTTGCCGCCCGACATCGCGCCGCCGAACATGCTGTTGGAGCCGACGCGCTCGGTGGTGCGCATGGTGCTGCCGCCGGAACCTCCCTGGCCGGCCGGACCGCCACCGCCGCCCGAGCCTCCCGGCTGGCCGCCCACGCCGCCGCCTGGCACGCGCCGGCTCACGCGGCCTCCGCCTGGGTCTGCGACTCGACGATCTCCTGGTAGGTCGGCGAGGTGGCGAGCAGCTCCTCGTGCGTGCCGCGACCCACGACCGCGCCGTCCTCGAGGACGAGGATCTCGTCGGCGTCGACGATGGTCGCGACGCGCTGAGCCACCACCAGCACCACCGCGTCCTTGGTGATCGGCTCGAGCGCCGCGCGCAGGCGAGCGTCCGTGGCGACGTCGAGGGCCGAGAAGGCGTCGTCGAAGAGGTAGACGCTGGGTCGCCGGACGATGGCGCGCGCGATGGCCAGGCGTTGTCGCTGGCCGCCCGAGACGTTGGTGCCGCCCTGCGCGATGGGCGCGTCGAGGCCCTCCGGCATGTCGGCCACGAAATCGGCCGCTTGCGCCACGCGCAGCGCCTCCCACATCTCCTCCTCGGTCGCGTCCGGTTTGCCGTAGCGGAGGTTGCTGGCGACGGTGCCGGAGAACAGGTAGGCCTTCTGTGGCACCAGGCCGATCTTGCTCCAGAGCGCGTCGGGGTCGTAGTCGCGCACGTCGACGCCGTCGATCCTCACGCTGCCGGAGGTGGCGTCGAAGAGGCGCGGCAGCAGGTTGACGAGCGTCGTCTTGCCCGCGCCGGTCGAGCCGATGATAGCCACGGTCTGGCCGGGCTCGGCCCTCAGGTCGATGTCGTGCAGGACCGGATGGTCGGCGCCGGGGTAGGCGAAGCCGACGTTCTGGAGTTCGACGCCGGCCGGGCCGGAGCCTTCGACCACGCCGCGCACCGGAGGCACCACGGTGGTGTCGGTGTCGAGCACCTCGACGATGCGGTCGGCCGAGACCGCCGCTCGCGGGGTGATCATGAACACGAAGGTCGACATCATCACGGCCATGAGGATCTGCAGCAGGTAGCTGAGGTAGGCGGTGAGCGAGCCGATCTCCATGAGCCCGTCGGCGACGCGCAGGCCGCCGAACCACAGGACGGCGACCGAGGAGAGGTTGAGCACGAACATCACGACGGGGAACATCGCGGCCATGTAACGGCCGACGTAGAGCGAGACGTCGGTGAGGTCCTGGTTGGCGACGGCGAAGCGCTCACGCTCGCGCTCCTCGCGCACGAACGCGCGCACGACGCGGATGCCGCCGATCTGCTCGCGCATGACCTCGTTGACCCTGTCGATGCGCTTCTGCATGAGGCGGAAGCCCGGCACCATGCGCGTGACGATGGCGGCGACCGCCCCGGCCAGGAGCGGCACGGCCACGGCCACCAGCCAGGAGAGCCCGACGTCCTCGCGCAGGGCCATGATGACGCCCCCGATCATCATGATCGGCGCGACGACCAGCATCGTCAGCGCCATCATCAACGCCATCTGCACCTGCTGGACGTCGTTGGTGTTGCGGGTGATGAGGGAGGGCGCGCCGAACTGCGCCAGCTCACGGCTGGAGAAGCTGCCGACCTGCTGGAAGACGCCTGCTCTGACGTCGCGCCCGAACGACATCGCTGTGCGCGCGCCGAAGTAGACGGCGGCGATGGTGCAGCCCATGTTGACCAGGGACACCGCCAGCATGAGCGCGCCCTGCTCGAGGATGTAGCCGGTGTCGCCGCGCACCACGCCGTTGTCGATGATGTCGGCGTTGATGCTCGGCAGCAGCAGCGTCGTGATGGTGGCGACCAGCTGCAGCACGGCGATTAACGCGATCGTCGAACGGTAGGGAAGGGTGTAGCGCTTGAGCAGGCGCCAGAGGGCGGTCAGCGACACAGGCCGAGAAGTGTAGCACCGCTGGTCGAGTCAGGGATAGCCCGCTCGTACGGTCGCTCGGCGTGGGCCGGCCCGATCCTCCCGGCGCGGCTGCGGCTCAGCGCTCCTGGAGACCCCTCAGGTAGCCGATCGCCCTGGCGGCCGCGGTGGGACCGTCGGGCACGTACTCGAACGGCTCGACGCCGGCCGCTCCTCGGTAGCCGACCTCGTGGAGGGCGGTCAGGACGTCGCCGAAGGTGTCGGCGCCTTGCCCCGGGCCGCGGGAGTTGGAGTCGTTGAGGTGCACGTGGTGGATGTGGCCGCTCGGCACCCAGCGGCGCAGCAGTTCGGGCACGCTCTCGCGCTCCGCGAGGCGGGCGGCGCGGCAGTCGACCATCGTGCGCAGGTGCGCGTTGCCGACCTCCTCGACGATCGCCACGGCCTCGGCGACGGTGTTGACGAAGTTGGCCTCGTGCGGTGAGAGGGGCTCGATGCAGTAGGTGACGCCGGCGGCCTCGGCCCACTCGCCGGCCAGGGCGAAGGCTTCCACGGCGCGCTCGCGCGCGGCCGTGATCGCCGCTTCGTCGGCGCGGTTCGCGCCGCTCGCGTTGGCAGCTGGACTCCCGTCGTCGGCGGAGGCGGGCAGGCGCCGCTGCTGCGGCGAGCCGTGCACCAGCACCGTGCCTCCCAGCTCGGCGCATAGCTCGATGAGGCCCCTCATCACGGCCAGCGTCTCGGACCTCACCGCCGGGTCGTCGGAAGTGATCGACAGCCCCTGCGGGGTCACCAGCAGCCAGTGCAGCGCGCCGATCCTCAGGCCGGCGGCGTCGGCGGCCGCGCGCACCTCGCGGCGCCTGGTGGCGCTTAGCTCGTGCGGCCGCTCGGCCAGCGTGAAGGGCGCGAGCTCGAGCCCGTCGTAACCGAGCTGGGAGGCCAACTGGCATTGCGCGGTGAAGTCGAGCTCCCTCACGACCTCGTTGCAGAGGTAGATGGGCGTGTCACTCATCGATGGGCGTGTCGCTCATGCGCGTCCTCTTCTAAGCTCTCGTGCCATCTGCAGATCGGCCCGCTCAGTCGACCTTGAGCCCCAGCTCGTCCAGCATGGCTCTGGCGGCGTCGACGCACTCCTTGGCGGCCAGCGCTCGGCTCAGGCCGGGGGGTCGGTAGTGGGGCTCGAGCACCATGTCGCCGACGTAACCGTCCTCCAGAAGGGAGCTGAGCTGGCCGCGGTAGTCGAGCTCGCCTCGGCCGAGCGGCACGAACGTCGGCTGCCCCGGCGCGATGAACTGCAGGTCCTTGAGGTGCACGTGCGCCAGCCGCTCGAGGTCGAGTGCACGGTATCCGGCCGGATAAGCGTCATCTTCACCGGCCGCCAGCGCGTTGCCGGGGTCCCAGAGCGCGCCGACGTGCGGCTGCAGGGAGGGCGGCAGGCCGGCCGCGAGGGCCGCGAGCAGCAGGCCCAGCTCGGTGCCGGTGGCGACCACGCAGACGGGCTCGTTCTCTACGGCCAACAGCACGTTGTGGAAGCTGGCCAGCTCGGCAGCGCGCGCGAGCTTCTCGACCAGCTGACCCGCGACCTCGTCGGTGAACGGCTCACGCCAGAACGTGAACACCCGCACCATGGGCGCGCTGAAGCGGGTGGCGAGCGTGCACGCGCGCTCCAACAGCTCGAGCTGCGCGCTCATGCTCTCGACCCCGGCCAGCGCGAAGTCGGCCGCCTTCTCCTGAGGCTGCTCGTCGAGCGGCGACTTGAACACGGGGGACGCGATGCCGACGACCTCCAGCCCGCTCTGCGCCACCGCCTCCTCGAGCTCGTCGAGCTGAGCGTCGCTGAGCTCGAGCAGGTTCTTGCCCCAGGCCGTGCGGAGCTCGACGACCTTCACCCCCCACTCGGCGATGAGCGCGCAGGCCTCGTGGGGGTCGTCGCTGACCTCGTCGGTGATGATGCCGAGGCGGGGACGGCGGCTCTCGGCGGTTGCGGTCTCGTCTGTGGCGGTAGGGAAAGCGTCGGGTTCGGATCGGTTCACGGTGGCTCCAAGCGGTGGCGATGATCGTCGGGCTGTGCTCGGCCTGGAGGCTAACACGGCCCCGTCGCGACTTCTCGCGCGACCCCTCTCGCGCCCAGCGGCGCCCGGTTAGAGTCGACGCGTGAAGAAGCCCATCGCCTTGCAGCTCTACAGTGTCCGCGATCACCTCAGGGCGGACCTGGAAGGCACCATCGCCCGCGTGGCCGCGCTCGGCTTCGACGGGGTCGAGCCGTTCGGCCTCACCCCCGAGACCGCCGCGCGGACCAGGCGCGCCTGCGACGATCACGGTCTGAGCATCGTCAGCGTGCACGCCGCTGCCCCTGTCGGCCCCGAAGCCGAGAGGGTGCTGGCCGTGGTCGACGCGCTCGGCTGCCAGCGGGTGGTGGCGGGCGCGAGCGAGAGCGAGTGCCAGACCGTGGCCGGCGTCGAGCGCTGCTGCGCGCGCTTCGCGGAGGCGCACGCCGCGCTGAAGGAGAGGGGACTGCGCTTCGGGCTGCACAACCACTGGTGGGAGTACGAGCCGGTCGACGGCGTCTACCCCTACCGGCTGTTCCTGGAGAGGCTGCCGCAGGAGGTCTTCTTCGAGGTCGACGTCTACTGGGTCCAGACCGCCGCGTTCGATCCCATCGCGGTGCTGCGCGAGATGGCCGGGCGGGCACGCCTGCTCCACGTCAAGGACGGGCCGGCGCTGGTCGGTCAGCCGATGGTGCCGGCCGGCCAGGGCAGTCTCGACATCGCCGGCATCGTGCGCGCCAACGCCGCGAACACCGAGGCGCTGATCGTCGAGTTCGACGAGTGCGCGACGCCGATCTGGGAGGCCGTGGAGGCGAGCCGCGAGTACGTGCTCGCGCTGCGTTGACCAGCGGGTGCTAGGCGGCGTCGAGGCGGTGGTCAGCGACCTCGACGGCGTGGTCTGGCGCGGCCGCGAGACCTTGCCGGGCGCCGTCGAGCTGTTCGCGCGGTTGCGGCGCCTGGGTGTGCCGTACGCCTTCGCCACGAACAACAGCGGCAAGGTCCCCGCGCAGTACGCCGAGCGTCTCACCGCGATCGGGATCCCGGTGACCGCGCGTCAGGTCGTGACCTCGGGGGTGGTGACGGCCCGTTACCTGAGCGACCACTACCCGCCCGGCTCGACCGTCCACGTCCTCGGCAGCCCCGCGCTGGTCGCCGTGCTCGCCGAGGCGGGTTTCGAGGTCGTGGGCGGAGGCGCTGCCGCGCCGACCGGTGGCGAGGGCGCCTCGCGGCGGCCCGCGCTAGCGGTGGTCGCCAGCATCGACCGCGAGCTGAGCTACGAGAAGCTGGCGGCGGCGACCTCCGCGATCCTGGGCGGGGCAGACTTCATCGGCACCAACGGCGACCCCACTTTCCCCGTGCCGGGAGGGCTGCTGCCCGGCTCCGGCAGCGTCATCGCGGCGCTCGAGGCGGCCAGCGGACGGCGGGCGAAGCTGATGGGCAAGCCGGAGGCTCCGATCTTCGACCACGTCCTCGAGGTGCTCGGCGCACCGGCAAGCCGCACGCTGATGATCGGCGACCGGCTCGACACCGACGTGGCCGGCGCGAAGCGCGCCGGCCTGCTGGCGGCGCTGGTGCTGACCGGCGCCACAGCGGAAGAGCAGCTCGCAGCGCACGAGCACGCCCCCGACTTCGTGTTCACGGACCTGCTCGCGCTGGCGGACGCCTGGTAGGCGCGTTCAGCGACTCAAGCGAACTGCGCCAGCCAGGCGTCGGCGTGAGGCATGCCGCTACTGCGCACCGCCTGCCGGTACGACTCGAGGTCGTACGGCACGCGCCGCAGGTGCAGGTTCGGCTCGCCTTCGAGGACCGAAAGCAGCGCGTACTCTGCCACCGGCAGGTTGGTGCCGTCATCGGCGTCCGAGGTCTTCACGAACGACATGCCTACGCTGCCGGGGTTCGCGACGATCGCGCCGCGGTAGCGGCGGGCGAACTGCTCGTGCGTGTGCGCCCCCAGGTACAGCCTGGCGGGGAAGCCGTCGAACCAGCCGTCGAGCGTCTCGTCTGGCGTGGTGGGCCGGACCGGGTGGTCGTAGCTGAGGGGAGAGCCGTGGTAGGCGAGCACGCTCAAGCCGTCCAGGTCGAGCGTGAGGTGAGGGGAGAAGCCGCTAACGTACTCGCGGTCATCGTCGTCGAGCTGCTCGGCTGACCAGCGCTCGATGTCGAGGAACATCGGCGTCGCGTCGTTCGGAGTCGCGACGTCGTCTACGGTGCGTGGCTTCAGGAGGTAGGCGTCGGTGTTGCCCATGACGGTGAGGGGGTCCAGCGCCTGGATGCGCTTAAGGGTCGCAGACGGCCGCGGGCCGAGGTTGGCGACGTCGCCGAGGCACAGCACCTCTTCGACGTCGAAGCGCAGGAGGTCGGCCAGGACCGCCTCGAGCGCGGAGAGGTTCCCGTGGACGTCGGCCAGCACCGCGATCACGGCCGGTCCTCGAGCAGCGGCAGGGGGTTCACCGCGCGCCACGCGCACAGGTCGTCCGGCTCGCCGTGGTAGACGCCGAGGTGCAGGTGCGGCGGCGTGCCGGCCGCGTTGCCCGAGTTGCCGACGTAGCCGATGAGGTCGCCGACCTCCACCCGCTGGCCCTCGACCAGTTCCTCTGGCACGCTGTCGAAGTGAGTGTAGAAGTAACGAACGCCGCCGTCGCCGAACACGGTCACCGAGAGCCCTCCCAAGCTGAGGTCGTCTATACGGTAGACGAAACCCGGCGCGGCCGCGCGGACCGGGGTGCCGCGGGGAGCGAAGATGTCAACGCCCTCGTGCGCGCGGTCCCAACGCGGCGCGCCCCAGGTGTCTGCGATCTGAGCGAGCGTGACGCCGTCGACCGGCATCACCAGTGAGGCGGCCGGCTCGGGGCCGACGCGCGCCAAGTAGGCGGGGAAGTACTCGCGGTAGCGGGCCCGCATGGCGAAGCGGGCGCGCTCGGCCTCGGTGGTGGGCTCACGCCGCTCAGATGCGTCGCCGCGCTCCTCGCAGCGGTACTCGCTGAGCTCGGGCCTGAGGTCAGGGTAGTCGGGGTCCGGCAGGGACTGCGCGGTGGCCGGCGCTGCGAGCAGGTGGAAGCCGAGGAGCACGGCGAGCGCTACGAACTTCGTGGCTGGCATGTCGTGCAAGGTAGCCGGTCGCGGCGCGAGCTTGCTGAGAGGCGAGGCTACTCGTCGCCGAAGGCGAGCAGGCGCTGGGCCATGCGGCGGGCAGCCGCCTTAAGCTCGGGTGGCCCCTCGATGCGCACCTCGAACCGCAGCCGCAGCAGCTGGTGCACCACCCACTCGAGGCCGAAGTCGTTGGTCCTCACCGTCAGGCGCACGCCGTCCGCGGCGGGCTCGAGCAGCATCGTGGTGAGCGAGACCTGCCGGCTGGCCGTCTGGATGTCGGTCTTCAGCAGAGCGCGGCACACGAGGTCGCCGTGGCCGGGCAGCATGGCGATGCCGGCCCCGACGTGCCGGTAGGCGTCGAAGCCGACAGGCCGCTCGAAGGTCTCCGTGGTCGGCCTGATCGAGCGGATGCGGTCGACGCGGAAGGTCCGCAGGTCCTGGCGCAGGTGGCAGTACGCGACGACGTACCACGGCCCGATCTTGGCCAGCCCGAACGGGTCGATCTTGCGCTGCGTGATGTTGTCGTCGGCGCGGTAGCCGATCTCCACCCGCGCGCCGTGGTGGCTCGCCTCCGCCAGTGCGATGACGTGCTCGCTGGGAGCCGGCACCGCGCGATCGGGCTCCGACTGGCCGGGCGCCAACGCCTCCTGTAGGGCCCTCACCCGGTCTCTCGTGCCCGGTGGCATCACGGTCTCGAGACGCTCCAGGGCCCGGTTGGCGGCCCTCTCCAGCGTCTCGTCGGCGTCGTTGGCCGCGGCCTTGAGCCCGACCACCAGGGCCAGGAGCTCGTCGTCCGTGAAGCGGACCGCGGGCAGGAAGGCGCCGGCCGCCAGGCTCACGCCCCCGTTCCTGCCCGGCTGCGTCTCGACCGGCAGGTCGAGCTCGATGAGCCGACCGATGTCGCGCCTGATGGTGCGCTCGGAGACGCCGAGCTGCTCGGCCAGCTGCGGGGCGGTCCTCACGCCGCGACCCTGCAGCGCCTCGACGAGGTCGAAGAGCCGCTTCGGCAGGGCGGTGGACATGGGCGACAACCTTAGCGCATATCCGTCCAGTTCGTGTCCGCTTTGCCCAATACGCTGCCCGGCAAGGAGGTCGAACGATGACCGACACGACGCAGACGGCTGACAGGCGGGCGGAGACGATCTCGGGGGAGCGTCTCACGCAGGTGCTTCACGACCGCTACGCAGAGCTGTTCAACGGTGCGCCCGAAGGCGAGCCGACTTGGGTCACGACCGGCGGCCCGGAGGGCGGCCTCAACGGCACCCTGGCGGCCCTCAGCGCCGAGCAGGCATCACGCGACGTCGACGGCCTCACGGCCGCCGCCCACGCCGAGCACGTGCGCTGGGCCGTGCAGCTGGTCAACGACTACTTCGACGGCAAGGCATCGCAGGCCAGCTGGTCGGAGAGCTGGACGGTGCGCGAGGTCGACGCCGAGCGGTGGGATCGGCTGCGAGCCGAGCTGCGCGAGGCGGGCGAGAGGCTGCTCGAGAACCTGCGCGAGCGGCAGCGCTGGAACGACGACATGGCGATGAACGGCGCGCTCGCCTCGTACGGGCACACGGCCTACCACCTGGGCGCGCTGCGCCAGTTCATGAAGCGGGTTTCCGGAGGACGAGCATGAGCCGAGCGGTGAGGATCTACGGGGTCTACGGCGTGTGGGACCGCCAGCCCGAGCTGTTGAGGGAAGCCGAGGAGCTGCACAGGGCGAGCGTGGCCGCCAGGGCCGAGGCGAGCCGCCGCCGCGCGAGCAGGAAGGAGCGCGCGGGTCGAGGGAGCGGAGTGGCCCTACCGCGCCCGGGCAGGCCGCAGGGGCTCGGCTACCGTCGCGGGGCCGCCGCCCGCCGCAGCGCCGGCGGCGCCTCCGCCTCTTCCGCCGCTCGCTCTGGCGCCCGTTCTCCACGAACCGCGAGCTCGTGGCGCACCGCCGCGGCGCGCGTGGGCGCCTCTCTAGTGACGATCGGGCGGCGCCTCGAGCGCTACGGGGCTCGGCAGAGGGGCTGAGGGTCGGCGGCGCGCGGCCGTTGCCGGCGCGCCGCCGCTAACACCAGCGCCTCCCGGTGCCGGCGTCACCGCGTCGTCGTGTGCTCGGGGGCGCGCTTGGCCCGATGCGAGCGCACCTTCTCCCGGTTGCCGCAGGTCTCCATAGAGCACCAGGCGCCGGAGCGGTTGCGGGACGAGTCGTAGTACGCCCAGCGGCAGTTGTCGGCGGCGCAGAGCTTGAGCCGCTCCCAGGTGCCGGCCAGCTGCGCGCGGTGGACGATCGCCAGCAGCTCGGCGAGCCGGCCGTCGATGTCGGCGTCTGGAGCCACCAGCGCGAGCCGGCCCGCGTCGGCGGCGGTGAGGGCCAGGGGCGAGCGGGCCGTGACCTCGTTGAGCGTCGCCAGGGCCTCTTCGGGCAGCGCTGCGCCGGCCGCCGACGCGATGAGCTCACGCAGCGCGCCGCGCAGGGCCACCACCCTGCGCCGCTCGTCCTCCGAAACGCTCGCGTTGATTGGCAGGTGAAGGTGCGCGCAGAACCAGGCCGACACCCCGGCCGCCTCGGCGAAGGCGTCCGAGCCGCTCTCGACGTCGAGCGTGTTGACGAACCCTTGCACGTAGAGCAGGTCGCCGGGGGCGGGCTTGGAGCCGATGGCGAGCGGGGCGGCGTCCTTCATTGCTAACCAGCATAGCAGATTGACAGGTTACTGAAACCGCTGTAAACTGAACGCCGGTTACAGCAGAGAGGACCAGACCATGCAGCGCGAGACGATCGAGTACATCCAGACAGGGATCTGGAACCGACAGGGCGAACTGCTGAGCGAAGCGCGGGCCGTGCACCTCGCGGCCAGGGCGGCGCGGGAGGCGAGGTCGGCCGCCGGGGCGAGGCGCCAAGGCTGGGTCGCCGTCGCGCGAGCCGGCGAATCGGCCTGGAGAAGCGTCGTCGGCCGCCTCGGGAGCGGGATGGTCAGCGTGGGTCGGCGCCTCGAAGGCCTCGCCTGCAGGGCGGCTACCTGAGCGCTCGTACCTGAGCACTCGCGTCTAAGCGCTCACGCGGTTCGAGGCCTCACGCGGTCCACACGCCGGAGGAGCCCCTACGGTGGCTTCCGAGCAGGTGGGTGTCCACGATCCCCAAAGCCTCCATCAGCGCGTACATCGTGGTCGGGCCGACGAACGTGAAGCCGCGGCGGCGTAGCTCCTGCGACAAGGCCAGCGACTCGGGGGAGCTCGTCGGGATCTCGGCCAACGTACGCGGCGCCGGGGTCACGGCCGGCTTGAACGACCACACCAGGGCCGCCAGGCCGCCGGTCTCGCGCAGGGCCAGCGTCGCCGCCGCGTTGCGGATGGTGGCCTCGATCTTCGCGCGGTTGCGCACGATGCCGGCGTCCTGCAGCAGGCGCTCCACGTCGGCCTCGCCGAAGGCAGCAACGGCCTGAGGGTCGAACCCGGCGAAGGCCTCGCGGAACGCCGGGCGCTTGCGCAGGATGATGGCCCACGACAGCCCGGACTGGAACGCCTCCAGGCTGAGCCGCTCGAACACGCCCTGCTCGGTGCGCACCGGCATGCCCCACTCGGTGTCGTAGTACTCGCGCAGCAGCGGGTCGCCGGCGGCCCACCGAGGTCGCGCCAGGCCGTCCTCGCCGATCACCAGCCCAGAGCCGGCGGCGTCGCTCACTCGCCCACCGGCGGTCCGTCGATGGTGTCGCGCAGCGGCAGCACGGGTATGAAGACGGTCGCGACCCAGGCGATGACCACGATGTACAGCACGTAGGTGTACACGCGCGTGATGGCCTCGGTGAACGAGGCCTTCACGCCCCGGTCGACGCGCTCGGCCACGAGCTCGGCCTGCTGCTCGAACTGCTCACGCAAGCCGGCCAGGAACTCCTCACGCGCCGCCGGTGAAGCCGCCGAGGCCGCGTAGCCCTGCATGATGCCGACCTGCGCCGCGGGCGGCACGCCGACCTCGTTGAGGATCGCGCCCAACGCGTCCTCGTCGCCGGCCTGAACGGCCGCGACCAACTCGTCCAAGGTCTCCGCCATCGACTCTCGAACCGCGTCGGCCACGTTGCCGGTGCTGGCCACCGCCCTGCCCTCGCCACCCACGGCGCCGCTCGGGACCCCTCCCGGCGCGTCCCCGAGGTTCGTCGCGAAGGCCGCCGTGAGCGTGACGGTGAGGACCGTGCCGAGCACGGCTGTGCCGATGGCGCCGCCGATCTGCCGGAAGAACTGGCTGGCGCTGGTCGCCTGGCCCAGCTGGCGGGTGTCGACGGCGTTCTGGATGGCCAGCGTGTAGAGCGGCATGGAAGGCCCGATGCCGAGGCCGGCGATGACCATGTAGAAGGTCACCTGCGCCAGCGACACGTCGGGGGTCATGCGCGAGAGCAGGAAGATGCCGACGAACAGGAGCACGCCGCCCACCAGGATCAGCAGCCGGTAGCGGCCGAAGTACGAGACGAGTTGCCCCGCGACCACCGAGCCGAACACCACGCCGAGCGACAGCGGGACCAGCGTGAGGCCAGCGCCGGTCGCCGAGACCCCCACCACGTTGATCATGAACAGCGGCAGGAAGGCGATCGTGCTGAGGAAGGCGGCGCCCTGGAAGAAGAGCGCCACGCTCGACGAGCGGAAGACGGGGTTGCGGAACAGCGAGAGGTCGAGCACCGGGTTGCTGCTGCGCAGCGAGCGCAGCACGAAGGCGCCGAGCATCACGGCGGAGAAGAGCAGCATGCCGATGGTCACGGCCGACGACCAGGGGAACTGCGCCCGGTCGAGCTGCAAGGCGATGATCAGCGGAGCCAGGCCAAGCAGCAGGAAGACGGCCGCGACGTAGTCGAGCCGGCCCCGCTCACCGCGCGGCAGCAGCGGCGGCATGCGCCGGGCGATGAACCACAGCGCCAGGGCGCCGAACGGCAGGTTGACGTAGAAGACCCAGCGCCAGCCGGCGACGCCGGGGATGATGCCGCCGGCGTTGTCGGTGAGGAAGCCGCCGATGAGCGGCCCGAGCACGCTGGAGATGCCGAAGACCGCGCCGACCAGTCCCTGGTACTTGCCCCTGACGTTCGGCGGGAAGAGGTCGGCGATGATGATGAACGCCATGCTGAACAGCCCGGCGCCCCCGAAGCCCTGGATGGCGCGGAAGACGATCAGCTGGTTCATGCCGTCGCCCAGCAAGGGCAGCGGCCCGAACTCGCCGGCGACGCCGCAGAGGAAGGAGCCGGCGAGGAAGATGCTGACGGCGAACAGCTCGATCGTCTTGCGGCTGTACATGTCGGCCAACTTGCCGTAGATCGGCACCAACACGGTCGAGGCGACCAGGTACGAGGTGATGACCCAGGCGTAGCGGCTCAGGCCTCCCAGGTCCTCGACGATGCGGGGCAGGGCGGTGGCGACGATCGTCTGGTCGATGGCCCCCAGGAACATCGCGAGCAGGATGCCGATGAGGGTCAGGTTGCGGTCACGCGCGGTGAGCGTCATGCGTACTCCTTGTCGCACCGCGCGAGGCGCGCGCGGCCGCGCTGTGGTCGCGCGGGTCGGCGGGCCAGGGCCGCGGGTGCGGCGAAGCTGTAATCCTACGCCTCGTGCGGCTGCGCGTGCGGGCTCAGATTCCCAGAAGGCCGCTGCGCAGCTCGTCCGGCTCCATGTCGAACACCGAGCCGATGCCGACGGCCTTGGCGCCCGCGTTCAAGTACTCGCCGACCGACGAGAGGCTGACGCCCCCCGTGACCATCAGCTGAAGGTCGGGGTACGGAGCGAGCAGGTCAGCGACGTACTTGCCGCCGCCGAGGCGGGCAACGGGGAAGACCTTGACGAGGCCGCCCACCGCCTGCGAGGCGGCGTAGACCTCGCTGGGCGTAAGGGCGCCCGGGACGTACGGCACGCCGCTGGCCAGGGCGACCTCGTGCACGGCGGCCTCGAAGTGTGGGCTCACCAGGAACGCGGCACCGGCCGCGATGGCCGCGTCGGCCTGGGTGGCGCTGAGCACCGTGCCGGCGCCGATCACCACGTCCTTGCGCCCGGCGCGCAGCTCGGCGATGACCTCGGCGGCGTCGGGCACCGTGAAGGTGACCTCGACGGCCTTGAGGCCCGCGGCGATCGCCGGTTCGGCTAGCGCCAGCGCACGCTTGGCGCCCGGCGCCCTGAGCACCCCGACGACGCGCGCGGCCGTCAGCGAGTCGAGGGTTTCTGCTGCGGCGTTCCGGTTCGTCTCGTCTGCCTGCATGGCTGGCATCGTACGGCAGGAACTCTAATCTCTCCCATGGCGCCCGCGGTCTATCGTTGCCTCATCGAGCCGGCGAGGAGGTTGACATGGCGGACGTAGTGGCCACGACCTGCCCCGAGTGCGGTGGTTGGGTCGAACTCGACGAGCTGGCGGTCGGCGTCGAGGTCGACTGCCATGACTGCGGGGCGCCTTTGCTGGTGCTCGAGGTCGATCCCCTGACCCTGGCGATGACGGCCGATCCCGACGAGCTGAGTTACCCCGACGAGGAGGAGCCGCCGGACCGCTGAAGCTGTCTTGTGTGCAGCAGGGTGGACGCGGCCAACGACTCAGTTCCAGTTCGCCAACGCCTCCCGCAGCTCCGCGTGCAGGTACGGCGGATAGTCCGCGAGGTCGGTGGAGGGCAGCAGGCGCTTGAGCCGCTCGCGTTGACGAGAGTCGCCGTGCTTGAGCGTGACGATCAACGCCCTGCCAACGGCCGGCGCGAACTCGGTGGTCGGCAGGAGCTCCAACGCGGCGTCGAGCCACTGCGCCGGCTGCGCCTCAGGTACGTCGGCCCCGTGGGTTTCCTTGACGCACTCAACGCAGCGGCCGAGCGCGATCAGCCTCAGGTGCGGCTCGGGACGGTCGAGCAGGAGCCGGTAGTGACGGAACGCGTCCTCGATCCGCCCGGAGCCGTAGTAGATCCCGGCGAGGTTGATGCGCAGTATGGGCGCGTTGTCGTACTCGCCGAGGTCGAGCAGTCCCTCGGCCAGCTCGGCGGCCTCGGAGAGGCGCCCGAGCTCCTGCAGGCACGGCACCATGTTGCTGCCGGCCTCCACCTGGTAGTAGCGCGAGCCCAGGGCCCTGGCGAGAGCGAGGGCCTCGGCGTGGAGCTCGACCGCGCTTGCCGACTGGCCGAGGTCGTCGTGCAGGACGGCGAGGCTGGTGACGAACTGCACCAGGCGCACGGTCGGGCGGCCCCTCCTGAGCCGCGCGATCGTCGGCTCGAGGAGGGCGACGGCGTCCTCGAGGCGCTTTTGCTCCCTGGCCACCCGCGCCTCGAACATCGTGTGGTCGATGAGGAGCTCGGGGTCGGCGACCAGCTTCGCGAGGTGGCGGTTGGCGCGGAGCAGCTTGTCGGTCTCGGCCACCGAGCCGGCCTGCAGCAGCAGCCCCGCCACCGCCAGCACGTGCCGGAGGAGCAACTCGGGTGTGCTGTCGGCGGGCAACGTCACCGACTGCAGCTCGCCTTTGGCGGCCTCGAGGCAGTCGGCCTCGCGCAAGGTGTCGACCAGCCGGAGGCGTAGCGACGCAGCGTGCTCTCCCTCGGGAAGCCGCGCGACGGCGCGCCTCAGCACCTCGGCGGCGTCGAGCAGCAACCCGCGCGTGCGCAGCTCCCAGACGTGCTGCGACCACGCCTGAGCGGCCGAGGCGAAGTCGCCGGCGAGCCAGTGGTGCTCGGCCGCCAGCTCGGGCTCTGCCCTGCTGAGGTAGTGCTCGGCCGCCAGGCCGTGCAGCAGGAGGCGACGCTGCCGGTCGACCGAAGCCTGCACCGTCTGGCGCAGGAGGTCGTGCTGGAAGCCTCCGTCGGGGCTCAAGAAGCCGGCCAGCGCGCTCTGGTCGAGCGCGTCGGCCACGGCCGCGTTTCCCAGTCCCGTGGCCTTGGCCAGGAAGGCGTGGTCGTCGACCACGCCGGTCATCGCCACTGTGCCAAGCACCCGCTGCGTCTCCCGACTCAGGTTGCCGAGGCGCCGCGCGATGACCTCGGAGACGACCGGCGGGACGTCGAGCTCCGTGTAGTCCTGCGTGAGCTCGTCGACGTCGGTGTGCCAAGCCCCGTTGGCCGACCAGAGCGTTCCTGACTCGAAGAGCGCGCGGATGCTCTCGAGCAGGAACAGCGGGTTGCCGCTCGAGCGTTGCCACAGCCAGCGAGCGAAGGTCGGCGGCCCGCTCTCCCGCTCCATCAGGTCGGCGAGGAGGTCGCGGACGTCGTCCTCGTCCAGCTCCTCCAGCCGCACGGTGGTGAGCTCGCCACGGGCCGCGTGGCTCGAGAGCAGCTGTTCGAGGCCGCGGCTCACCTCGTCGCTGCGGTAGGCGCCAACGACCCTCACGCCGCGGCCGGTGAGGTAGACGATCGTCTCGAGCGTGGCGGGATCGGCCCACTGGAGGTCGTCCACCACCAGCGGTGAGCCGGCGGCCTCGACGAAGCGCATCAAGGCTTCGGCCAGCCTGCCCCTCGCGAGGCCCGCCTCGAGCGGCGCGGGGCTCAGCTCGGGAGCGACCTCCGGCACCAGTCGGGCCAGATCCTCGACGTAACCGCCAACCGACGCGGCGGCGTCGAGCCGCTCGCGGATCAGGCGGCTCAACGGGTGATACGGCACCTGCTCGAGGCCTTCCTTGGCGCCGCAATAGCTGGCGTGCGGGAAGGTCTCCTTGAGCAGCCTGCTCTTGCCGCTGCCCGGTGCGCCGCTGACCACACTGAGAGGCGTGGCGGCCGCGCGCAGGGTCGAGCGCTCGTCGTCGCGGCCGATCAGCCGTGGGACCCGCAACGGGGCCGGTAGCGGCGTGATCTCGGCTGCGAGCTCGTCGGTCGGTGGGGTCTTGCCCGGCAGCTCTCCGCGCTTGACGGCCTCGACCAGCTCCCTGGTGCGCTCCAACGGCTCGAGGCCGAGCTCCTCCATGAGCGCCGCCGCGAACCGCTCGTACACCTCGATGGCCGCGTCCCGCCTGCCGGCCCTGGCCAGCAGGTCGACGTAGGCGGCGGCCACGTCCTCGGCGAACTCGTCGTAGGCGTGGAGCCTGGCCAGCAGCTCGAGCGCGCCGTCGAGCTCACCCCGCGCGGCCAGCGCAGCCGCCTCGCGCAGCGCGGCCCCGTGGAAGGCCGAGTGGAGCCGCTCCCGCTCGGCCTCCAGCCAGGCGCTGTCGGCCCCCGACCCGTCGAGCGCGAAGCCCTCGAGGAACGGCGCGTGGTAGAGCGCCGTGGCGCGCGCGTGATCGCCCGAGGCCAAGGCCCTGCGAAACTGCGCGACGTCGCTGTCCACCGGCCAGCGCAGCGCGTCGACCCTGGCCTCGATCGCCGGCTTCAAGCCGAGTCGCTTGGTCCGCAGCAGGAGCTGGCGCAGGTTGCGCTTGGCCCGGTCTTCGCCGGTCTCCGGCCAGAACAGCAGGGCCAGGCGGTCGCGGTCCACCCAGCCGCCGTCGGTCGCGAGGTAGGCGAGCAGGTACCCGCGGCGGTCGACCGGCAGCGGCGTGCCCTCGAGGCGGTCGCCGAGGACCGCGCCGCCGAACAGCAGCAAGCGCTCCGGCACGCTCCGCGGCCTAAGGGCGCTCGTCGTTGGGGTAGCTGACCCCCAACTGGCGCCGCGCTTCGTCGAACAGCTCCATGGTCCTCACGCTGTCTTGCAGCGGCATGGTGGGGCTCTCCGTCAGGTCGCGCTGCACGCTGCTGGTGACCTCGCGCAGCTGGTACGCGTAGAGCGGAGCCGAGCTGTCGAACGGCTCGAGCCAGCGGCCGAAGCCGCCGGACCCGCCGGTCCCGCTGGTAACCGTGATCCCCGTCGGGCGAGTGAGGCTGCCCTCGGTCCGGATCGTGCCGCGCGTGCCGACGATGCGCGCCTGGCTCACGGGGGCGCTGACCAGCGAGGTCAGCAGCTGTGCCTGCCGCCCGTCCTCGTAGCTGAGGGTGAGCGCCTCGAGCTCGTCGACACCCTCGGCGTTGAGCCGGCCGGCGGCGTGGACCTGCTGCGGGTAGCCGAGCGCGCCCACCGCCCAGGTGAGCGGGTAGACGCCGAGGTCGAGCAGCGCGCCGCCGCCGGCGTCGCGCGCCCAGAGACGGGATCCGGGGTCGGCCGGCGCCACGAAGCCGAGCTCCGCCTGGACGTGTGTCACGTCGCCGATCTCGCCCCGCTCGAGCAGGTCGAGCGTGAACTGGTAGGCGGGGATGAAGCGCGTCCACAGCGCCTCCATCAGGAACAGGCCGCGCTCTGAGGCGAGCTCGGCCAGCCGGCGCGCCTCCCCGGCGTTGATGGTGAACGCCTTCTCCAGCAGCACGTGCTTGCCGGCCTCGAGCACCGCGCTCGCCACCTCGAAGTGCTGGCCATGCGGCGTGGCGACGTAGACGACCTCCACCTCGGGGTCGGCGGCCAACCTGCGGTACCCGCTTCGCTCCTCGTCTGCATAGCTTCGGGCGAAGCCGTGCCGGGCCGCGAAGCTCTCGGCTCTGGCGCGCGAACGCGAGCTCACCGCCACCAGACGCGCGTCCTGCAGCTGGGCGAGCTGCGCCGTCACCTTGTCGGCGATGTTGCCGGTCGAGACCACGCCCCAACCGACGGTGCGCCCCGTGGCCTGCAGCGGATCGGCGAGGCTCGGCGGCCGCGCCGACCCGGCGGTCTGCGCGAGCCACGAAAGGCGGGCGATGTGCCGCATGGGCCGATGATATCCTCGTCCTACACGAGAGGATCACATGAAAACCCACGAAGTCCGCACCTACAAGTCAGCCGAGCACCTCGCCAAGGAGGACCAGCTCGCCTGGAAGCTCGCCGCCGTCGCCGTCGATCCGGTGCCGGTAGAGCCCGATGTCGCCGAGATGATCGGCAACCGCGTCATCGACAACGCCGCCGTGGCGGTGGCCTCGTTGGCCCGCCGTCCGGTGCGCGTCGCCCGCGCTCAGGCGCAGGCGCACGAGCGCCACCCGGGCGGCTCCGTGTTCGGCCTGCCGCACGACCAGCGCTTCTCGCCGGAGTGGGCAGCCTGGGCCAACGGCGTCGCCGTGCGCGAGCTCGACTTCCACGACACCTTCCTGGCCGCCGACTACTCCCACCCCGGCGACAACATCCCCGCCATCCTGGCCGTAGCCCAGACCAAGGGGCTGGGCGGCGCCGAGCTGGTCAGGGGCATCGCGGCTGGCTACGAGCTGCAGGTCGACCTGGTCAAGGGGATCTGCCTGCACGAGCACAAGATCGACCACATCGCACACCTCGGGCCCTCGGCGGCCGGCGGCATCGCCGCCCTGCTCGGCCTCGACACCGACACCGCCTACCAGGCGATCCAGCAGGCGCTGCACGTGACGACCACCACGCGCCAGTCGCGCAAGGGGGAGATCTCCAGCTGGAAGGCGTTCGCCCCCGCCTTCGCCGGGAAGATGGCCGTGGAGGCCGTCGACCGTGCGATGCGCGGCGAGGGCGCCCCCTCGCCAGCCTACGAGGGCGAGGACGGCTTCATCGCCTGGCTTCTGAGCGGCCCGGAGGCGCGCTACTACGTGCCGCTCCCGGAGCCTGGCGAGCCCAAGCGCGCCATCCTCGAGACCTACACCAAGGAGCACTCGGCCGAGTACCAGAGCCAGGCGCTCATCGACCTGGCCAGGCGGATGGGGGAGAAGATCGAGGACACCTCGAAGATCGAGTCGATCGTCATCCACACCAGCCATCACACGCACTACGTCATCGGCACCGGCGCCAACGACCCGCAGAAGATGGATCCTGAAGCCAGCCGCGAGACGCTCGATCACTCGATCATGTACATCTTCGCGGTCGCCCTGCAGGACCGCGAGTGGCACCACGAGCGCAGCTACGCACCGGAGCGCGCCAGGCGGCCCGACACCGTCGAGCTGTGGCACAAGGTCAGCACGACCGAGGACCCGGAGTGGACCAGGCGCTACCACTCGACCGACCCGGCCGAGAAGGCCTTCGGGGCGCGCGTGGTCATCACCTTCAGTGACGGCAGCACGATGAGCGACGAGATCGCCGTCGCCGACGCCCACCCGCTGGGCGCCAGGCCGTTCGGGCGCGCCGAGTACGTGAAGAAGTTCCGCGACCTCGCCGACGGCATCGTCGAGCGCGGCGAGCAGGACAGGTTCCTCGAGCTGACCGAGCGCATCGCGAGCCTGAGCGCCGAGGAGGTCGGACGCCTCGGTGTCGAGGTGAGCGCGGACAAGCTGGGCGAAGGGACGCCGCCAGGCATCTTCTAGCCGGCGCTTAACGCACGGCGCCGGGGTAGGGGTAAGACCCCGCCGGCGTCGCCGACCAAAGGGAGAGAAGGTCCATGGCACAGAGCGATAGCGGTACGACGAACAGCGGGTTCAAGGCGAAGAAGTCGGTCGCGCTCTCGGGCGTGAGCGCCGGCAACACGGCCCTCAGCACGGTGGGCCAAAGCGGTGACGAGCTTCGCTACCGCGGCTACGACGTGCGCGAGCTGGCCGCCAACTGCGAGTACGAAGAGGTCGCCCACCTGCTGATCCACGGCACGCTGCCGAACGCGGCCAGGCTCCGGTCGTACAAGAAGAAGCTGCGCAGCCTACGCGGCCTGCCCCTACAGGTGAAGCAGGTCCTCGAGCAGGTCCCCGCCGCCGCCCACCCGATGGACGTGCTGCGCACCGGCGTCTCGGCGCTCGGCGCCACGCTGCCTGAGGCCCCCGACCACAGCGAGGCCGGGGCCAGGGACATCGCCGACCGGTTGATCTCCTCGATCGGCTCCATGCTGCTCTACTGGTATCACTACTCGCACTACGGCAACTTCATCGACGTCGAGGCGGGTCCAGACGACGAGGACGACAGCATCGGCGGCCACTTCCTGCGCCTGCTGCACGGGCGCGAGCCGACCGCGAGCGAGGTGGCCGTCATGCACCTCTCCCTGAT
>CAZQVC010000007.1:42198-49386 GCA_964596625.1 uncultured bacterium | reverse complement strand
CGCCGCTGAGCCGGCCACACCGGCCAGGACGATCACGGCGAGCTACCGCGTCGACGACGCAGGCGGCCCGCTACTGCTCTCGACCGCCGTCTCCGAGGCCGCTGCCGCCTGGCGCGGCGTCGCCGGCGACGCCGTCGCGTTGACCGAGGAGGCGGGCGCGGACGACTCGTTCGGCTACGGCGACGAGGCGCTCTTCGGCCCAGACACGCTGTCGTTGACGTTGGTCGACGAGTCCGGCGCGGTGACCGCCCTGCTCTCCCCCACCGCGGGCGGATCGCTCGCTGCGGCGCTGCGCCACGAGCTCGGCCTCCTGCTCGGGCTCCCGGCAGCCGACGCCGGCGTCATGGCCATGGCCGTGGGCAGCGAGCCGGCGATGCCCAGCGAAGACGAGCTGCAGGCGTTGCTGGCCGCCACGCGTTACGCGCCGGCCGACCTGACCCACGACGGGGTCGTCGACTTCCTCGACCTGCTGGAGTTCGCCGTCAACTACGGCCGCTCCGGGCTCAACCTGCCGGGCGACCTCGACGGTGACGGCGACGTCGACGACGACGACCTCGAGCTGCTCAGGTCGAGCTACGAGTTCACCGAGCTGCCTTAGAGCTCGCCGATCGCCTTCGCCATGTCGAGGTCGCGCCGAGTGACGCCGCCCGCGTCGTGGCTCACCAGCTCGAGGCGCACGCTGGCGTAGGAGTTGTAGATCTCGGGGTGATGGTTCGATTTCTCGGCCAAGAGCGCGACTCGGCTGAGGAAGCCGAAGGCGGCCGAGAAGTCGGCGAACTTCCACTCGCGGACCAGCTTGCCGTCCTCGACCCGCCACTCGGGCAGCTCGGCGATCGCTCGTTGCACCTCGACGTCGTCAAGTGGTTGCGGCACGTTCGCTCCTAACCTCGCGGCCAGCGGACCGGGCAGGGCCGCCGATACGGCGCTGCACCGGATCGGCTCCTCGGCCTGATCACGCGCCTCAGGCGACCGTGTTCAGCAGCTTCGCGTCGGCGAGGTGCAGGACCGCCAGGTCGGTGTCGCCGCGAACGAACAACAAGGTACCCGCTCCCAACGGTGCCAGCAGGTAGTCCGTGAACGAGCCGAGCACCTGGCCTGGCAGCATCGCCACCAGGCTCTCCTGCGACTGGCGGCTACGACCGCGGTACTGGCGCACGGTGATCTTCTGTCCGGCGAGCTCGACCGTCAGGGGCTCTCCGGTGAGCGTGTAGAAGGCCGTCTCCTGCGCGTTCACGCGGGCGAGGGCGCCGTTGAGGTCGTTCGGATCGAGGCTCACGGCGTCCATGATCTTGTCGACCAGCACGGTGATCGCTTCACTGCTGAGGTCCACGTCGGTGGCGCGAGCGGCGCCTCGCCACAGGCCGTCGAGCGCCTGGCGCCTGTCCGGAGCCCGGAGGCTCAACTGGTTGGCCCTGGCCAACGCCTGCACGATCAGCTCCTGGGGTTCGCCCCGCACCGAGTTGGCGATGACCTTGGCGACCGTGAGCAGGTCGTCGCGCTGTGGGCTCGTGAGCACGTGCAGCACGACGAGCGCCTCGGCCAAACGAGCCGCGATGCTGCGGCCCTCGTCCCTGAGCCTCAGATGCACGTAGTCGCCCTCGCGGAAGACGCCGAGTCGCTCGTGCCCCAGCTGCACCACGGTGGAGCCCCCGAGGTCGACCTCCTTGCCGTCGACGAAGAGCGTCCTGGCCGCCCCGACCCCGGCGAAGGCGAAGTCGTGGCCCTGCAGCGAGAGGCGCACAGGGCCGACGAGGCGCACGGTGACGTCGGTGGTGGCCGGCCCGATGTGGTCGGCTCGCAGGGCGGGGTTCACGCCGAACAGCACGCCTCCTTCGAGCTGGGCGCCGCCGGCGCGACCGCCGACCTTGGTCGGCAGGTAGTCGGCCAGCCGCTCGAAGAACGTGTGCACGACGTCCTGCAGGAGCGCGGCGTCGCGGTGGAACGCCTGGCGCTCGCTGCGCTCCATCTCGAGCGCCTCGGCCAGCCGCCGCTCGAGCTCGCGGCGCTGGGCGGCGCGCTGCTCCTCCGGCAGCCGCTCCTTCGAGAGCTCCGATATCGCCAGCCGCAGCTGCTTGCTGCTCGGCAGGCGCGGGTCGAGGGCGGCCGGCCTGCCGGCGTACGGGTCGCTGGCCACGAGCATCGCAGCCTGCCTCACGTAGGCCAGGGCGCCCGACTCCGCTACCTCGAGCTGAGGGTACGGGCTGCCCGGCTGGCCCAAGGTCATGATCAGGTTGATGATGTCCCTGGCGATCTCGGCCAGCGAGTCGACGTCGGAGAGTGAGACCAGGGGGTCGGTGAGCGGCGGGATCGGCTCGACGACCTTGAACTGCCTGAGGTGCACGTCGCGGCCGAAGTTCTCCCGCGACGAGTTGCGTTCGAGGTTCTGGAGCGTGCCGAACATCAGCCTGGCCGCGTAGCGATCGCGTTGCGAGCGCCACGACGTCGCGATCTGCTGGACGAACGCGTCGAGGTCGTCCCACCAGACGCGGCGAGCCAGCCGCTGCAGGATCGCGTGCTCCTCCCGTTCGGCGGGCGTCTCGGGCGGACGGGGCGCCTCGTCGGATTCGAGCACCACCGACTCCTCCGACTCGAGGAACAGGTCTCCGAGGGAGGCAGGCGCGACGCTCGAGCCGCGGTGGTTCTCGGAGAACGCCTGCAGCGACTCCGTGGCCGCGTCGAAACGCCGGCGCTCCTCGACGCTGAGGCGCTCACGCTCCTGCGAGAGCATGGCGACCAGGTCCCAGAGGCTCTTGTTGCCTCCCTTGACCTGCCTTGTCGCTCGGTACTCCGCGGCCTTGTACTCGAGAAGCTCGACGGCCAGGCTCTCTAGGCGCAGCATCTGAGCCTCATGATAGTTTCACGAAGCGCGGACCCCCACGCAAAAGCTCACTACGCGTGAGCGACGTGCGAGCGGGCGGCGGTCGGCGGGGCATGACGCGGCCGGCGGGTCGCTAGCCCTCGGCCTCGAACCGGGCAAGGACCTCGCCTACGCGCGCGACGACCTCGTCGACCTGCTCCTCCGCGATGACCAGCGGCGGCAGGAACCTGATGGTGTGGCTGCCGCCGGCGATCGTCAGCACGCCGGCCTCGCTCAGGGCGCCTATCACCGGCGCCACCGGCCGGTCGAGCTCTAGTCCGAGCATCAGGCCGCGTCCCCTTACCTCCCGCACCAGCGCGCTGCCCAGCCCCACGAGCCCGGCCTTGAAGCGCCGACCGAGCTCGCTCGCGCGGCGCATGAGATCCCGGTCCTCGATCTCCTCCAGCACCGCCAGGCCCGCGGCCGCCGCCAGGGGGTTGCCGCCGAAGGTCGTGCCGTGGCCGCCCTTCGGCATCGCCTTCGCCACGGCGTCGGTCATGACCGTGGCGCCGATAGGCACGCCGCCGGCCAAGCCCTTGGCCAGCGTCACGATGTCGGGCCGCACGCCGCTCGGCTCGCTGGCCAAGAACGTCCCGGTGCGACCGACGCCGGTCTGGATCTCGTCGAGGATCAGCAGCGCCCCGTGCCTCTGAGTCAGCTCCCGCGCCAGGCGCAGGTAGTCGTCGCTGGCCGGGTTGATGCCGCTCTCGCCCTGGATCGGCTCGAGCAGGACGGCTGCTGTCTCACTCGTCACCGCGGCGCGCAGCTCGTCCTCGTCGTTGTAGGTGACGAAATCCACCGGCGTGGCGAAGGGGGCGAACGGCTCGCGGTAGCTCGACTCCCAGGTGAGGGGCAAGACTCCCATGGTGCGGCCGGAGAAGCCCTTGCGGGCCGCCACGAAGCGCGAGCGACCGGTGGCCGCGCGCGCCCACTTCAGGGCCGCCTCGTTGGCCTCGGCTCCGGAGTTGCTGAGGAAGACGCGCTCGAGGGGCGGTTGGAGGAACTCGAAGAGCTTGTCGACGAAGCGGGTCCTGGTGTCGTTGCCGACGTTCTGCGGACAGACGATGAGCCGACCGGCCTGCTCGGCGACGGCCCTCGCCAGCCGTTCGTTGCCGTGGCCGACGCTGGCCACGGCGATACCGGCGAGGCAGTCGATGTACTCCTTGCCGTCGGCGTCGTAGACCACGGCGCCCTGCCCGCGCACCAGCGCGACCTGCGGCTCCCAGAGGCCGGAGCGGTGGGCGCGGTCACGCTCGAGCAGCTCGCGGCTGCCAAGCGTCACCTGCTCCCTGGCGCCGGTCACCGGGGGCCGCTCCTCGGCGTAGCTTGCAGATTCGGACATATCGGTATACCTCCAGCCCTTCCGTTCGCCTGCGACAGCGCCTCCCCGGCGCGAAGCTCCTCTTGCTCACCGCTCACGAGCCGACCGCGACCAGGCACAGCGGGTGCTCGTTGCGGACGTCGAGCTGCAGCAGCTCGGCCAGTTCGTCGTCGTAGAAGTCGGCCACGAAGTTGGTGGCCAGTCCCATGGCGCAGCCGGCGACCATCACGTCCTGCGCGGCCGCGCCGGCGTCGAGGTAGAGGTAGCGGTAGGCGCGCCCATCGTCGCCGTGCTTGTGCCTGCGCGGGATCCCGGTGAAGCACAGCACGACGGCCTGGGCGTCGAGCTCGAGAGGCGCCAGCAAGGTCTCGGCCAACCGCTCAGTGGGGTCGAACAACTCGAGATGCGCCAGGCTGTGCTCGCGGGAGTCGTAGTGGTAGATGCCGGCCAGCAGGTCCTGGACGTTCCGCGTCAACACGTACGTCTCGAGGGACGAGACGCCGTGGGCGCTCAGGTGGGTGCGCTCGCCCCCGCGGGTGAAGCCGGTCGCGGCCCACAACAGCTGGGCCAGCTGGTTCTGCTTGATGCGCCCGCCCTCGGCGGCGCCGCCACGCGGACTGGAGAGCGCGGTCCACACGCCCGTCCCGCCCTTGAGGTGGGGTTGCGGCAGCGCTGCGATCTCGGAGGGGTTGGCGTAGGCCTTGAAGGCCGGCGCGACGCGACTGCGCGCCGCCGGGAGTTGGCCGCGTCGGAACTTGGTCTGTGCTTGGAACTCCGCGCCGATCGTGCGCGGTCGCTTGCTGCTCACGGCCCGCTCCCAAGCGAGTCTAGCATCAAGCCGGCGGCTCCCCGACCCACCTCACCGAGCTCCAACTTCAAGGCGCGCCGGAGCGCCCGCGCTCGGCTCAACCGCGCGCCCCCGGCGCTCCCGCCCCGCTGGAACAGCGCTGCTATGCTGACCTCAGACCCGACATGGACAGCGATCAGCCCCCAGCGAACGTGCCCAGCCTGAACACCGCGATCGACCCCGCGACGCCGACCTCGTGCGTGATCCGGGTGCGGTTCGCGGAGACCGACCAGATGGGCGTGGTCCACCACAGCGTCTACCCGGTGTGGTTCGAGGCCGGTCGCGTCGAGTGGATGCGCGTGCGCGGGCTGAGCTACCGCGAGATGGAGGACACGGGCCTATCGCTGGCCGTCTCGCGGCTGGAGGTCGCCTACCGCAGTGCGGCGCTGTTCGACGACGAGATCGACGTGCGCTCGACGCTCACCACCGCGCGTAGCCGGCGGCTCGTCTTCGCCTACCGGCTGGTGAGGCTGGCCGACGAGCGGCTCGTCGCCACCGGCATGACCGAGCACGTGCCGACCGACCGCTCCGGTCGCGCGGTGAGGCTGCCGGAGCGTTGGTGGGCGCCCCTCGGCCTTTCGTGAGCGGCGGGCGCGCCCCGCGCTGGCAGCAGAGCGGTTGACCTCGAGAGCGGCCCGGCGCGGCTATACTCGGCCATGAGGAACGTATCGCCCGGTTCGAGCGCACGCGAGAACCCACGTACCAAGACCAAAAACGGCGGTGAGAGATGATCGACAGCCTGGCGGCGGACGCCGCGACGAGGCAGTCGAAGGTGGTGGCCACTGCGCTGACCTTCGACGACGTGCTCCTGGTGCCGGCGCACAGCGCCGTGCTGCCCCGCGAGGTCGACCTGACCGCGCGCTTCACCCGGCGGGTGCCGCTGAACACCCCGCTGGTCTCCGCGGCCATGGACACGGTCACCGAGACGACGATGGCGATCGCGATGGCGCGCAACGGCGGCATCGGCGTCATCCACAAGAAGATGTCGGTCGAGCAGCAGGCTGAGATGGTCCGCAAGGTGAAGCGCTCCGAGTCGGGGATGATCGTCGACCCGATCACCCTCGGTCGTGACGCGACCCTGCACGACGCCGAGGAGCTCATGCGCGGCTACCGCATCAGCGGGGTGCCGATCGTGGCCCCAGACGGGCTGCTGCTCGGCATCCTCACCAACCGCGACCTGCGCTTCGAGACCGACCTCAACCGCCCGGTAAGCGACCTCATGACGTCGACCGACCTGATCACCGTGCCGGTCGGGACCACGCTCGAGGTGGCCCGCGAGATGCTGCGCGAGCACAAGATCGAGAAGCTGCTGGTCGTCGACGACGACTTCAAGCTCAAGGGCCTCATCACCATCAAGGACATCACCAAGGCCGTCGAGTACCCCAACGCCGCCAAGGACGACCTCGGCCGGCTGCGGGTGGCAGCGGCGGTGGGCGTGAGCCCCGACCTCGAGGCCAGGGCGGCCGCCCTGGTCGCAGCTTCGGTCGACGTGCTGGTGCTGGACTCCGCCCACGGCCACAGCCAGGGCATCCTCGACGCGCTCTCCTACCTCAAGGAATCGTTCGACGTCGACGTCGTGGCCGGCAACATCGCGACGCCCGAGGCGGCCGCCGACCTCATCGAGCGGGGGGCCGACGGGGTCAAGGTCGGCGTCGGTCCCGGCAGCATCTGCACCACGCGCGTCGTCACCGGCGTCGGCATGCCGCAGCTGAGCGCGATCCTCGCCGTCGCGGAGGTCACCCGCGAGGCGGGCGTCACGCTCGTCGCCGACGGCGGCATCAAGTACTCCGGCGACGTCGCCAAGGCGCTGGCCGCCGGCGCCGACACCGTGATGATGGGCTCGATGCTGGCCGGCACCACCGAGTCGCCCGGCGAGGAGATCCTCAGGGAGGGCCGACGCTACAAGGCCTACCGCGGCATGGGCAGCCTCGGCGCGATGTCGAGCGGCAGCGCCGATCGCTACTTCCAGGACTCCGCCGCCAACCTGGCCAAGCTGGTGCCGGAGGGCATCGAGGGCATGGTCGCCTACAAGGGCGCCGTCGGCGAGGTCCTCTACCAGCTGACGGGGGGCTTGCGCTCTGCGATGGGCTACTGCGGGGCCGCCGACCTCGACACCCTGCGCGACACGGCGCGCTTCGTGACCATCACGCAGGCCAGTCTCAT
>CAZQVC010000007.1:36992-42098 GCA_964596625.1 uncultured bacterium | reverse complement strand
GGCTAGGCGGTCGGACTACAGTTCGAGGACCTGGTGACCGCTCGGCTCGATCGAGAGGAACCGGTCGAGCACCGGCTCGACGCCGAACTTGAGCATGTGACCGTAGGGCGACAGCACGCGCTCGGCGGGCTGTCCCAACGGCAGCAGGTGCGCCTTGAGCCGACCGTGCTGCCGCTGCGCGTCGGCGTCCTTGCGCGCCAGCGCCGCCGCCGATCTCCCCCGCAGCCGCTCCAAGGTGAGCGCCAGGTGGTGGCGGCCGCGCTTGACGGTGCCCTTCAGCGTCGGGTCGATGCCGTCGACCTCGCTGAGCAGCGTCTCGAACAGCTCCTCCAGCTGCCCGGCCGCGCGGCCGAAGCGCTCAGCGTGGCCGTGGCGGGCGAGCAGCGTGCGTTCGAGCACGCCGTCTGGATCACTCATGAACTCGCCCGCCTCCACCCCGAAGCGGTCCAACAACCGGGCGGGAGCGGGCTCGAGCAGTGTCACGGTCGCGCGCGGCCAGGCCAGGGGCTGCGGCACCTCGTGGAGGGCGTAGACGTCGCGCAGCTGGGCGACGTAGGCCAGCTCGCCCGGCCCCAACACGAACACCGCCGTCGGCAGCACGAAGTCCTGGGTGACGGGCCTCAGGCCGGCCGCCGGCGTGATGCTGCCGGGGTCGTCCGCCAGCCTGGCGAGGAGCTCTTCGCGCGAGAAGGACCGGCCGTCCGCGGTGAACTTCCCCCCGGACACCCGCAGGAGGCTCCGGCGCGGCGCCCCGTCTTGCGGCAGCTCGATGAACAGGTTGGTGGCGTCGGCGCCGCGCCCCAGCTGAGGCTTGAAGCCGAGCGACCTCAGCCCCTCCCCCGCCCGGTTCACCAGCGACGGGCTGCTGGCCGGCTCGCGGAGCTCGCGCTCGAGCACCGGCGCGAACAGCTCGGCGATGCCCGGCTCGAGCGGGTCGAGCAGCACCAGTCCCAGCTCCCCGAGCAGCCGGTAGAGCTGCGCCGCGAACCAGTCGGCGAAGGAGCCGGCGACCCCTGCGCTCTCCTCGAGCAGCCCGCTCACCTGCGCCTCGAAGGGCGCCCTCGGCGAGTGCTCCGAGAAGCTGGCAAGCACCGTGTCGAGCATCTCGCGAGCGAACGGGATGCGACCTGACGGCACGCCTTCCGGCAGCTCCACCGCCACCCGCCTCAGCGTCTCCGAGCCGTCGAGCAGGTAGCCGTGATCGATCTCCGCGACGTCGTGGTCCTGACTGGCGAGCCAGAACACCGGCACGACGGGGCGGTCCTCGCGGTCGAGTCGGGCCGCCAGGCGCACGGCGGTCATGGCCTTGGAGAGCGTGTACGTCGGTCCAAGCAGGAGACCGGTCTGCTGCCCCGTCACCACCGCTCGCGCCGACGGCTCGGCGAGGCGCTCGATGTTCTCGAGAGCCTTGGCGGGCGCGCCGAGGCGCAGGGCGTGGCTCCTCAGCCCGGCCACCAACCGCGCGCGGTCGCCGGGGCGGGGCAACGCGAGCGCGGCCTCGAGGTCCGAGGGTGGCAGGTCGAAGAAGTCAGCGAGCTTGCCGGCGAAGAAGGCTGTGGGGAGGTCGGGGGGCACGGCAGAGGTCTCGCTTGGCACACGCAAGCTTACCGAGCCGGGCGCCTTCCGTGCAGTCGGCGCGCCCGACCGCCGGCCGGAAACGGCGTGGTACAGTTCCGCAGCGTTCATCGACCGGCCCGACCGGCTGGTGACGGGCGCGTAAGGAGCGGCAGGGGGGCAGTAAGCAGTGGCTCCCCGACCGGTCTACCGCCACCACGCAAACCGGAAGCGACATGCAGGTACATACCGATCTCATACCGAACGGCCCGTACGGCGACGTCGTGGTCCTCATCGACGTGCTCAGAACCTCGACGATCGCGCCGCTGCTGTTCGACGACGGCCTCGAAGAGCTCGGCCTCACCGCCTCGGTGCGCCGCGCGAGGGCGCACGCCAAGGAGCGCCCCGGCACGCTCCTGCTCGGCGAACGCGACGGCATGCCGCCGGAGGGCTTCAACCACGGCGCGGCGCCGTCGGAGATCAGGCGCGTCAAGCTGGAGGCGACCAGCGCCGTGCTGATGACGGAGAACGCCCCCAAGGCCGCCGAGCAGGTGGCGGCGGCCGACACCGTGCTGCTCGGCTCCCTGTACAACGCGCACGCGGTGGCGGCCGCAGCGAAGCGCCTGACCAAGGAGCGCGTCTCGTTGGTCTGCTGCGGCTTCCGCGGCGAGCCCGACCTCGACGACTGCCTCGCCGCCGGCCTCATCGCCGGGCTGCTGCTCGAGCCGGGCTCGACGGCCAGCGGCGCGACGCGCTTCGCGATGGGCATGCTGAGGTCGTATCCCGACCCGCTGGTGGCCCTGTGGCACTCCACGGCCGGCTCCTACCTCCGCGGCCTCGGCAGCGACGAGGACCTCGCGCTGGCCGCCGCCACCTCCGTGTCTAGCTCGGTGCCGCGGCTGGTCGCGGTCGAGGAGGGCGGCGTGGCGCCGCTCTTCCGCTTCACGGCGGCGGCCGGGGTCTAGGGCTTGCGCCACTACGTCCTCGGCCTGCCGCTCGACGTCGTCTCGTTGGAGGAGGCGACCGAGTGGATCCTCGCCGCCACCGGGAGCGCCGGCAGCGGAGGCGTGCGCGGCGCGGCGGACGGCGACTCTCGCCTCGTCGTCACTCTCAACCCCGAGATCGTCGTGCAGGCCCGCGCCGACGAGGGCCTCGGCACCGCCCTGCGTCACGCCGACCTGAGCGTCGCCGACGGTGTCGGGATCGCCTGGGCCGCGCGCCTCCGCGGCCACGAGCTGCCCGGCAGGGTGCCCGGCGTCGACCTCGTCAACGCGGTGCTGGCGGCTGCAGGACCCGAACTCGAGGTGTTCTTGCTCGGCGGCCGCCCCGGCGTGGCCGAGGCTGCGGCGGCCAAGGTCGCCAAGCTCTACGGCACCAAGGTCGTCGGCACGCACCACGGCTACTTCACGCCCGCCCAGCGCGAGGCCGTCTGCACGGCGGTGCGCGAGAGCGGCGCCGCGCTGCTGCTGGCCGGCCTCGGCGAGGGCCAGGAGCGCTTCCTCCACGAGCACCGCGCTCAGCTCGGCGCCCGCGTGATGATCGGGGTCGGCGGCACGCTTGACGTGTTGGCCGGGGTCGTGAGGAGGATGCCTCGCTGGACCTCGCGGTTGGGCGTCGAGTGGTTCTTCCGGGTGCTCCTCGACCCGCGGCGCTGGCGGCGCCTGCCGCGCCTGTGGCGCTTCGCCTGGCTGGTGGTGCGCTCGCAGGCGATCTAGGCCGTCAGGCGAAGACCGTGCGCTCCTCCTCGGTGCGCTCCTCGTGCTCGTCCTGCGGTCGGCCGGCGGGGTAGCGCCCGTTGAAGCAGGCCAGGCAGGTCCTGGCCAGGCCCAGCGAGCGTTGCAGGCCGCCCTCGCTCAAGAAGGCCAACGACGTCGCCCCGATGCGCTCCCTGATCTGCTCGACCGAGAGGGTCGCGGCGGCGAGCTCCTGGCGCGCCGCTGTGTCGATGCCGTAGTAGCAGGGGTACTTGATGGGCGGGCTCGAGACGCGGAAGTGGACCTCGCTGGCGCCCGCCTCGTAGAGCAGTTGGACGATGCGGCCGGAGGTCGTGCCGCGCACGATCGAGTCGTCGACCAGGACCACCCGGCGCCCCACCACGGCCGGCGTCGGGGCCAGCTTGAGCCTCACCTTGAGGTCGCGCAGGTGCTGCGTCGGGTTGATGAAGGTGCGCCCGGCGTACGGCGACTTGTAGAGGCCGATGTCGTACGGGATGCCGCTGGCCCGGGAGTAGCCGATGGCCGCGGCCAGGCCCGACTCCGGCACGCCGACGACGACGTCGGCGTCGACCGGCGCCTCGTGCGCCAGCTGCTCGCCCATGCGGATGCGCGCGTCGTGCACCTGCACCCCGTCGAGCTTCGAGTCGCCGCGCGCGAAGTAGATCCACTCGAACGCGCAGGGTGTCGGCTCCGGCTCGAGCACCTGGTGGCTGTGCAGCCCGTCGTCGTCGGCCACCAGCAGCTCCCCCGGCCTGATGTCGCGCAGGTAGGTCGCGCCGACGACCGCGAGCGCCGCAGGCTCCGACGCGAAGACCCAGCCGCCGCCAAGGCTGCCGACCACCAGGGGCCTCACCCCGTTGCGGTCGCGCAGGGCGATGACGCTGCGCCGGTCCATGATCACGACGGAGAACCCGCCTTCGAGCTCGCGCATGGCCCTGGCCGTGGCGGCGCGTAGGTCGAGGTGGGCGTACGACGAGATGAGGTTGATCATGACCTCGCTGTCGTTGGTGGTCTGGAAGACCGCGCCGTCGGCCAGCATGCGGTTGCGCAGCGACCGGGCGTTGGTGAAGTTGCCGTTGTGCGCCAGGGCCAACAGGCCCTTGTTCGAGCGCACCGTGAGCGGCTGCGCGTTGAACGGCAGGCTCGAGCCGGTCGTCGAGTAGCGCGTGTGGGCGATGCCGATGCGCGCGCCCGGGATGCGCAGGCGGTCCAACCGCTCCTCGGTGAAGACCTGGGTCACGATGCCCATGTCCTTCTCGATGCGGATCTCGTGGTCGGAGGCGACGCAGATGCCGCACGACTCCTGCCCGCGGTGCTGCAGGGCGAAGATCCCGAGTTGGCAGAGGGTCGCGATGTCGCCTGGCTCGGCGGCCGGGAGGCCGGCGGGCGGCAGATGGATGCCGAAGACCCCGCACTCCTCGCGCGGCTTGTCGTCGGTCGGCATGCTCTAGCCTAACGCCTCGGCGAAGGTGCGTTGATGTGCGGCGCGCAGGCTCTCGAGGTCGAGGTCGAGCACCGGCGTGGGAGCGTCGGCGCCGTCTTCGGCCGACGTCATCGCGATCGTCAAGCGCGCCGAGCCGCTCTCCCCCAACGCCACGCACGGCACGCCGAGACGCTCGCAGAGCTCCGCCGCTCTGCTCGCCGCGGCCGGGTCGACCGCCACCACCACGCGGCCGGCCGACTCGCCGAAGAGCGTTGTCGCCGGCGACCCGGCGCGCGGCACCGTGACGCTGGCGCCGACGCCGCCGGCGATCGCCATCTCCGCCAGGCACACCGCGAGGCCCCCTTGCGACACGTCGTGCGCGGTGCTGGTGAGGCCCGAGGCGATCAGCGTGCG
>CAZQVC010000007.1:30429-36892 GCA_964596625.1 uncultured bacterium | reverse complement strand
CTGAACTGGTTGTAGAGGCTCACGTTGCCGCCCGTGACCGGCGTGCCGAGCGCCAGGCAGGCCTCCCTTATGCCGTCTACGGCCCGCTCGAGCTGGTAGTACACGGCCGGGTCGGTCGGGTTGCCGAAGTTGAGGTTGTCGGTGACGCCGAGTGGCGTGGCGCCGACGCAGCTGAGGTTGCGGGCGGCCTCGGCGACCGCGTGCGCCGCGCCGAGGCGCGGGTCGAGGTAGACGTAGCGCGCGTTGCAGTCGGTGGTCGCGGCGATGCCGAGCGCGCTGCCCTTGACGCGCAGCACGGCGGCGTCCGCCCGTCCGGGAACGACCACGGTGTTGGTCATCACCTGGTGGTCGAAGCGCTGGTACACCGGGCGCTTGTCGGCGATCGCGGGCGCCGCGAGCAGCGTCAGCAGGGTCGCGCCGTGGTCTTCCGCTTCGGTCAGCGAGCCGAGGTCGTAGCCGCGCGCCGCGGCGATCGCCGGGCTCTCGACGCCGTCCCTCACGTAGGTCGGCGGCTCGTTGAGGGCGGCGACCGGCATCGAGGCCAGCACCTCGCCGTGCTCGATCACCTTGAACTGCCCGTGGGCAGCGACCGTGCCGATCTCGGAGACGTCCAGGCCCCAGCGCTCGAACAGCGCGATGAGGCGCTCCTCGCTGCCCGGCCGCGCGGTCAGGACCATGCGCTCCTGCGACTCGGAGAGCATGACCTCCATCGCGCTCATCCCGTCCTCGCGGCGCGGCACGCGGTCGACGTGCAGGTCGACGCCGAGGCCGGCGCGGTGCGCCATCTCCCCCACGCTGCTGGAGAGCCCGGCAGCGCCCATGTCCTGCACGCCGGCCACCAGGTCGAGCGCGATCGCCTCGAGGCACGCCTCCAGCAGCAGCTTCTCCATGAACGGGTCGCCGACCTGCACGGCGGGGCGGTCGGCCTCGGAGGCGTCGGAGAGGTCGGCCGAGGCGAACACGGCGCCGCCAAGGCCGTCACGGCCGGTCTTCGAGCCGACGTAGTAGAGCTTGTTGCCGACCGCGCCGACCGTGCCCTTGCGCAGGTCCTCGTGCCTCAAGAGGCCGAGGGCCATGACGTTGACCAGGGGGTTCTCCTGGTAGCACGGGTTGGTCTCGATCTCCCCGCCGACCGTGGGCACGCCGATCGCGTTGCCGTAGTGCGCGATGCCCTCGACCACGCCGGAGAGCAGGTAGCGGCTGCGCGGGTCGTCGAGCTCCCCGAAGCGCAGCGCGTCGAGCACCGCTATGGGTCGCGCGCCCATGGCGAAGATGTCGCGCAGGATGCCGCCGACGCCGGTGGCCGCGCCCTGGACAGGCTCGACGGCGCTGGGGTGGTTGTGGCTCTCCATCTTGAAGGCAACGGCCCAGCCGTCACCGATGTCGACCACCCCGGCGTTCTCCCCGGGTCCTTGCAGCACCTGGGGGCCGCTGGTCGGCAGGCGCCTGAGCAGCGGGCGCGAGTTCTTGTAGCCGCAGTGCTCGCTCCACAACGCGCCGAACACGGCGGCCTCGAGCGCGTTGGGCTCACGGCCGAGGCTCTCGACCACCTGGTCGTACTCGGCCTCGCTGAGCCCGAACGAGGCGGCCATATGGCGCAGGCTGTGCGGCGCCGAGGCGGCGGGGTCTGAGCCGTTCGAAGAGGTGGGCGCTCGGGAGCTCACGTGGCCGCCGCCGAGGCCACGGCGTCGACCAAGGAGGCGAGCACCCCGCGGCCGTCGGCGTAGCCGAGGAGCTCCTCGGTGGCCCGCTCCGGGTGCGGCATCATGCCGAGCACGTTGCCGCGCTCGTTGACGATGCCGGCGATCGCGTTGGCGCTGCCGTTGACGTTGGCCGCGTCGCTGAGCTCGCCGCGCGCGTCGCAGTAGCGGAAGACGACCCGGCCCTCCTCTTCGAGGCGGGTGAGCGTTTCGGCGCTGGCGTAGTACGAGCCCTCGTTGTGCGCGATCGGCAGGCGCAGCACCTCACCCACGGCCAGGCGCGACGTGAACGGCGCCCTGCTGATCTCGGTGCGCAGGTGCACGTCGCGGCACTGGAAGCTCAGGGTGCGGTTGCGCGCCAGTTGGCCGGGTAGCAGCCCGGCTTCCGTGAGGATCTGGAAGCCGTTGCAGATGCCAAGCACCGGCCCCCCGCCCTCGGCGAAGCGCGCGACGGCCCTCATCACGGGGCTAAGCGCGGCCAGCGCGCCGCTGCGGAGGTAGTCGCCGAAGCTGAACCCGCCAGGGATGACGACGGCGTCGACCTTGGGAAGCTCGGCGGCGTCGTGCCACACCATGGTGACGGGAACCCCGAGCACGCCTTCGAACGCGTGCCGGGCGTCGTCGTCACAGTTGCTGCCGGGGAAGGTCACTACGGCGATGCTCATAGGCTGGAAACCGCGCTTGGCACGGACACGGTCTAGAGGCTAACATGCAGGGCGGACCTGCCGAGATGGCGGAACGGTAGACGCAGTTGACTCAAAATCAACCGGGGCGACCCGTGCGGGTTCGAATCCCGCTCTCGGCACCAATCCCCGCAGCTGCCAACTAGCCACCAAGTGGGCCCGGCGGCCCGCGCGGCTGCCGCTGGAGGAAGAATGTTCTGGATAGTCCTAATCGTGTTCGTGATCGTGTCCGTGCTGCTCACGGCCGTGATCCTCATGCAGGAGCCGAAGCAGTCCGGTCTTGGCGACGCCTTGGGCGGAGGGGGCGGAGGCGGCGACTTCGCCAGCGCCGGCGGCACCGCGGGCGGCCTGCACCGCACCACGATCTACCTCGCCGCGATCTGGGGCGCGCTGGCCATTCTCATGCAGGTGGTGCCGCGCTAGCCGGCGTTTCCAGGCCCCCTAAGCCAGCTTCTCATTAAGAATTGACCATCCCGATCTTCCCGCAAACGCTTGCGACGGTAGCGGCGAACGGGTAGCTTAGACTGTCGATAACGACATCAGCGGATGTGAAGGGGCGGAGGAACCCCTGCATCCGCAACTCATGGAGGTAGCATGAAGAGAATCATCCTGGGCATCGCTGCGCTCGCGCTAGTTGGCGCTGTGTTCGCGCAGCCCCACGTCTGGTCGTCGGAGTACGCTCCCACGGCCGTGCAGGGCGGCACCGTCTCCGAAGACCTCTTCGGGGACTTCACCACCCTCAACCCCGTGCTGATCTCGTCGGCGCAGGAGAACGCGGTGATCGGCATGACCGCCGGCCCCGGCCTCGTGTACCGCGACTGGCTCGGCAACCGCTCGTTCCGTCAGGACGACGGCACCTTCAACATGGACTGGGCCGAGAGCATCGAAGAGGTGCAGCCCAACCAGGAGTTCATCGTCACCGTCAAGCAGGGCTGGACCTGGAGTGACGGCGTCGAGATGACCGCCGACGACGCGATCGCCGCGTGGACCATCATCGGCGACGCCGACGTGCAGTCGAACGCCTACGGCTGCTCCGTCGTCGACACCGACCCGGTCGTCTACGAGAAGATCGACACCTACAGCTACCGGATCACGCTCCCCCGTCCGGTGACCAACGCCCTCGCCATCAAGGACTGCGGCACCGTGCCTGCGCACGTGTTCATGCCCGTCTACGAGGAGAGCGGCGCCGAAGGCGTCCGCGCCATGTGGGGCGTCGACACCCCGCCGAGCGAGATGGTCTACGGCGGCCCCTACGTCATCAGCGAGTTCCGTCAGGGCGAGCGCATCGTCCTCACCAAGAACCCCGCCTACGGCGGCATGGCCCAGGCAGCCGACGGCTCGGCCCTCCCCGGCCCCGACGAGTGGGTCGTGACCTTCTCCCAGGACCAGAACGCTATCCTCAGCCGCCTGGTCACCGGCCAGTCCGACTTCTACTGGCCCACCACGGTCGACCAGCTCCGGGCGATCACCGAGGCTCTCGACAGCGGCGCCATCGATGGCGAGCTGTACGCCAACCTCGGCCCCTCCGGCGCCGTCGACTTCATCACCTACAACTTCAACAAGATGGACGAGTGCAAGCGCGAGATGTTCCGCAACAACGTCTTCCGCCAGGCCATCTCCATCATGATCGACCGCGACGCGCTGGTTCAGGGCGCCGTCGGCGGCCTCGGCTTCCCCGCCAAGGACTGGAACTCGGAAGCGGCCGCTCCGTACGACTCGCCGCACCTCGACCACTTCGAGTTCGACCCCGAGCGCGGCGTCGAGCTGCTCGCCTCGATCGGCTTCACCGAGCTCGGCCCCGACGGCGTGCTCCGCAACCCGAACACCGGCTGCCGTGTCGCCTTCGACCTGCAGTTCAACTCGGGCAACAACCGCCGCGCCCAGCTCGCCGTGATCACCTCGCAGACCGTCGCCGAGTACGGCGTCGAGATCACCCCGCGTGAGGTCTCCAGCGAGATCTGGAGCGACTCGATCGTCGGCACCTCCGAGGGCTTCGACCCGGCCGCGGGCCGCTCCGTCGACTACGACGCCCAGATCTGGGGCCTCGCCGGCGGCGACATCGACAACCCGCACTTCCAGAACGGCCTGATGCTCGGCTCCAACCTCAACGCGTGGAACAAGAGCCGCACCGACGTCGCCGCCTGGGAGATCCTCATGGATCGCCTCACGGCCGACATGGTCACAGAGCTTGACGCCGATGCGCGCATCGCGCTCTACAACGAGCGTGCGAGCCTGATGCGGGAGAACCTCCCCATCACCCCGCTCATCAGCACGGCGTTCCACTTCTATCACGACCTCGGTAACGTCTGGCCCGTCGACAAGCTCGACGCCAACAGCATCGAGGGTCCGTACCGCCCTGGCAACTTCCGCACGCTGCTCACCATCAGCCAGTAAGCCTCTACCCTCGGGACCCCCGCATCGAGCGGGGGTCCCGAGCCCTATTTGACCCACCAGTCAAGCAGTAGGCCATAACCTAGGATCTAACTTTGCTCGTATTCGTAGTTCGACGCCTCTTGAATCTGATACCGACGTTCTTGCTCGCGACCTTCCTCGCCTGGTTCGTGATCGAGATCGCCCCCGGCGACTTCGCCACGCAGTTCGCCTTCGACCAGGTCGACCCCGGCAAGGCCGAGCGCATCCGCGAGGTGATGGGCCTCAACCAGCCCTGGCCCGTGCGCTACCTCTACTGGCTTCGCAACCTCGTCACCAACTTCGACCTCGGCACCAGCATGGTCAGCAAGGGCGACGTGACCACGCTGATCGTCCCCCGCATGGTCAACAGCTTCTGGTTGCTGTTGCCAGCCACCGTGCTTACCTTCATCATCGCGATCCCGATCGGCGTGTACTCCGCCATCCGCAAGTACTCGATCGGCGACCGCATCCTCACCGTGTTCAGCCTCATCGGCCTGGCCATACCGAACTTCTTCATCGCGCTCCTGGTGCTCGCGTTCGCCGTGTGGTTCTACCAGAGCAACGGTTGGTTCCTGATACCGACAGGGGGCATGACCAGCAGCGGCTACGGCAGCATGACGGCCTGGCAGCAGTTCCTCGACAGGGCCTGGCACCTCATCGCGCCGCTCTTGGTGGTGGCGCTCTCCAGCCTCGCGACGACCAGCCGCATCATGCGCGGCGAGATGCTCGAGGTCATGGGCCAGGACTACATCCGCACGGCCAAGGCCAAGGGCCTCGCGGAGAACAAGGTCACCTACAAGCACGCCTTCCGCAACGCCATCGTCGTGATCGTCGCGACCATCGGCGGCCTGCTGCCCGGCCTGATCAGCGGGGCCGGCACCGTCGAGTTCGTCATGCGCTGGCCCGGCATCACGCCGCTGTTCATCAGCTCGATCTTCGCGCAGGACGTCTACGTCGTCATGGCCCTGCTCACCGTGCTCACGCTGTTCCTGATGCTGGGCAACCTCCTCTCCGATCTCGCGCTGGCGATGATCGACCCCAGGATCAGGTACTGACCGTGGCCGCCGACGCATACGACCAGCACGAACCCATGCCCGACCCGACCGACCTGAAGGTCCCCGCCGAGTCGGCCAAGGGCGCCAGCCTCGGGCAGATCGCGTGGCAGCAGTTCAAGCGGCACCCGCTGGCGCGCGGCTCGCTCGTCGTCCTCGGGATCCTCTACGCCATGGCGGCGATGGCCGACTTCCTGGCGCCGTACCCTGAGCGCTACATCAACACCCGCAACACGTTCCAACCGCCGTCCCAGGTTCACTTCCGCGACGACGACGGCCGCCTGACGAGGCCCTACATCTACCCGATGAAGCGCACCCTCGACATGGCCACCTTCGAGACGGTCTGGGAGGTGGACACCTCGCAGAAGTACCCCCTGAAGTTCTTCGTCAGGCGCGAGGGCATCCGCGAGCGTTACGTGCCGTTCCCCGTCAGCCTGCTGCCGGTGTCGCTGCGGCAGGCGTGGGGCATCAGGCCCACCGCCACGCTGCACCTGTTCGGCGTCGACGACCCGACCGACAGCGTGAAGGTGCACCTCTGGGGCACCGACGACCTGGGCAGCGACGTGTTCGGCAAGGTGCTGTTCGGCTCGCGCATCAGCCTGACCATCGGCATCCT
>CAZQVC010000007.1:19913-30329 GCA_964596625.1 uncultured bacterium | reverse complement strand
CACCTGCTGCCGCAGACGCTCTCCTACGTGATCGTGGTCATGAGCCTGGCGATCCCCGGCTTCATCCTCACGGAGGCGGTCCTCAGCTTCTTCGGGCTGGGCATCCAGCCGCCCGCGACCAGTTGGGGCCTGATGCTCAACACCGCGCAGTCGTTCGTCGGCGTCACCGGCCTCAGCGACCGCTGGTGGATCTTCATACCAGGCGTCTTCATCTTCATCTCCGTGCTCACCTGGAACCTGCTGGGCGACGGCCTGCGCGACGCCTTCGACCCGCGTAGCCGCCGCTGAACCGGCGCCGGTAGGTGCGGCGGGCGGACCGACCCGCCGCACCTACCGCTCGACGTGTTATGTTTACTCCATTAGGCAAAGGCCTACGCGACGCCTTCGACCCGAAGCAGCGCAGCTAGCGACGCTCTTCAGCAACGGGGTCGAACGGCGTATTTCCCTAGCCGGATCTCTCCTCACAGCAGACGCTGAGTATCTTGCTTGACGCCGAGGAATCCCTCGTAGTGCTCGAGCGTCCGCCTCGTCTCGGCCGCACCGACCGGTTCGAGGCCGGCACATATTCAGCGCGACCGCAGTTCACGCGTGGTCACACTGTGAGGAGTGAAAGTCGATGAACAGCGAACCCGTCACGAGAGAGCCAAGCGATGGCTAGCGGCGAGCGGCTGCTGGAGGTCAACGACCTCAAGACCTACTTCGACACCGACGAGGGCACCGTCAAGGCCGTCGACGGCGTGAGCTTCCACCTCGACCGCGGCGAGACGCTGGCCGTGGTCGGCGAGTCGGGCTCCGGCAAGTCGGTCACCAGCCTCTCGGTGATGCGCCTGATCCCCACGCCGCCCGGACGCATCGCCGGCGGCCAGATCCTCTTCGAGGGCCAGGACATCGTCAAGAAGTCCGAGCGCGAGATGCGGCGCATCCGCGGCAACGACATCTCGATGATCTTCCAGGAGCCGATGACCAGCCTCAACCCGGTGTACACGGTCGGCGACCAGATCGCCGAGGCGATCGTGCTCCACCAGGGCAAGAGCTACCGGGAAGCGATGAAGCTCGCCGCCGAGATGCTCGACCTGGTCGGCATCCCGGAGCCCGGCAAGCGCGTCAAGAACTACCCGCACCAGATGTCGGGCGGGATGCGCCAGCGCGTGATGATCGCAATGGCCCTCTCCTGCGGCCCGAAGCTGCTCATCGCCGACGAGCCGACGACCGCTCTCGACGTCACCATCCAGGCCCAGATCCTCGACCTGATGCGCAAGCTACAGGAAGAGATCGGCATGTCGATCCTGTTCATCACCCACGACCTTGGCGTGGTCGCCGAGATCGCCGACCGGGCCGTCGTGATGTACGCCGGCCGGGCGGTCGAGGAGGCGAACGTCAACGACATCTTCGCCACGCCGCGCATGCCGTACACCCTCGGCCTGCTCAACTCGATCCCTCGCGTCGACCGCGCGGCGGAGCACCAGGAGCGCCTCCAGGCGATCCCCGGCAACGTGCCGAACCCGCTCAACCTGCCGGAGGGCTGCGCCTTCCACCCGCGCTGCCGCTTCGTGCAGGAGAAGTGCAAGGCCGCGATCCCGCCGCTGGAGGACACCGGCAACGGACACCAGGTCCGTTGCGTGCGGTGGGATGAGCTCGACCTGAAGTCGGAGATCTTGGCATGAACGTAGCCGGAAGCAGCCTCGGCCACTCCCCCGCCGACGCCAACACCCTCCTCGAGGTCAACAACCTGCGCAAGTACTTCCCGATCAGGGGCGGCATCTTCTCCCGCGTTGTGGCCAACGTCAAGGCCGTCGAGGACGTCAGCTTCACCGTCCAGAAGGGCGAGGTCGTCGGCTTGGTCGGCGAGTCCGGCTCGGGCAAGACGACGGTCGGACGCAGCATCCTGCGGCTCATCGAACCGACCTCCGGCGAGGTCAAGTTCGACGGCGTCGACATCGTCAAGGTCAACAAGGCGACCATGCGCGAGTACCGCAGGCGGATGCAGATCATCTTCCAGGACCCGTTCGCCAGCCTCAACCCGCGCATGTCGGTCGGCGACATCATCGGCGAGGCGATGACCATCCACAACCTCGCCCGCGGCAAGGAGCGCGAGGAGAAGGTCGCCAGCCTGCTCGAGCGCGTCGGCATGTCGCCCAACCACATGCGACGCTACCCGCACGAGTTCTCGGGCGGGCAGCGGCAGCGCATCGGCATCGCCCGCGCCTTGGCCGTCGACCCCGACTTCATCGTCGCCGACGAGCCCGTCTCTGCGCTCGACGTCTCGATCCAGGCGCAGGTCGTCAACCTGCTGCAGGACCTCAAGGCCGAGCTCGGCCTGACGCTGCTGTTCATCGCGCACGACCTCGGGGTGGTCGAGTACATCTCAGACCACGTGATCGTGATGTACCTGGGTCGGATCATGGAGATCGCCCCGGCCAAGGAGCTCTACGCCAACCCGATCCACCCGTACACCGAGGCCCTGCTCTCCGCCGTGCCGATCCCCGACCCCACCGTGAAGCGCGACAGGATCATCCTTCAGGGCGACATCCCCAGCCCCATCAACCCGCCCTCTGGCTGCGTGTTCCGCACCCGCTGCCCGATCGCGACCAAGGAGTGCGCGGAGGTCGTACCCCCGCTCGAAGAGGTCTCACCCGGCCACTTCAAGGCCTGCATCCACCGGCCGTAACCGAGCGGCCCCGCGCCAACCCGTGGGCGGGGCCACACCGCCCCCTGTAAACGGGGCCCAGCGCGACACCGAAAACCACGCCAGCTACCGCCGGCCGCGAGCGTCATCGTTCGCGGCCGGCGTCTTATCATCGAGTGGTGGACGAGAACCTCGTGCGCCGCATCGGTCAGCGGGTGAGCGCAGCGCTCCCTGCCGCGAGCTTCCCGGCCGAGACCCCGCGCACCAACGCCGCCGAGCTGCAGCGCTTCCACACGCTGCTGCGCGACTACCCGAGTCGGGCCGGCAAGTGCCTGAGGGGCCAGGTCGTCTACCTCTCGGCCCTGGCCCACGGAGCCGAGGACGACGAGGCCGCGCTCACCGTCGCCGCCGCCATCGAGCTGTTCCAGGCGTGGGTCCTGATCCACGACGACATCGAGGACGACTCCGAGCGTCGCCGCGGACTGCCAGCCCTTCACCGGACGGTGGGGATGCCCGTCGCGCTCAACGTCGGCGACGCCCTTCACGTGCGGATGTGGCGACTACTGCACGAGCTGCTCGGCACCCGGCCCGACCTGGCCCCGGCCGTGATCGACGAGTTCGCCACGATGATCGAACGCACGGCCGAGGGGCAGCACCTCGACCTGGCCTTCGTCGAGGAGGGCCGCCTGGCCGTCGACGAGGCCGAGTACCTCGACATGGTCAGCCGCAAGACCGCCGGCTACACCGTCGTCTCTCCCCTGCGCCTCGGCGCGATGCTGGCCGGTTGCGAGCCGCGGGCGGCGCTCGCGGCGGCCGGGCTCGAACTGGGCGTGGCCTTCCAGATACGGGACGACGTGCTCAACCTGCAGCGCCGCCCCGCGAGCTCCGACGACTACGGCAAGGAGTTCGCCGGCGACCTCTACGAGGGCAAGCGCACGCTGATCCTGGCCCACCTCTTCGCCACCGCGAGCCCAGAGGACGCCGCCACGGCTCACGAGATCCTCTCGAGGCCGCGCAGCGCGCGCACCGCGCGCGAGGTCGAGTCGCTGCTCGCGCTGATCGAACGTTACGGCTCACTGGCGTACGCCCAGGAGGTCGCCGACCGCAAGGCACGGCGCGGCATGGCGCTGCTGCGCGAGGCGCTCGCCGGCCTGCCGCGCGAGGACGCGACCGCCCGGCTCACCGCACTGCTCGGCGACGTCGCTGAACGACGGTCCTAGCCACAGAGACGGCCGCCAGCCTCCGAACGGCCGCGCCGGATGCCGGTCACCGGCAGCGCGGCGCCCCCTGGCCGCCGCGGCTTCTGCCTACGACGCCTCTGCCCTGACCCCGTCCAGCGAGGCGCAGGTGCCGGCGCCTCGCTACCGTGAGCGTCGTGACCAGCGCGCTTCGGGTCCTGAGGGCCGCCACGGGTTCCCTGCGCCGCTGTCCGGTCTGCGCGCACGAGCCGGCCGGCTCGCACGGCGCCTGCCGCGGCTGCGAGGAGCGCCTGGCTGCGGCCATCGCCGCGCTGCCGCCCCCGACCGGCCCGGTCGTCTGGCTCGGCGCCTACGCCGGTCCGTGGCTGCGCCTGGTTCACGCCTTGAAGTTCGACGGCGACAGGCGCCTCGCCACGCTCCTCGGCCGCCTGCTGGCGCTGCGGCTCGAGCGCGCGTCGTTCGAGCCGCACCTGGTGGCGCACGTGCCGGCGTCGCCCGCACGCCTGCGCGAGCGCGGCTTCGATCAGGCGGAGCTGCTGGCAGCAGCGCTGGCCGCGGGGCTCGCGGCCAGCCCCCGGTCGTTGCTGAGCCGCTCGACCTCTTCGCTCAGCCAGGCGAGCCTCTCACGCGCCCAGCGCACGCTCAACGCCGGCGCTTCGTTCCACGCCAGGGCGTGTCCCGGCCGCAAGGTGCTGTTGGTCGATGACGTGCTCACCACCGGCTCGACCGCCGCGGCCTGCACGGCGGCCCTCATCCGCTCGGGCGCCGCCGAGGTCTGGACCGCGGTCGTCGCCCGCACCGTGCGCCACTAGCGCAGCTCAGAGCGTCAAGATCAGGCCGGTGACCACACCGAGCAGGGCCCCGACGATCACCTGTGGGTAGGTGTGGCCCAGCAGTGTGCGCAGGGCCTGCGGCTGGAAGCCTTCGTCCATCAGGTGGCCAAGCTCCCTCACGAGGTCGTTGATCATCTCGGCCTGCAGGCCCGCGGCGCGCCTGATGCCGGTCGCGTCGTACATCACGATCGAGCCGAACACGGCGGCAACCGCGAAGTACGGGCTGGCCCAGCCGTAGGTGACGCCGAGGGCGATGGCCAACGCCGAGACGGCGGCGCTGTGCGACGACGGCATGCCGCCCGTCTCGAGCAGCCGCGCGAACGCCCAGCGGCGCTCGGTGAGCACGACCAGCAGCAGCTTGAGGACCTGGGCGACCAACGTGGCGACCACCGCGGCGATCAACGGTGTGTTGGCGAGCACGCCCTGCACGCTAGCTCGCCCCGCGCCGCCTGACGGCAGCCTCGACGGTGTTCGCGATGACCATGGCGACGGTCATCAGACCCGTCCCGCCCGGCATGGGCGTCAACCAGCCCGCCACCTCGGCGACGTCGTGATGCACGTCCCCCGCGATGCCGTCGTCCTCGCGGGTGAGGCCGACGTCGAAGACGGCTGCGCCGGGCTTGACCATGTCGGGCGTCACCAGGCGCGGGCGCCCGACGGCAGCCACCAGCACGTCGGCCGTGCGAGTGACGGCAGGCAGGTCGCGGGTGCGCGAGTGCGCCAGCGTGACCGTCGCGTTGCGCGCGAGCAGCAGCGCCGCCAGGGGCTTGCCGACCAGGTTGGAGCGACCGATCACGACCGCGGTACGCCCCTCGAGCTCGACGCCGTAGTGGTCGCACAGGGCGATCACGCCTAGCGGCGTGGCCGGCGCCAGGCTCGGCGCGCCCCTCCAGAGGTTGCCGATGTTGATGGGATGCAGGCCGTCGACGTCCTTGTCGGGGTCGATCGCGTCGAGCACTGACCTCTCGTCGATGCCTTCGAGCGGCAACTGGACGAGGATCCCGTCGACCTCGTCGTCGCGGTTGAGCGTGGCCACCAGCGCCAACAGCTCGTCCTCGCTCGTCCCGGCCGGCAGCACCTCGGTTCGCGATTCGACGCCGACGCGGGCCGCCATGCGCTCCTTGGAGCGCACGTAGTACGCGCTCGCCGGGTCGTCACCGACGCGGACGAAGACCAGCCGCGGCACGAAGTCGAGCCCCTCGACCCGCCGCCGCACGCGGTCGACGACCGCCGCGGACGCGACCTTCCCGTCGAGCCTCTCGGCGCTCATGACGGCTTGGCGGGCGACGTCGGGCGCTCCTGGCGCACCACCCGCAGGACCTTGGCCAGCACCCCGTTGACGAAGCGGCCCGACTCGTCGCCACCGAACTTCTTGGCGGCGCGCACGGCCATCTCGATGGCGACCTCGGGCGCGGTGTCGAAGTGGTACATCTCGGTCACCGCCAGGCGGAGCACGTTGAGGTCGGTCTGCGACATCTGGTTGAACGTCCAGCCGCTGATGTTCTCGCGCAGCACCTCGTCCATGCGCTCGCGGTCGTCGTCGTAAGCGCGCAGCAGCGCGTCGGCGAACTCGATGGCGTTGCGGTCGAGCGGGTCGCCGTAGGTGTCGTCCTCGAGCTCGTCGCCGGCCTCCGCCAGGTCGGCTCGCACGCTGTTCCAGACCTCGAGCAGCTCCTCCGACCCACGTTCCGACTGGAACAGGGTCCGGAAGGCCAGCTCACGAGCGCGGCGCCTAGCCACGTCTAGACTCAGCCACCCTGCTCGGCCTCGCGAAGCTCGACGGCCTCGACGTTGACGTCGACGCTCTTCACCGACAGGCCGGTCATCGAAGCCACGCCCTCGCGCACGGCGCGCTGCGCGGCCTTCGCGACCTTGGGGATCTCGACACCGTAGTCGACGGCCACGGTAAGCGCCACCGTCACCTCCGCGCCGTCCCGCTCGATGGCGATGCCCTTGGCCCGGCGGCGAGTCAGGATCTCCCCGACCCTCACCGAGGGTTGGATGGGCCTGATGCCGTCGAGCTGCTCGATGGCCAGCTGGGCTATGCCGTAGAGGACGTCGGGCGAGATGTCGAGGTCGGCTGGCTTGCTCATGAGCTCATCCTCCGCGCGATGAAGTTCGTGTAGACCTGGCCGCGCCGGAAGAACGCGTTGTCGAGGATCTTGAGGTGGAACGGGATGGTCGTCTTGACGCCTTCGATCACGGTCTCCCTCAGCGCGCGGTCGAGGCGCTGGATGGCCTCGTCCCTGCTAGGAGCCCAGGCTATGACCTTGGCGAGCAAGCTGTCGTAGTTCGGCGGGATGCGGTAGCCGGAGTACACGTGCGAGTCGACGCGCACACCCGGCCCGCCCGGCCAGTGGACGTCGGTGACCACGCCGGCCGCCGGCCGGAAGTCGTGGTCGGGATCCTCGGCGTTGATCCTGGCCTCGATGGCGTGACCGCGGACCGCCAGGTCGGACTGCCGCCACGACATCCCCTCGCCCGCCGCCACCTTGAGCTGCTCCTGCACCAGGTCGGTGCCGGTGATCATCTCGGTGACGGGGTGCTCGACCTGGATGCGGGTGTTCATCTCCGAGAAGTAGAAGCCGCCGTTCTTGTCGACCAGGAACTCGCAGGTGCCGGCGCCGCGGTACGAGATGTGCTCGGCGAGCCGCACGGCAGCGTCGGCGATCTTGTCGCGCAGCTCGGGCTCCAGCGTCGAGGGCCCCTCCTCCAGCATCTTCTGATAGCGGCGCTGGATCGAGCAGTCGCGCTCGAAGAGCTGCACGACGTTGCCCTCACCGTCGCCGAACAGCTGTATCTCGATGTGCTTGGGCTCCTCGAGGTACTTCTCCATGTACAGCTCGGGGTTGCCGAAGGCGCCCCTGGCTTCCTCTTGGGCGTTGACGAACTGCCGCTCGAGGTCGCTGAGGCTCTGCACGACGCGCATGCCGCGGCCGCCGCCGCCGGCCGAGGCCTTGAGTATCAGCGGGTAGCCGATCTCCTCGGCGAAGCGCGTGGCCGCGGCGATGTCCGGCAGCGGTCCGCTGCCAGGGGTGATCGGCACGCCGGCCTCCTCGGCCAGCGCCCGCGCCGACGACTTGTCGCCGATGCGCCTGATGCTGGCCGGCCGGGGGCCGATGAAGACCAGGTTGTGCTCCTCGCACATCGTGGCGAACTCGGCGTTCTCCGCCAGGAAGCCGTAGCCGGGGTGGATGGCCTCGGCGCCGCTGACCAGGGCCGCTGCGAGGATGTTGCGCACGTCGAGGTAGCTGGCCGAGGCGGCGGGCGGTCCGATGCAGACGGACTCGTCGGCCAGCAGCACCGGCAGGGAGTTCTCGTCGGCCTGGGAGTAGACGACGACCGAGCGCACCCCCAGCTCGCGCGCGGCGCGCACGACGCGAAGGGCGATCTCGCCTCGGTTGGCGATGAGGATCTTGCTGAACATAGCGCTCGCCTGGCTCAGTCCGGCTCGATGCGAAAGAGCACCTGGCCGTACTCGACCGGCTCGTCGTTCTCCACCATGATCTCGCGCACGGTGCCGGCGACCTCGGCTTCGATCTCGTTCATCAGCTTCATCGCCTCGATGATGCACAGGACCGTGCCGGGCTTGACCTTTGTACCGACCTGCACGTAGTCGGGCGCGTCGGGGGACGGTGCGGAGTAGAAGGTGCCGACGATCGGCGCGACGACGTCGACGAGGCGCTCGTCGCTCTGCGGGGCGTCACCGGCGCCCGGCGTCGCGGCCGCCTGAGCTGCAGGGGAGCCGCCGGCCTGGCCGGCCTGCTGCTGAGCCGCTGCCGCCGGACTTGGCGCTTGCGCGGCGAGTTGGACCGCCGGCGCTGCCGCCTCGAGGCCGCGCTTGACGGTGAGCTTGTACTCGCCCGTCTCCAGGGTGAGCTCGCGGACGTCGGTGTCGCCGAGCACGTCCAGCAGGCGTTTGATGTCCCTCACCTGCATGCCGGCATCCCCCGAGGCTGGGCGCGCATCAGGCGCGACCGAGGTACTCACCAGAGCGCGTGTCGACACGGATGACCTCGCCCTGGTCGATGAACAGCGGGACGTTGACGGTCGCCCCGGTCTCCAGCGTCGCCTGCTTCGAGCCGCCGGAGACGGTGTCGCCGCGCACGCCGGGATCGGTCTGGGTGATCTGCAGCTCGACAACGTTGGGCAGTGTGACGTTGAGCGGCCGGCCCTGGTAGTAGTCGACCGTTACCTCGACGTTCTCCTTGAGGAAGCGCGCCGCGTCGCCGATCTGGTCCCGCGTCAAGGTCGGCTGCTCGAACGTCTCGGTGTCCATGAAGGTGTAGTTGTCGCCGTCGGCGTAGAGGAAGGACATCGTGCGGTACTCGATGAAGATGTCCTGGATCTTCTCGGTGGCGTTGAACGAGCGCTCGACGATGGAGCCGGACTCGAGGTTGCGGAACTTCGCGACCATCTTCGCGCCGCCGCGGCCGATCTTCTGGTGCTGGTAGTCGACGACCTCCCAGAGGCCGCCGTCCATCTCGACCTTGGTGCCGCTGCGTAGGTCCGTGACGCTGATCATCGTGTGCCCTTCATCGAGGTTCTCTCTTCGGTTCGGTTCATCGGTGTGCCTTCCTTAAGTTGCGGACGCTGCCTTGGCGAGCCGTATCTCGTTACGGGCGGGCCGGCCGGCGGCGCGGATCGCCCGAGGAGCCCCGAGCGCCGCACGCCTATTAAGCCCGGCGCAGTCGGGTTCGAAGACGGCCCAGTGTAGCATCTGGCCCCGACGCCAGAAGTGGCGCTCAGCGCGCAGATGGTCAACTTGACCCGTGTCGCGTCGGCGCCCGGTCGGCCCGGGTCGGGAGGCCAAGTCGCAGAGCGCCGAAGCGCTCAGAGCGGCAGGACGGTCGGTTTTAGACTCGCTCGTTCGATCAGCTCGGCGTACTGCTCCCGGCTCAGCTCACCTTCGGCGCCGGCTACGGCCACGAAGGCGGCCTCGAGCAGGTTGGTGCCGACGCTGCGTCCCTCGAAGCGCGGGGTGGTCGTCACCAGGCTCACCGCGCCAAGCCGCTGCAGCAGCTCGACGTCCCGCGAGGTCGTGGTGTTGGTGAGCACCGTCTTGCCGGCGAGCGAGGCGCCGGCGTAGCGCCTCACGAAGTGCCAGTCGCCGGCTACGACATCGGCCCAGGCGTAGGCCTTCTCGTAGCGGCCGCGCGTCGGCTCACGGTCCTGTTTGGAGCCGAGCGGGTAGATCCAGCTGAACGGCACCCGCGTCACGACCGGCCCGAGCACGTGCGCGACCCTGTTGAGCGCGGCGAGCGAGCGCAGCGGCACGTTGACGCCCAGCGCGAACATCAGATCGCCGTAGATCACCTTGGCACCGTGCTCGTCGAGAGCCTCGGCCATGCCGAAGCGGTCGGCGGCGGCCACCATGAGGACGTTGCGGGTCGACCAGTCGAGCGTGGCGTCCAGCTCGGCGACCGCCCTGCGCTCGAGGCTGTCCTTGAGGCCGGCGCCGCAGACCACCGGCGTGTGTTTGGCGGCGCGCGTCAGACGGCTGGCGTCCCGGAAGTAGTAGCGGCGATCGCCGACGATGATGAACCGGTCGATGCCGCCAAGGCCGATCGCGTCCACCTTGCCGTCGAGCTCTGCGATCAGGCGCTCAGCTGCGCGCAGGTCGCCGTCGACGCCTTGCCTGCGAAGCCTCACCTCGTGACCGAGCAGCTCGAAGACGTGATCGACGTCGCGCTGCGACGAGCCCAGCGAGACGCTGACCACCTCTTTGGCCCTCATGAGGGGCCTACTTTAACGCGCC
>CAZQVC010000007.1:0-19813 GCA_964596625.1 uncultured bacterium | reverse complement strand
GGCGCAGATCGATGAGACGGCTCCTTGCGCCTATGGCGTGCATGCCGTAGGGTTACACATGCTAATCATCGGCTCATCCTGCCGTCTTTCGGCTGGGCCAGAAGGCGGTATCATCGACCGGCCGGTGAAGCTTCCCGATGGAGGAACAGTTGTCTGAGGTAGCGCGCCCAGAAGCGAACAGCGCGTCGGTAGGTCGTGGGTCACACGATGCGTTCGCCAAGGCCTTCAACTTCCGCCGCGCCGACGACGCGATCGCCGCGGGCATGCACCCGTATTTCAAGCCCATCGCTTCGCAGCAGGGCGGCACGGTCAACGTCAACGGCCAGCAGATGGTCATCACGGGCTCGAACGACTACCTCGGCCTCACCCAGGACCCCCGCCTGAAGCATGCCGCGAGGGCCGCCCTCGACGACTTCGGCACCAGCTGCACGGGCTCGCGTTTCCTCACGGGCACCCTCACGCTGCACGAGGAGCTCGAGCACCGGCTCGCCGAGTACCTCAACAAGGACGCCGTCCTCACGTTCAGCGCCGGTTACCTCGGTTGCCTCTCGGTGATCTCGGCGCTGGCCGGCCGCCACGACATCCTCTACTACGACCGCGAGAACCACGCCTCGCTCTACGACGCCGCGCGCCTGTCGTACGCCACCCTGCGCAAGTTCGAGCACAACGACATCGACGAGCTGGAGCGTCTGCTGCGCATGGACGAGGGTCGGCCGGGCGGCCGCATCATCGTCACCGACGGGGTGTTCTCGATGAGCGGCCACATCGCCAAGCTGCCAGAGCTGGTCGAGGTCAAGAACCGCTACGGCGCCAGGTTGATCGTCGACGACGCCCACGCCACCGGCGTCCTCGGCGCCAACGGCCGCGGCACCGGCGAGCACTTCGGCCTGGAGGACGAGATCGACGTCATCGTCGGCACCTTCTCGAAGTCGTTCGCCAGCGTCGGGGGCTTCATGGCCGCCGACCGGCAGGTGGTGCAGTTCGTCAAGCACTCCGCTCGCCCGTTCATCTTCACCGCAGCCCTGCCGGCCATGCAGATGGCAGCTGCGCTCACCGCGCTCGAGATCATGCGCGACGAGCCGCAGCTGCGCACCAAGCTGTGGCAGAACGTCAAGACCCTGCGCGACGGCATGAACGGCCTCGGCTTCGACACGCTCGGCTCCGAGACGCCGATCGTGCCGGTGCTGGTCGGCCCCGACGAGCTGGCCATGGCCTTCTGGAAGGGCTTGTGGGAGGAGGGCGTGTTCACCACCCCGGCCCTGCCGCCAGGCGTGCCGAACGGTCAGTCGATAATCCGCACCAGCGTCAACGCCAACCACGAGAGCGACCAGCTGGAGAAGCTCCTCGCGGCCTTCGCCCTAGTCGGCAAGCGACTAGGTGTGATCCAAGGCTGAGAGTGGCGCCGCTCAGCGTCGAACCGGTTAGTTCGAAGCGCGAGTTGAGCGAGTTCATCGACTTCCCCTACCGGAAGTATCGAGGCGACGACAACTGGGTTCCGCCCTTGCGCATCGGTCAGTTCGAGCTGCTCGACGAGAAGAAGAACCCCTTCTGGGACCACGCCGACAAGCGACTGTTCCTGGCCAGGCGAGACGGGCGGACCGTCGGCCGCATCGCCTTCATCGACGACCACGCCCACAACCGCGAGCACGGCGAGAACCTCGCGTTCTTCGGCTTCTTCGAGGCCGCAGACGAGGGGGTGGCGGCCGCGTTGCTGGAGGCCGTCGAGGCGCAGGCCAAGGCCGCGGGCCGCGTCGCGGTGCGGGGCCCGCTCAACCCCAGCATGAACGACGGCAGCGGCTTCCAGATCGACGCCTTCGACGAGCCGCCGTACGTGATGATGCCGCAGAACCCGAGGGAGTACCCGGGTTGGGTCGAGCGCACCGGCTACGCCAAGGTGAAGGACCTCTACAGCTTCTACTTCGACAACCGCCGCGCCATCGAGCCGCGCCTCGAGCGCATCGCCCAGCGCACCTTCAAGCGCATGGGGGTGACGGTGCGGCCGGCCGACCTCAAGCAGTTCGACCGGGAAGCCGACATCCTCAAGGAGATCCACACCAGGGCGTGGGAGCGGAACTGGGGCAACGTGCCCTACTCCGACGCCGAGATGGACCACCTCGCGAGCGAGATGAAGCTGATCCTCAACCCCGAGCTGGTGATCTTCGCCGAGAAGGACGGTCAACCCATCGGCCTGGCGGTCGCGCTGCCCGACATCAACCAGGTGTTCAAGCGCTTCAACGGTCGGCTCCTGCCGTTCGGCATCTTCCACCTGTTGCGGCGCAAGAGCATCATCGACAGGGCGAGGCTGGTGATGCTCGGGGTGCTGCCCGAGTACCGCAACAAGGGCCTGGAGATGCTCCTGATCTACGAGATCGTCAAGCGCGCCGCGGCCAACGGCATCGTGGAAGGCGAGTGCGGCTGGACGCTGGAGGACAACCACTCGATCAACAGCGCGATCGTCGCGGCCGGCGGGGTGCACAACAAGACCTACCGACTGTTCCAAAAAGAGGTATGAGCCTGGGCGAGGTGCTCAAGCGACTGCTGCGGGACTTCGCGGAGTTGTTCGAGAGCAAGAACGCGCGCAGCTGGTTCCTGATCGGGACCGCCACGATCTTGCAGGTCGCCTTCTGGTACCTAGCCACCCCAGGGCCGGCCCTGCTGCGCTTCGCGCCGCGCAGCCTGACGGCGGCCGCCGACGGGATCTCCTGGACCGTCGCCACGCTCCTGCTCGCGCCGGCTCTGCTGCAGTTGCTGACCGGAGGCTCACTCAAGGAGCTGGGCCTGCGGCTCGGCGACGTGGGCTTGGGCCTGCGCGCCGTGCTGGTGTCGGCGTTGATAGCCGTGCCGCTGATCGCGCTCTCCTCCGGGCAGGCCAGCGGCCTGGCCAGCGCGTACCCGTGGGCCGGCCCGATCGTCGGCACGAGCGTGCTCGCGCTCGCGGCCTGGGCTCTGCTCTACTCGGCGTACTACCTCGCCTTCGAGTTCTTCTACCGCGGCTTCCTGCTCAAGACGCTCGCGGGTAGCTTCGGCGTCACCCAGGCGATCTGGCTGCAGGCCATGGCGGCCACGCTGATCCACGTCGGCAAGCCGTTGCCGGAGGCGCTGGCGGCCTTCCCCGCCAGCCTCCTGTTCGGCGTGATCGCCGTGCGCACCCGCTCGGTCCTGTACCCAGCCGCCGTGCACCTGGTCGTCGGCCTTACGCTCGACGTGTCGATCCTCGCCCGGCAAGGCCTGCTGCTGCCGTGAACGTCCTGGTCACGGGAGCCCACGGCTTCCTGGGCAGCCACGTCACCGAGAGGCTGCTGGCGACGGGCGATGCGGTGGTCGCGCTGGTGTCGCCCTGGGGCGAGCTGCAGAACCTCGAGCACCTCGCCGATCACCCCCTGCTGCGGGTGGTGCGCGCCGACCTCACCAAGCCAGGCTCGCTCAAGGGGATCTGCGAGGGCGTCGACGCCGTGGTCCACGCGGCCGCCCGCGTGGCCGACTGGGGCCCCTGGGACGCCTTCTACCGCACCAACGTGCTCGGCACGCAGCGCCTCCTCGAGCAGGCGCGCCGCTCCGGCACGCGGCGCTTCCTGCTGGTCTCCAGCGTCGCAGTTCACAAGTACAGGGGCTTCCGCGACGCCGACCCACGCACGCTGCCGCGCGACAACGAGGAGAACCCGTACGCCTACTCGAAGATCCTCGCCGAGAACATGATCATGGGCCAGGAGCACGTCGAGCCCGTCGTGGTGAGGCCGGGGCTGTGGCCGTTCGGGGCGCGCGACGCGACCTTCCAGCGCGTCGAGCGCGCGGTGCAGCGCGGTGTGATGCCCCTGATGAAGCGCGGCGAGAGCGTGCTCAACAGCTGCTACGCCGAGAACTTCGCCGACGGCGTGCGGCTGGCTCTGCACGTGCCGGCGGCGGCCGGCCGGGTCTACGTCATCGCCGACGACGGCAAGCCGAACTGGCGGGAGCTGTTCGAGGAGCTGGCCAGGCTCAGCGGCGGCTCTCCCCCGCGACTCAACGTGCCGCGCCGGCCGGTGCGTGCCATCGCCACCGGCGTCGAAGCCACCTGGCGCTCGCTCTTCCCCTCGGTCGAGCCGCCCATGACGGTGTACCGTGCTGGGCTGATGGCGCACGACGTGCACTTCTCGATCCACCACGCTCGCGACGAGCTCGGCTACAGCCCGCTGGTGAGCTGGCAGGAGGGCATGCGCCGCAGCGTGGCGGCTCTCGCCACCCCATGACCGAGGCGGGCGACGCGGGCCAGGCGACGGGCGAGGTGCTCTTCGCGACCATCGCCGCGGGCGGCGGTCACGTGGCCACCGCACGTGCGCTGGCCGAGGCCGTCGAGCGCCAGTCGCAAGGCCGCCTGCGCACGCGCGTCTCCGACGCGATGGCGGAGTACGGAGCCGCCGACCTCGACCGCCGGCACAAACGCGCCTGGCGCGGCATGCTCGCCCGGCCGACCGTGGTCAGGGTGGCTCAGCGCCTCACCGACGCGGCGCCCGCCCTCACCAGGACGCTGCACAACGCGCTGCTCGACGGCTTCGCCGCACGCGTAGCCGAGGCGTTGAACGCCGCGCCGCCCAGCCTCGTGGTCGCCAACCACGGCTGGCTGGCCACGGCGTTCACGAGGGCGCGCACGAGGTTCGGACTCAAGTCACGGGTGGTGATCTTCGCCACCGAGCCCTTCGACGCCAGCGCGCTGTGGTCGACCCCCCGCGCGGAGGCGGTGCTGGCGCCGAGCGCCGCGGCCCGGAGCGACCTCGTCGACCTGGGTGTGCCGGCCGCCAGGGTCGCCGTCGCCGGCTACCCCGTCGCCCGACGCTTCCTCGAGGCGCCGAGCCGAGCCGAGGCTCGAGCAGCGCTCGGCTCCGCCGACGCCTTCACCTGCCTTCTCAGCCTCGGCGCCGAGGGCGTGGTCGACGACGCGGCCGTCGCGGCCGCCGTCGCCATCGCCGAGCAGGGCTCTCAGGTGATCGCCGTGTGCGGCCGCAACGAGGCGTTGCGAAGCCGGCTCGTGGCCGCCCACGCCAGCTCGCGAGCCGCCCGCGAGCGGCTGCAGGTGCACGGTTTCGCCGAGAACATGGAGGTCCTGCTGGCGGCCAGCGACCTGGTGGTCGGCAAGGCCGGCCCGGCCAGCACCATGGAGGCGCTGGCGGTGGGGCGCCCGGTGTTGGCGGCGTCGTACGCCGGCCTCAACGAGCAGAAGGTGGTCGCCTTCCTGCGCGCCTACGGCCTCGGTGATCACGTGCCCGGCTTCGACCGACTGCCCTCGGCGGTCGCCGCCTGGCGCGAGGACGGCGCCCGGCGTGCACAGGCCGAACGGGCCGTGGAGGCCTTCGACTTCGGCGGCATGCTCGAGGGTCTCGGTCGCTACCTCACGGCGGCCGCCGCGGGGGCTGCCGCCAGCCCACCATCTGCTCCCCACGGGTCCCACCCGGGGTCTCATGCCGAAGCGGATCCCGCCCTCACCGCGCTCTTGCGACCCGGGCTCATGGCGGAGGTCACCAGGGAGCGGCTCGCCGGCGGCCCAGGGAGCGATGCGGGCCACCGGCACGGCGCTCGTGCGGGAGGCGCTGGCGACGAGGCGAAGACGCCGTGAAGCGGCTCATCGCGCTGCTCCTGCTCAGCGTCGGCCTCGGCCTCGGCGGGCTCTACCTGGCCACGCGCGAGGCGGTGCTCTCGCCCGCCACGTATCGGCCGGTCGACCCCAACGGCTGGCTGATCACCGTCGCGGTGCTCAGCTTCGTCACGCTGTGGACCGTGCCCGTGATCAAGCTGCGCATCCTGGCCAACGCCCAGGGCCAGGGGATCGGGCTGCGGGACGCGTTCACGGCTCACGTGTCGCAGGTCTTCGGCGCGGCGATGACCCCGAGCGGCACGGGCGGCGGGCCCGCCGTGGTGCTCGCGCTCGAGCGCGCCGGCGTCAAGGTCGGCACCAGCGTCGGCCTCGCCCTTCAGCTCTTCGTCCTCGACCTCACCGCGCTCGGCGTGCTGATACCGATCGGTCTGGCCTACATCCTGCTGATCAGCCCGCTCGAGCTGCCTGCCGCCACCACCTACCTGGCGGTCGCAGCCGCGGTGATCGCGCTCGCGCTGGCCATCGGTCTCTCCCGCTTCCCCGGCACCCTCTACCGCATGGCGATCGGGATGTCGCGCTGGCGCATCCTGCGCCGCTACAAGGAGCGGCTCACCAGGGTCGCCAGGGACTTCTACGTCAGCTCGGTCGCGTTCAGGGACCTGCCGCCGACCACCTACACCGCGCTGCACGCCACGAACCTCGCGGCGTGGTTCGCGAACTTCGCGCTGCTGTGGGCGCTGCTGCTCATCTACGGCGCGCAGGCCCGGATCCTCGACGTGTTGGCGGTGCTCTCCATCATCACGCTCATCGGCTTCTTCTTCCCCACGCCGGGGGCCTCGGGCTTCACCGAGCTGATGGTGGGCCTGGCGGTCGACGCGCGCGCGTCGGCCGGCTCGATCGCAGCGCCCGTCGCGCTGTGGCGCACCGGGACGTTCTACATCGCCTACCTGATCGGTCCGTTGATGGCCTGGCTGATGCTGGCGCGCCGTCCGCCGGCCTGGCTCAAGCGGCGGCGCACCCGCAGCGACGGGTCATAGCGCCCGGAGGCGCCCGCGTCGCTCAGGCGGCCGCCCCGCGTGCTTCGATGAGCTCGCGGTAGAGCTTCTCGAGGCGCTCGGCGCTCCTGGCGACGTCGTGGCCGGCAGCGTACGCGTGGGCGTTGGCCTGGGCCGCGGCCAGCGCGTCACGGTCGGCCAACAGCGCGGCGACCGCCGCGGCCTGAGCGACGGGGTCGCGCGGCTCCAGCACGATGCCGCCCCCGGCCTCGCGCACCAGTTGGGGGACGGCGCTGCTCTCGTAGCCGACGGCTGCCACCGCAGCGCCCGCGGCCATCGCCTCGAGCGTGGCGATGCTCTGCAGCTCGGCCGGTGACGGCATCACGAACAGGTCGGTGCGAGCCAGCAGGTCGCGCTTCTCGTCCTCGCTGATGAAGCCCAGCAGGTCGACCCTGCCCTCGAGGCCGAGGCGGCTGGCGCTCTCCCTCAGCGGCCGCTCCAGCGGACCTTCGCCGGCCACCGCCAACCTGACGTCGTCCGGCAGCTCACGCAGCAGCTCGAGCAGGTCGAGGGGGCGCTTCTCGGGCGAGAGCCGACCGACGTAGGTGAGCTGCTTCCCCGTGCGCCGCTGCGACGTCGGCCTCGGCACGAGCTGTTCGCTCAGGTCGAGGCCGTTCGAGACGACCTCGATGCGCCCGGCGAAGAACTGCCGCGCGAGCTCGGCTGCGAAGCGCGTGGGGGCCGTGAGGAGGTCGGCGGCGCCGAAGAGGATCTTGTACCAGAGGCTCAGCAGCGCGGCCAGCGGAGCTCCGACCAGCGGCGCCTGCAGCGTCGAGGTCTCGAGCTGCGTGTGCACGCCCATGACCACCGGCACGCGTTGGCGTTTGGCCACCAGCGCGGTCGCGGCGGTCAACGCCGCCGGCGTGTTGGCGTGCACCACGTCGGCCCAGGCGACCTGCGGCGCGATGCGGCTGAACAGCGGGTGGGCGAACCTCGTCTGGGCTGCGCCGAGCCTCCAGGCGGGCAGGCGCACGACCTCCACGCCGTCGGGTGCTGCCGTCGGCTCGGGCTCCCTGCCGCCCATCACCCTTATCTGGTGACCCCGCCGGGCGAGGGCTGCGACGTGCCCCTCGGTGGCCTTCGCCTGCCCCCCGAAGCCGGGATAAACGTCGTCTGCGACGAACAAGATACGCAACTGGCTGCCGCTCCCCTCCAGGCTCTGCAGCGACGAAGCTACCACGGAGGTTGCGGAGTCCTGGGCATCGGAGGGTGCGCTTCAAACCGTAGACTGGCGTGGTGAGCACGCTGGGCCTTCTAGCCGTACGCAACCTCCTGCGCCATCCCTGGCGCTCGTTGGCGACGGTGCTAGGCATCGGCCTTGGCATCGCGGCGGTGCTGACCACGCTGTCCGTCGGCGACAACGTCGAGGCGAACCTGCGCAGCACGCTGCAGGCCGCCGTCGGCAAGGCCGACCTGGTGATCACGCCCGGGCCTTCGGGCCGCGCGATCTTCGAGCGCTCCCCGCTGCTCGACGAGGTGAGGGACCATCCCGGCGTCGCCGCGGCCTACCCGGTGCTCAACACGCGCGCCGAGCCGCTGCGCGAGGTCGAGGAGTTCGAGCGCTCGGCGATCCCGGGCGTCGACACCGGCTTCCAGATCCAGGGCCGGCTCAGCGAGTTCCCTGACGACCTTCCTGCCGAGCTCGCCGAGGGCGAGCTCCCGACCGCCGACGGCATGGGCATCGCCATCGCCGACGGCTTCGCCGAGACCCGGGGCATCACGGTCGGCGACGTCGTGCCGTTCGTGACCGCCGGCGGCACCGTCGACCTGACCGTCACCGGGCTGCTCGACGACAGCGTCGGCATCGCCAGCACCAACGGCGGGCGCGTCGGCCTGATGCACCTGCACGTGCTCGAGCAGGTCATCAACCTCGTCGGCCGCGTCTCGCTGATCGAGGTCCAGGTGAGCCAGCCGGACCAGGTCGAGGCGGTAAGGGCGCAGCTGCAGGACCAGCTGGGCGACGCCTACGCCGTCACGCTGCCGGCGATCACCGGCAACTACGCCTCGGGCTTCGCCCAGACGCTGCAGGCGGGCTTGAGCGTGCTGGCAGCCACCCTGCTGGCGCTGGGAGCGTTCCTCGCCTACAACACCTTCATGGCCTCCGTGGTCGAGCGCGGCCGCGAGTACGCGCTGCTCAGGACGATCTGCCTGACGCGGGGCGGTGTGATGCGGCTGGCCTTCTACGAGGCGCTGGCGTTGGCGCTGGTCGGCGTGGTGGTCGGCATCGGCCTGGGCGTGCTGCTCTCCTACCTGGTGACGGCGCTCAACGGGGCCACGCTCGGCTTCGAGTTCCGCACCGTGGTGATCCCCGTGCGCAGCGTGCTCATCGCCAGCGGCTTCGGGGTCGTGGCGGCGCTCGTGGCGGGCGTGCTGCCGGCCTGGAACGCCTCGCGCACCTCGCCGATGGCCGCCGTGCAGCGCAGCGAGCCCGAGACCAGCCGGGCCGCGACCTGGGGCGGCATCCTGCTGCTGGCGGCCGGCGCCGGGCTGGCGCTCTACCCCTGGAGCGGCATGACCGCGATCGTCCTCACCGTCGTCGCCCTCGGCCTGTTCTTCGGCGGCGTGTCGCTGGCCGCGCCCGGCCTCCTCGGCCCCGTCCTCAGGCTGCTGCGTCCGGTCCTTGTACGCCTGTTCGGCGCGCCGGGGCGGCTCGGCACCAGCTTCGCCCAGCGCAACGCCGCTCGCAACGGCGTGGCCATCGGGACCGTCGTGGTCGGCACTGGCCTGGTGCTCGGCGTGGGCTCGATGGTCTCGAGCATCAACGACGCCATCGGCTCGTGGATCGACACCACCGTCGTCGGCGACCTGTTCGTGACCACGCCGGTCAGCTTCCCGGCGGACTTCGCCGCCAGGGCGCAGGCGGTGGAAGGCGTCGACGTCGCCAGCGGCGTCGGGATCCGCGTGGTGCGCTTCGAGAGCGAGGAGCAGCCGCGGGGACGCTCGGTCGCGCTGGTGCTCGCCGACCCCGCGCGCTTCGATCCCGACGACGGCTTCGGCAAGTTCCAGTACGTCGCCGGTCAGGGCGACGACGCCAGCGGCTACGCCGGCCTGGCGAGCGGCGACGCGGTCCTGGTCGCGAACACGATGCACGACCGGCACGGCTTCTCGGTGGGCGACACGATCAGCCTGCGCACCGCCAGCGGCTTCCAGGAGTTCCCCATCGCCGGCGTGGTCGTCGACTTCACCGGCGGCGGCGAGGCGGTGATCGCCAGCATCGAGCGCCTGCCCGACTTCGGCGGCGGCACGCCCGACCTCTACGTCCTCACGGTCGACGACGGCGCCTCCCCCGAGGTCGTGCGCGAGCGTCTGCTGGCCGCCTTCCCCGAGCTCTACCTCGACGCCACCATGAACGTCGACTACCGTCAGAACATCATGGAGGTCACCGACCAGGCCTTCGCGACCACCAGGGTGCTGGTGACCATCGCGGTCCTGGTCGCCGTGCTCGGCGTGGCCAACGCGCTCGGGATGAACCTCGTCAACCGCGGCCACGAGATCGCGGTGCTCAGGACCATCGGCCTCACCCGCAGCGGCGTGCGCTGGCTGGTGGCGACCGAGGGGATCGTGGTCACGCTCATCGGCGGGGTCCTCGGCGCCGGCTTCGGCCTGCTGCTGGCGCGCATCGTGACCACGGGCGCGGGTGCCGTCACCGGTTACGACCTGCAGCCCGTCGTGCCCTTGTCGCTCGCCATCCTGGCCGTCGCGGCCTCCCCCGTCGTCGGCCTCATCGCCTCCTTGCTGCCCGCCCGACGCGCCGCGCGCCTCACACCGGCCAACGCGCTCGCCTCCTGGAGTGAACATGTCTGATGTCCCCGCGGCGGTCTCCGCCACCGACCTGCACAAGACCTACCGCCTCGGTGAGCAGACCATCCGCGCGCTCGACGGCGTCTCCCTCGAGGTCGGCGCCGGCGAGTTCGTCGCCGTCATGGGCCCGAGCGGCAGCGGCAAGTCGACGCTGCTCTACCTCATCGGCCTCCTCGACCAGCCCGACTCCGGCAGCGTCGCCATCGCCGGCGAGCCCACCGCCGGGCTCGACGACGACCAGCTGACGGCCATGAGGCGCCAACGACTCGGCTTCTTGTTCCAGTCGTTCGAGCTGATCCCCAACCTGACGGCCAAGGAGAACATCCTCCTGCCGGCGGAGATCGCCGGACACCGCGAGGACGCCGCCAGGCGGCTCGACCAGCTGGCGGCGCAGCTCGGCATCGTCGACCGCCTGGGTCACCGGCCGCGGCAGCTCTCGGGCGGGCAGCGCCAACGCGTCGCGCTCGCCAGGGCGCTGATCAACGATCCGGCGGTCGTGCTCGCCGACGAGCCGACCGGCAACCTCGACAGCAAGACGGGCGCCGAGGTCCTGACGCTGCTGCGACGGGGCGTCGACGAGTCCGGCTGGACCGTGATCATGGTGACCCACGACCTCAAGGCCGCACAGACCGCCGACCGCATCGTGTTCCTGCGTGACGGGCGCATCGCCGGCGAGGCGACCGGCGACCCCGACGACGTGCGCGACAGCATCGAGAACTTCCTCAACGTCTGAGTCCGGGCGTCGCTGAGTGATCTCGTTCTTCGCCGATCTGGTGTCGAGGCGCCCGCGTTGGGTGCTGCTCGGGTGGTTCGTGCTTACGCTCGTCGCGCTGCCGTTCGCGGCCCGCGTCAGCGAGGTGCTCACGGCGCAGCCGGAGGCGCCAGAGGGCGGTGTCGGCCGGGCCGTCGAGCTGCTGGTCGAGGAGGAGTTCGCCCTGCCGGAGGGCGAGACGCTGGTGGCGGCCGTGCGCCCGGCCGGACGACCGGCGCCCGACTTCCCTGGGGAGGCGCACGCCAGCGCCCTCGACGAGCTCAGCGAAGCGTTGCTGGCGGTGGAGGGCGTCGCCTTCGTACAGGACCACCGCAGCGCCACCGGCCTCGACCTGGCGAGCGCCGAGGAGGGCTTCAGCGTCGTCATGATCGGGCTCGAGCCGCGGAACATGGCGGGGTCGAAGGAGGTCGTCGGCGCGGTGCGGGCGGCCTTCGACGAGCAGGCGTCGCTGCGCTACGTCCTCTCGGGCGGAGCGGCCACCGTGCTCGAGCTCGAGGAGGTCTCGCAGCGGGACGCGAGGCGCGCCGAGGTCTACGGCCTGCCGATATCGCTCGTCATCCTGGCGATCGCGTTCGGCGCCCTGGTCGCGGCTGGCCTACCGCTGTTCAGCGCTGTGACCACGATCGTCGTCTCCTCTGCCGGGCTCTTCGCCGTCGGCCAGTTCGTCGAGTTCGCGGTGTTCACGCAGACGGTGGTGACGATGCTCGGCCTGGCCACCGGCATCGACTACGCGCTGCTCATGGTCAACCGCTTCAGGGAGGAGCTGCGGGCCAACGGCGACTCGCGGGAGGCCGCGCGCCTCACGACCCTGGGCGCCGGCAAGGCCGTCTCCTTCAGCGGGCTGACCGTCATGGTCGCGCTCTTGGCCCTGCTGGTGCCGCCCGTCGACTTCATCCGCTCGATCGGCATCGGCACCATCGTCGTGCTCAGCGTCGCCGTGCTGGTGGCGATCACGGCGGTGCCGGCCACACTGGCCCTGCTCGGCCACCGGGTCGACTGGCTGCGCCTGACCAAGCGCGAGCCGGGCCTGCGCAGCCGGGCCTTCTGGCGGGCCAGGGCCGAGCAGATCCTGCGCCGGCCGCGGCTGTGGTCGGCGCTCGGCACGCTGGTGCTGGTGGCGTTGGCCCTGCCCACCCTCCGCATGCAGGTCGCCGACCCCGGGCCGCGGGGCCTCTCGCCAGCGACCGAGGCCAGGCGGGTGATCGGCTCGCTCGCCGACCTCGGCCTCGAGGGCGTGCTCTCCCCCTTCGACGTCGTCTTCGACCTCGGGCCGGACGGGTTCTTCGACCCTGCCAGCGTGCGGCGCGTCTCGCTGCTCGAGCGGGCCTTCGAGGAGCTGGACGACGTGCAGACCGTGACCTCGCCGCTGGCGGTCGACAACGTGCCGCGCCTGTTCCTGTACCAGTACTACGCCTCCCAGGAGCTGGCCTTGAGCAGCGAGGTGGCCCCGTTGGTGACCGCGACCGTCAGCGAGAACGGCCGCTACGTGCTGCTGAGGGTCGTGCCGGACGGCTCGTTGACGCCCGCCGAGGGCAGCGCGCTGCACCGCGCGATCCTCGACACGATCGAGGAGCAGGGCGCCGACGCCCTGGTCGGCGGCGGCTACGTGCGCAGCCTCGAGTCGACGTCCGCCATCTACGCCTCGTTCCCCCTGGCCCTGGCGCTGGTGGTGCTCGCCACCACGGTCCTGCTGGGCGTCGCCTTCCGCTCCGTGCTGATCCCGCTGAAGGCCGTGGTGCTCAACCTGTTGACGGTTGGCGCGGCGTTCGGCGTGCTGGTGCTGGTGCTGCAGGACGGCGTGCTCGCGAAGCTGGTCGGCGGCGGCCCGGTGCTCGGCTACATCGACGCCAACGCGCCGCTGTTCATCTTCGCGATCGTCTTCGGCCTGAGCATGGACTACGAGGTGTTCCTGGTCGCGCGCATCCGCGAGGCGCACGAGCGCGGCCTGAACGACCACGAGGCCGTGGCGTCGGCCATGGCCTCCACCGGAGGCGTGATCACCAGCGCGGCGGCGGTGATGGTGACCCTCTTCGTGCTGCTGCTGTTCAGCCACGTCGAGCTGATCCGGGCGCTGGGCCTCGGCCTCACCGTCGCCGTGGTGCTCGACGCCACCCTGGTCCGCATGGTGCTGGTGCCGTCGCTGATGACGCTGGCGGGTCGTTGGAACTGGTGGCTGCCGCGGTTCTTGCGTCGCTAGCGGCGGCCCACCGAGCTGCGCTCAGCGGGCCACGGCCTCCAGCAGCCGGGACGGCTGCAGCGTGAGCGCGGCGATGCCCGGCGCCTCGAGCTGCCAGCCGCCGTCGATGGCGATGCTCAGGCCGCCGGCCCCCGCAGCTGCAGCCTGCACCTGGGAGGCGAGCGCCGCGCCGAGCTGCAGCGGGTCGAAGCGGAAGGTGAGGCTCACGTCGGCTCGACCGCCGGCCGGCACCTCGGCGTCGCTGAGGCTGGCGCTGGCAGCCTGCTGGCCGGCCACCCGCAGGTTCAGCTGCGGGGCGCTCACCCGGTAGCCGAGCAGGCCGGGGTTCTGCACCGCGAGCTCGAGCGTGAGCGCCACCGAGTTCACCGACTCGAAGCGCAGCTGGCTGCCCTCCAGCGACAGGCGCGGCGCGCTCAGCGCCAAGCGCGTGTCGAGCGCCCCCTGCGCCAGCACGAAGCGCGGGAAGCGCTGCACGGTGCCGAGCAGGTCGACGCCGACCGACGCCTCGAGCCGGTAGCGGACCTCACCGCCGCCGACCAGGCCGGAGAGCGTGTCGAGCAGCAGCGGCGCGGCGCCGAGCGGCACCCGGACGTCGAGCAGCAGCGGCGCGCTGCCGCCCGCCGGCACGTCGAGGCCGCCGCGGAAGCTGAGCGCGGCGGCTCGCACGTCCTGGAAGAACAGGTCGCCGTCGAGGGCGGCGAGCTTGAAGGCGTAGGGGTTGGGGTTGTGCACCCGCAGCGCCACCCTGAACGAGGCGGTGCCGTCGCCGATGCCGGGCGGGTCGACGCGCACGAAGCCGGAGTTTGCGGCGTCGATCGAGAAGGTGGGCGCCGACAGCATGCGCGCCCCCGGGGCGCAGGCCGCGAGCGCGATGGCCGCGGCGACAATGACAGCGACGAGGCCGAGGGAACGTGTGAAGGTGCGGTGCGAGCGACGGCTCATGGCGTGAGGTTATGCCGCAGCGCGAGCGGCGGTCGATGGGTTAGTTCGCAGGGCGCACGTACAATGCCTCCATGCCCAGCCTGTCGGTGACGGACGAGGGCCCGGTCCGCCTGCTGAGGCTGGAGCGGCCCGAGGTGAAGAACGCGCTCTCGCGAGAGCTGCGCGCCGAGCTCAAGCGCCAGCTCGACACGGCGGCGAGCGATGACGCGGTGAGGGCCGTGGTGCTCACCGGCGCCGGCGACGCGTTCTGCGCCGGGCTGGACCTGGCCGAGCTGGAGGGCACGGTGAGCGCGACCGCCGCCGAGCACCGGGCCGACACGACCGCGCTGGCCGAGCTGTTCCTCACCATGGTGCGCTGTCCCAAGCCGCTGGTCGCGGCCGTCAACGGGCCAGCGGTGGCCGGTGGCGCCGGCCTGGTCACCGCCTGCGACGTCGCGTTCGCCGCGCAGCGCGCTCGCTTCGGCTACACCGAGGCGCGCATCGGCTTCGTCGCCGCGCTGGTGGCGGTGCTGTTGGTGCGGCAGGTCGGCGAGAAGCACGCGCGCGAGCTGCTGCTCGGCGCGGAGCTGATCGGCGCCGAGCGCGCTGCAGCCATCGGCCTCGTCAACCGCGTGGTGCCGGACGCCGAGGTCGTCGAGCGGGCCGTGGCCTTCGCGCAGCGGCTGGCCCGCAACGCTCCCGCCTCGCTGGCGGCGACGAAGTCGCTGCTCACTCGCCTGCCCGGCCTCGACCTCGAAGCGGGCATGGCTGCGGCCGTCGAGGTGAACGTCGCCAGCCGCCAGGGCGCGGAGTTGGCCGAGGGCGTGCGGGCGTTCTTCGAGAAGCGCGAGCCGGCCTGGCGCGAGCCTTGAGGCGCGCCGCGAGCGCGGTGGCCGCGGCGATGACCGCCCGGCCCTTGCGGCTCGCGCTTGACCGCGGCGCGGGCCGGCCGTAGCATACGCAACATGTGTAACTTACACATCCTAGGCGCCTCGTGAGCGACGCTGCCGCAGCCGACACCGTCCGCGTGCTGCTGCTCTGCGGCGGCAGCTCCGACGAGCACCAGGTCTCGCTGGCCTCGGCCCGCTCCGTGCTTGCGGCGGTCGCCGACGACCCGCGGCTCGAGCTGAAGCCCGTGGTCATCGGCCGCGACGGCGCCCTGATCCCCGCTGACGAGTCGCTCGCGCTGCTGCAGGAGCGCCGGGATGGCTCGACCCGGGCGCCGCGACCGAGCGCGGACGGGGCCGTGAGGTCCGGCGGCGAGCTCGCCGCCTTCGAGGACCGGCTGAGCGGATCGCTGGGCCGGCTCGCCTCCGAGGTGGACGTGGTCTTCCCCCTCCTGCACGGACCCAACGGCGAGGACGGGGCGGTCCAGGGCCTGCTGAAGCTGCTCGGCTTGCCGTTCGTCGGCAGCGGCGTGCTGGGCAGCGCGGTGTCGATGGACAAGCTGACCATGAAGGCGCTGTTCGCCTCCGCCGGACTCGAGCAGGTCGCCTACCGCGGCGTGACGCGGCACGCCTACGCCGCCGACCCTCGCGGGGTCGAGGAGCGCCTCGGCGAGCTCGGCCTGCCGCTGTTCGTCAAGCCGGCCAACCTCGGCTCGAGCATCGGAGTGACCAGGGTCGACGAGCCATCCGACCTCGCGGCAGCCCTCGAGACCGCCCTCGGCTTCGACCGTCGGGTGATCGTCGAGGCGGCGGCGCTGGGCGCCAGGGAGCTCGAGCTCGCCGTGCTCGGCAACGACGAGCCCCAGGTCAGCGGCGTCGGGGAGATCGTGTACCGCACAGCGTTCTACGACTACGACACGAAGTACACCGACGGCAAGGCGGAGCTGATCATCCCCGCCGAGGTGCCGGTCGACGTCGTGCGGCGGGCCAAGGAGCTCGCCCTGCGCGCCTTCGCCTGCGTCGACGCCGCCGGCCTCGCGCGCGTCGACCTCTTCTACCTGCCGGACGGCCGGCTGCTGGTGAACGAGCTGAACACGATGCCCGGCTTCACCGAGCACAGCATGTACCCCAAGCTGTGGCAGGCCGCCGGGCTCTCCTACCCCGACCTCATCGAACGGCTCGTGAGGTTGGCGCTCGAGCGCCGCTAGCTGTTATCTTGCGCGTGCCGTAGGAGGTGCGAAAGCCGACCGTCACCTGGCTGAACTCATCGAGGCTGAGCCGCCGGCAGAGGCGGTGGTCGAACGTCGTCACGACGTCGCCGCCGGCACGCCGCTGGCCAACCTCAACTCGGGTAGGGTGCTGATCCTCAACGCCAGCTTCGAGCCGCTGCACGTCTGCTCCGTCAAGCGCGCGGTCGGCCTGCTGATGCACGAGGTCGCCGAGCGGGTCGAGGAGTCGGGCACCGTGCTGCGCTCGCCCAACGCGGTCTTCCCCGTGCCCAGCGTCATCCGGCTCAAGCGGTTCGTGCGCGCGCCGTTCCGCCAGCGCGTGGCGTTCAACCGCAAGAACGTCTTCCGGCGCGACGACCACACCTGTCAGTACTGCTCCACCAGGACCTACGACCTCACGCTCGACCACGTGATGCCGCGCAGTCGCGGCGGCCCCACGTCGTGGGAGAACGTCGTCGCCTGCTGCAAGGCGTGCAACGCCCGCAAGCGCGACCGGACGCCGGACGAGGCCCGGATGCACCTGCGCCGCAAGCCGTTCGCGCCGCGCTTCATGTTCTCCAGCGCCTACGGCGTGATGCCGGACATCGACCCGATCTGGGAGAAGTACCTGCCCCCGCCGAAGCGCGCCTAGCGAGGCGCCTTGAACAGCACGGGGGTGCGGCCGACCGGCGAGAACCCGATGCCGCGCAGGATCTCGGCGAGCTTCGGGTCGCTGCCGCTCAGCTCGGCGTCGACCGAGCCCAACGGGCTCACCGCGGCGAGCTCGTTCAGCAGGGAGATGACCAGCCGCCGCAACATCTCGCTGTCGCCGCGCAGCTCGCGCCTCACGCCGGTCCCGTCGAGGCTGTAGCGACCGTCGAGCCGCTTCTGGGAGGAGCCGCAGAACGCGTAGCCGACGGCCTCCTGGTCCAAGGTCTCCCTGGCCAGGAACCAGAGGTCGGGGTGGAAAGGCCCGTGCCTGCGCTTGAGGAAGGCCCAACCGGCGTCGCTCACAGGGCGACCCTCGGCCGCCTGGTAGAAGTTCCGGAACTCGCGGTCGGCCTGCGATGACCACGCCTCGAACACCAGCGGCGCGCCCAGTGGCGGCGCCTCGGAGAGCTCGAAGCGCAAGGTGGTCAGCTCGTCGGGCTCGAACCCGAGCGGAGCGAGGCTGGAGCCCAGCTCGCGGCGGCGCGGCTCGTCCAGCGAGTGCAGCTCGACCACCGCGGCCTCGTGCCTGTGGCGGTTCAGCAGCTCGCCGACGAGCTCGGCCACGGCACCGGGGTCGTCGTGGTGCCAGGGGCTCGCGATGAGCGCCGTGCCGACGTCGTCGTCGGGATCGGGCGCGCGGAAGTAGACGCCGGCGCTGGGCGCCGCGCCGAGCCGGTCGAGCACGTAGCAGTGCGCCGACTCCTCCACGGCGTTGGCCAGGCGTGGCGCCAGGCGCAGCGACATGCCCTTGGGGTCGGAGTGGCCGAGGTAGTGGAGGGAGCGCCCGACGAACCAGGCCACCTCGTCCGGTCTGAGGTTGCGGATCACGACCGAGACACTCTACCGGACACCCGCGGCCCGTGGGCGGCTAGTATGCTCGGCGCGTGTCACGTCCACGCATCGTCGGCGGCAGCGCCAAGGGCCGGCCGCTGCAGACGCCCGCCAGCGGCACCAGGCCGAGCCCCGCCAGGCTGCGGGAGGCGCTCTTCGACATCGTCGCGTTCGAGCCGCGCGGACGCTTCCTCGACCTGTTCTCGGGCTCGGGAGCCATCGGGCTGGAGGCCGCCAGCCGCGGTTTCTCGGCCGTGTGCGTCGAGCTTTCCAAGAAGGCGGCTGCCGTCATCACCGAGAACGCCAAGGCCCTCGACCTACCGGTCGAGGTCGTCAGGGGCGACGCGGTGGCCTACGCGCGCTCGCACCCCGGCAGCTTCGGGATCGTCTTCGCCGCGCCGCCTTACCCGCTCGACCTCGGCAGGGTGTTCAGCGACGTGCTCGCGTCGGGCGCCGCCGAGCCGGGCGGCCTCTACGTGCTGCAGCACCCCAGCGACTTCGCGCTCGAGCTGCCTGCCTCGCTGGCGGCGAGCGGGTCGGTGGAGCAGCCGAGGGTCAAGCGCTACGGCTCGAACAGCCTCAGCCTCCTGCGCGTGCCGGGCGCCTAGGCCGGCTCGGCAGCGGCCGGGGACGCCAGCCATACGGGAGGCCGTGCGGTAGAGTGGTAGGCTGTTCGTCGCTCAGGCGCAGGCCCCCAGACACCCTCCAACCATCTTCGGCCGCGCCATCTCGGATGGGAACTTAAGCCACATGGTCGGATTCGTACAGAAGCTTTTCGACAACAACGAACGCGAGGTCAAGCGACTGCGCAGCGACGTCGTCGGCGCCGTCAACGCGCTCGAGCCGAAGGTCGAGGCCTACGAGGACCTGGCCGCAGCCTACGCCGAGCTGCGCCGCCGCCACCTGGAGGGCGGTGAGAGCCTCGACGCGCTGCTGCCCGAGTCCTTCGCCCTCACGCGCGAGTCGGCCAAGCGCTTCCTCGGCCAGCGTCACTACGACGTGCAGCTCATCGGGGGCGCCGCCCTCCACAACGGGCGCATCGCCGAGATGAAGACCGGTGAGGGCAAGACGCTCGTCGCCACCTTGGCCCTGGTGCTCAACGCGCTCTCCGGCAAGGGCACCCACCTCGTCACCACCAACGACTACCTGGCGCGCACCGGCGCCGAGTGGATGGGCCCCGTCTACCGCGGGCTCGGCCTCACCGTCGGGGTCATCCAGCACGACCTCGAGGGCGCACAGCGGCGCGAGGCGTACCGCAACGACATCACCTACATCACCAACTCCGAGCTCGGCTTCGATTACCTGCGCGACAACATGGCCTTCCGGCCGGACCAGCTGGTGCTGCGTGAGGACACGCCGCTCAACTTCGCCATCATCGACGAGGTCGACTCGATCCTCATCGACGAGGCGCGCACCCCGCTGATCATCTCGGGGCCGGCCGAGGTCGCCACCGACAAGTACTACACGATGGCGAAGATCGCCCAGCAGCTCGAGCGCGGCGAGCCGAAGGAGGGCGACACGCCAGCCACCGGCGACTACTCGGCCGACGCGAAGTCGAAGGACATCCACCTCACCGAGGACGGCATCGCCAAGGCCGAGAAGCTGCTCGGCATCGACAACATCTTCTCGCCGGAGAACATGGAGAACGGGCACATGCTGCGCCAGGCGCTGCGCGCCCGCGAGCACTACCACCTCGACCAGCAGTACGTGAAGGACGAGGCCGGCGGGATCGTCATCGTCGACGAGTTCACCGGCCGTCTGATGCCCGGCCGCCGCTTCGGCGAGGGCCTCCACCAGGCGATCGAGGCCAAGGAGGGCGTGAAGATCGAGCGCGAGAACCAGACGCTCGCCACCATCACGTACC
>CAZQVC010000006.1:25872-51080 GCA_964596625.1 uncultured bacterium | reverse complement strand
GGGAGTCAATTCTGCGGAACCCACTCAGTGCGGGAAGGTGTATCCATGAAGAGAGCCATCCGAGCGGTACTAGTCGTGTCTATCGTCACCCTGGCGAGCGGCGTCTTCGCCCAGAGCCTGGTGAACGAGATCAAGCAACGCGGCGAGCTGCGCTGCGGCGTCAACGCCAACCTGCCAGGCTTCGGCTACGTCGACGAGTCCGGCGAGTTCCAGGGCTTCGACATCGACTTCTGCAGGGCGCTGGCCGCCGCCGTGCTCGGTGATTCCGAAGCCGTCGTCTACCGCCCGCTCACGGCCGGCGAGCGCCCCACGGCGCTTCAGTCCGGCGAGATCGACGTGCTGATCCGCAACACCACCTGGACCAGCAGCCGCGACACCGCCTGGGGCGCCGACTTCGCCCCGACCACGTTCTACGACGGCCAGGGCTTCATGGTCCGCAAGGACTCCGGCATCAACACCCTCGCCGACTTCGAGGGTCGCTCGATCTGCGTGCAGTCAGGCACCACCACCGAGACGAACCTGGCCACGACCATGGCCGGCCTCGGGGTGCAGTTCACGCCGGTGATCTTCGAGACCGCCCCGGTGCTGGCGTCGGCCTACGACGACGGCCAGTGCGACGGCTGGACCACCGACGGCTCCGGCCTCGTCTCCATCCAGCAGACGCTGCGCGTCCCCGAAGACCACAAGATCCTGCCGGTGCTCATCTCCAAGGAGCCGCTCGGCCCGTCGGTCCTGCACGGTGACGACCAGTGGTTCGACATCGTCAAGTGGACCGTCTTCGCGCTGTTCAGCGCCGAGGAGCTCGGCGTCACGCAGGCCAACGCCGAGGAGCTGGTGAACACCGCGGCCGACCCGCAGGTACTGCGCCTGCTCGGCGCTCCTGGCAACGAGAACTACGTTCAGGACCTCGGTCTCGACGCCGACGCTTTCCGTCGGGCAATCGTCGCGGTAGGCAACTACGGCGAGATCTTCGACAGGCACCTCGGCGCGGGCTCGGTGTTCAACCTCGAGCGCGGCCTCAACGCCCAGTACTACGACGGCGGCCTGATCTACGGCTACCCGTTCAACTGAGCGAGGCGCTCCTGTCCACAGGTCGCTAGCCAAGCTCCTCAAGATCCCTCAGGGCGGTCATGCTCGCGTGACCGCCCTGACTGGGGTAGAGGTCGTACGACAGCGCGCCTCGCGACGGCGAAGCGCACAGCGCAACCAACAGCGACACCGCGATGATGAGGTCGTGATGCCCCACTAATGACTACCGGAACCGCGTCAGCGCCGAGCGAGAACCGCATCCCGTTCTGGCGCAACGTCAAGGTGATCGGCGTCATCGCTCAGGTCGCCTTCGTCCTGCTCCTCGTCGCGGGCATCGGGGTGCTGGTCAACAACGTCACCACCGCCCTGGCCAGGGCCAACCTGCCCGCGGACTTCTCGTTCCTCGGCGAACGAGCCGGCATCCCCATCGCCGAGACGCCGATCCCGTACAGCTCGTCGGACACCTACGCGCGCGCGATACTGATCGGCTTCCTCAACACGCTCAAGGTCGCCATCGTCGGCGTGGTCCTCGCGTCGATCATCGGCGTGCTCGTCGGCGTCATGCGGCTGGCCAGCAACTGGCTGGTGCGCACGATCGCGACCGTCTACGTCGAGCTGCTGCGGAACATCCCGCTGGCCGTCCAGATCGTCTTCTGGTACGCCGCTATCTTGCTGCCCTTCCCACCTCGCATCACCAACCCCGTGGCGTTGCCGGGTGGGCTGCTGTTATCGAACGTCGGCCTGGCGGTCCCCGCCGTGTACCCGACCTACCGCTTCGGCGCCTGGGTGCCGTGGCTCGTCGGCGCGCTGCTGCTGGCCGTCGCCGTCGGCATCTGGCGTAAGCGCTCGCTCGACCGACAGGACGTCGTCGGTCGCATCTGGCCGTACTGGCTGCTGACCTTCGTGGCGGTGGCCGGCATCGGGTACGCCGTCGCGTCGCTCGATCGCTCGGTCCCCGGCGACCTCTCCGTCGACTTCCAGGCCGGCAGGGGAAGAGGCACCGTCGTCCGCCAGACGGAGGACGGCACCGAGCCGGCGGCGTACGTGCCGGTGAGGATCGCCTTCGAGTCGGTGCAGCTTACGGAGACCTCGCAGAACCTCGTCGAGGCCCGCGAACGCGTCGGCTCCACCGTGCGCTTCCCGCTGATCAGGACCTCGGAGTACGAGGACGTCGAGGTCGTATTCGCCGACCCGGCAGCGGCCGAGGCGGCGGGCTACCAGCTCCACTTCGAGCGCTTCCCCACGGTCGCCACGGTCTTCGTCGACCAGAACGGCAACGGCGAGTTCGACCGCGGCGAGGAGTTCGACCCCGAGAGCGGCATCGGCTACAACGGCGTCGGGGTCGAGATGAACATCACGGGCTTCGAACGCCGGCTGGTGTCCGACCGGGACGGCCAGATACGCACGCCCTTGTTCCGCTCCCCGACGGTAGAGGAGGTCGAGCAGGAGACCGCCGCGCCCACCGCGCGCGGCCGCTTCACGGCCTTCGACCAGGCCGCGACCCTGACGGAGGCGACCTCGGAGCTCGAGGCCGAGTCCGAGATCCTCCCCTTCGGCCCGCTCGTCCTCTCCGGCGTGAGCGTGCCGGTCTCGACCTACGAGGGCGGGGCCCGCTTCACCGTCAACTACCTCGCGCTGCTGCTCGCGCTGGTCATCTACACCTCGGCGTTCATCGCCGAGATCGTCCGCGGCGGCATCCAGGCCGTCGCGAAGGGTCAGCGGGAGGCCGCCAACGCGCTCGGGCTGTCCGGGTACCAGACGTTCACGCTGGTGGTGTTCCCGCAGGCGCTTCGCATCGTCCTGCCGCCCGTGATCAGCCAGTACCTCAACCTCACCAAGAACTCCTCGTTGGCCACGTTGGCGGGCTACGCCGAGCTGTTCGTGATCGCCAACATCGTGAGCAACCAGACCGGCGCCGCGATCCCCATCGCCCTGCTGCTGGTCGGCTCGTACCTGGCCATCAGCCTGGCGTTCTCGCTGGTGCTCAACAAGGTCAACGCCAAGCTCGCTTTGGTGGAGCGCTGAGATGTTCAACGTGATCGAACAAAGACCCCCGCCCGTCCCGACCAGAGGCCCCATGGTTTGGCTGAGGAAGAACCTCTTCTCCTCGCCGTTCAACACCGTGCTCACCGTGGTGACCGGGATCATCGTCGCCTTCTCGCTCTACAACCTCGCGTTGTTCATCTTCGTCGACGCGTCCTGGGGGCAGGTCTGGGCCAACATGAAGCTCTTCGGGGTGTACCGCTACCCCTTCGACCTGCTCTGGCGGCCGCTGACGATCGTCGCCGTGATGATGGGCCTGCTCGGCTTCATGTCGGGCGCCTCGGGCCGCGGCTCGATCGTGGCCAACGCGTTCTTCGCGTTCGTCGGGCTGGTCGCCCTCATCTCCGTCATCGCGGTGATCTTCTGGCCTTCCGTGCGCTTCCTCTGGCCCATGGTGCTGGTCTTCGCCGGCGCCGGCTACCTGCTGGGCAACGCGTTCCCCCAGCTGGTGCGCTACCTCACGTGGGCCTGGATCGTCTGGCTGTTCGGCGGCCTGGCGCTGCTCTACGGCTTCATGCCCGGCAGCGGCCTGCTGCGGGTGGTGCCGTCGCGCGACTGGGGCGGCTTCCTCCTCACGCTGGTGCTGTTCACCGGCATCATCCCGAGCTTCCCGATCGGCGTCGCGTTGGCGCTCGGCCGCGCCAGCAAGATGCCGGCCATCAAGTACTTCTGCATCGGCTTCATCGAGGTCGTCAGGGGCGCCCCGCTCATCATGTGGCTGTTCATCGCCTCGCTGCTCCTGCCGCTGATCCTCGACGTCGACGCCAACTCCTTGCCCGCGATCATCCGGGCCTACGTCGCCATCACGCTGTTCTCCGCTGCCTACATGGCGGAGAACGTGCGCGGAGGACTGCAAGCCGTCCCGCGCGGGCAGGGCGAGGCTGCCAGGGCGCTCGGCCTCTCGGCCTGGCAGACGACCATGCTCATCGTGCTGCCGCAGGCCCTCAGGGCCGTGATCCCGGCGATCGTCGGTCAGGCCATCGGCCTGTTCAAGGACACCTCGCTGGTCTTCATCGTCGGGCTGGTCGACTTCTTCAAGGTCGCCGACCTGGTCTCCGTACAGCCGCAGTCGCTGCTGGTCACGGGCGGCGTCAAGCTCGAGGTCTTCTTGTTCATCGCGATCATCTACTTCTTCTTCGCCTACCGTATGAGCGTGGCCTCCAGGCAGCTCGAGAGCGAGCTGGGGGTCGGGGAGCGATGAGCGGACCGTTCACAGGAGCGCTGCGGCTCGCGCCGCGCGCCGTCGTAGGAGGAGAGGCATGAGCGAAGCTCTCGACAGCGGCGCCCTCGGCGCCCAGGCCAGAAGCGGCAACGGCGTGGCCGTGAGGGCCGACGCCCCGCCGGGCGGCGAGAAGGTCATCGAGATGGAGAAGGTCAACAAGTGGTTCGGGGAGTTCCACGTGTTGCGCGACATCTCGCTCTCGGTCAACCGCGGCGAGGTGGTCGTCGTCATCGGGCCGTCGGGTTCCGGCAAGTCCACCCTGATCCGCTGCGTCAACCGCCTCGAGGAGCACCAGGAGGGCAAGATCGTCGTCGACGGCGTCGAGCTCACCGACGACGTGCGCGCCATCGACCAGGTGAGGCGTGAGACCGGCATGGTCTTCCAGTCCTTCAACCTCTTCCCGCACCTCACGGTCATCGACAACATCACGCTGGCGCCGATCCGCGTGCGGAAGTGGAAGAAGTCGAAGGCCGAGGAGCGGGCGATGTTCTTCCTCGAGAAGGTCGGCATCCCCGAGCAGGCCCGCAAGTACCCTGGCCAGCTCTCCGGCGGCCAGCAGCAACGCGTGGCCATCGCGCGCTCGCTGACCATGGAGCCGAAGGTCATGCTGTTCGACGAGCCGACCAGCGCGCTCGACCCCGAGGTCATCGGCGAGGTGCTGCAGGTGATGGTCAACCTCGCCAAGGAGGGCATGACCATGGTCGTGGTCACCCACGAGATGGGCTTCGCCCGCGAGGTTGGCGACCGGGTGGTGTTCATGGACGCCGGCCAGATCGTCGAGGTCGGCACGCCCGAGCACTTCTTCGTCTCGCCCCGCGAGGACCGCACCAGGGCCTTCCTCTCGAAGATCCTCTAGGCGCGGCCAGGAGCGAGCGCTCCGGGTGCGTTGCCGGCCACCTTGGGCGTCTCTCGCCCTCGAGTAGCAGGCGGGAATGTCACAGCCCCGGTCGTGCCCGCGGCCTTAGAATCCCCTCATGTCGAAGCCGAGAGCCAGCTCGCCAGGGGGGCCGCGATGAGCGACGGAGGCTCGCGGGGCGTCCGCATCGCCGACCTGTTGCGGACCATGGTCGCCAGGGGCGCGTCCGACATCCACCTACAGGCCGGAGCGCCGCCCCACATGCGGGTCGACGGCGAGCTCGTGGTGCAGGAGGCTATGCCGGCCCTGACCCCGGAGCAGACCGAGCAGATCGCCCTGGCCATGATGAGCGAGTCGCAGCGCGACCTGTTCCGCCACCGTCACGAGGTCGACTTCGCGTTCAACATCCCGAACGTCGCGCGCTTCCGCTGCAACGTGCTCAGGCAGCGGGGCTCGGTCGGCGTGGTCATGCGCGTGATCAAGGACGCGATCCCGAGCTTCGAGTCGCTCGGGCTGCCGACGGCCGTCGTCACCGAGTTCGCCAGCCAGCCTCGCGGCATGGTGCTGGTCACCGGGCCGACCGGCTCGGGGAAGACGACGACCTTGGCGGCCATGGTCGACTTCGTCAACCGTCGCTTCGCGAAGAACATCATCACCATCGAGGACCCGATCGAGATCCTCCACCGCAACCACAAGAGCCTCGTCATCCAGCGCGAGATCGGGCTGGACACCAGCGACTTCGTGGGCGCGCTCAAGTACGCCATGCGTCAGGACCCCGACGTGATCATGGTCGGCGAGATGCGCGACAAGGAGACCGTGGAGGCCGCCATCTCGGCTGCCCAGACCGGTCACCTCGTGTTCAGCACGCTGCACACGCTCGACACGATCCGCACGGTCAACCGCATCATCGACTTCTTCCCGCCGCACGAGCGCGACCAGATCCGGATCCTGCTGGCGGAGTCGCTGCTGGGCATCCTCAGCCAGCGGCTGCTGCCGCGTGCCGACGGCCCGGGCCGCGTGCTCTCGACCGAGGTCCTGGTCAACACCCCGTTGATCCGCGACTACATCAAGGACGAGGAGAAGACGCCGCTCATCAAGGAGGCCCTGATGCAGGACAACCTCCGCGGCATGCAGACCTTCGACCAGCACCTCGTCGAGCTCTACCTCGGCGGCCGCATCACGCTGGAGGACGCGACCTTCATGGCCACCAGTCCTCACGAGTTCCGCCTCATGGTCACCCAGCAACAGGGCGGCATCGGCCTCGAGGAGGAGCGGCAGTTCGACCGCCTGATGCAGCCGCGCGGCCCGCTCGGCTGAGCTAGACCGGTCTGTCCGAGGCGGTTGCTCGCGTCAGACGCGTCCGCTGACGACGCCGTACAGGTCGTGGTCGTCGGAGCCGTCGATCCTCACCGTGACGAGGTCGCCGATGCCGACCGTGCCGTCGCTGTCGGCGCGCACCACGCCGTCGATGCCCGGAGCGTCGCCCTCGGTGCGGCCGATCACGGCGCCGGGCAGGTCGCCTAGCTCGTCGATAAGCACGGGGAGCTCGCGGCCCACCTTGGCCAGCAGCTTCTCCCGGCTGACGTCGGCCTGCAGGCTCATGAGCCGCGCCATGCGCTCCTGCTTCACCTCTTCCGGCACCGCGCCCGGAAGCTCGTTGGCGTCGGCCTCCTCGACCTCGCTGTAGGTGAAGGCGCCGACCCGGTCGAGGCGCGCCTCGGCGAGGAAGGCCAACAGCTCCTCGAAGTGCGCCTCGGTCTCGCCGGGGAAGCCGACGATGAAGGTGGAGCGCAAGGTGAGCTCGGGGCAGGTCGCGCGCCAGCGGGCGATGGTCTCGAGATGGCTCACGGCCCCGCCGGGCCGCCGCATGGCCCGCAGCACGGCGGGCGAAGCGTGCTGCAGCGGCACGTCGAGGTACGGCAGCAGCTTGCCGTCGGCCATCAGCTCCACCAGCCTCTGCACGTGGGGGTAGGGGTAGACGTAGTGGAGGCGCAGCCACACCCCCAACTGAGCGAGCTCCTCGACCAGGTCGACGAGGTGGGCCCTGAGCGCCCGGTCGTCGAGCTCGGAAGGCGCGTGCCTCAGATCGACGCCGTAGGCGCTCAGGTCCTGGGCTATGAGCAGCAGCTCCTTGGCGCCGGTCGCGACCAGGCGCCTCGCCTCGTAGACCAGGTCGGCCGCGGGGCGGGAGACGAGGTCGCCGCGCAGCTTGGGGATGATGCAGAAGCTGCAGCGATGGTTGCAGCCCTCGGCGATCTTCAGGTAGGCGTAGTGCCGCGGGGTGAGCCTGACACCGCCGTCGACGGTCGGCAGCAGGCTGGTGAAGGGGCTCTCGTCGAGCGGCAGGGCGCTGCGGACGGCCGTCATCACGCCCTCGACATCGGCCTGGCCGGTCACCGCGAGCACCTGCGGGTGCCGCTCGAGGATCTTCTCGGGCCGCTCGCCCAGGCACCCGGTCACGACCACCTTGCCGGTCCCTTCGAGCGCCTCGCCGATCGCGTCGAGCGACTCCTCGACGGCCGGCGTGATGAAGCCGCAGGTGTTGACGACCACCAGCTCGGCGTCGTCGTAGCGGTCGACCATCAGGTAGCCTTCGGCGCGCAACTGGCTGACGATGCGCTCGCTGTCGACCAGCGCCTTGGGGCAGCCGAGGCTGACGAAGCCGATGCGCCCTTCGCCGCCACCTCGCCTCAGGGGCGCCGGCGAAGATCGTTCGGGAAGTCGGGTGCTCATGCCGTGCGCGAGTGTAGCAGGGGCCTGAGCTTGCCGGCGAGGTAGAGCGAGCCGGCGATGAGCAGCACGCCGCCCCTCGGGGTGAGGCTCAAGGCGAGCTCGAGCGCGGCCTCGGGGTCGTCCACGACGTCACGGCCGGGCCCGGCGAAGCGCTCGAGGTCGTCACCCGGCTCGGCCGCGGTGATCACCACGGCCGCCGCCTCGGACGCCAGCTCACCAAGGGTGGCGGCGCCCTGCTTGCGCGCCAGGGAGCCGAACAGCAGCACGTAGTCGCCGCCCGTCTCGGCGCGCAGTCGGGCCGCGGCGGCCGGATCGTGGGCGCCGTCGAGCACGACCTCGCGCCCGTCGACGGTGAAGCGCTCGCCGCGACCCGGCAGCGGCGGCGTGGTCACGGCGGCGGCCACGGAGCCCTCCGCTGCGCCCAGCAGCCGCAGGCCGGCCGCTGCCAGCCTGGCGTTGGCCAGGCGCGTGCTGCCGGATCGCGGCCGGCGCCCGGCCGCTCGTGCCGACGGGTTAGCTACCTGACGCTCCCAGCCGCCGCCTTTGCCAACCCCTGTTGGTAGCGCGAAGAGCGGGTCGCGGCCGTCGTCGACGTGGAGGGTGGCTCCCGCCGCGGCCGCTGCCCGCCTCACCGTCTCCAACGCCGTGCCGCTGGCCCCCGTCACGGCTGGCACGCCGCGCGCGAACGCACCCGCCTTCTCGCCCGCGATCGCCTCGAGCGTGTGGCCGAGGGTCTCGGTGTGGTCGAGGTCGACGTTGGTGAGGACGACGAGGCGGAGGTTGGTGCCGCCGGACCCGTCGGTCGCCACCGCGGCGCTCGTCGCGTCGTCGCGGCCGCCCACGCCGGCCTCCAGCACAGCGTGGCTCGCCCCGGCCTCGCCGAAGACGGTGAGCGCCAGGGCCAGCGTCAGCTCGAAGAACGCCGGCCTCAGGTCCTCTGGCGGTGGGCGCCGGAGGAGCGCGGCGCGAGCCTCGTCGACGAACGCCACGACCCGCTCTGGTCGGACCTCGGCCACGTCGATCTCGGGCTGGCCGACCCCCGGACCGTGGTCACCGCGGGCGCAGACCGCGATGCGCTCGGCGAAGCGCTCGACGTGAGGGGAGAGGAAGCGACCGGTGATTCGCCCCTCGCTGCTCAGGCCGGCCGCGAGCATGGCGCTTACCGTGCCCTTGCCGTTGGTGCCGACCACTCTCACGAGGTTCGCTGGACGTTGGACGCCGAGCAGCTCGAGCAGGGCCGCGGCTCGCCCGGGGTGCCGCCGGCCGCCGCCGCGCGTCTGGGCGTAGAGCCAGGCCAGCGCGTCGGCGTACGCCACGCCGAGCTCCCCCGTCCGGGACGCGTCCGTGGTGATGGGGCTGGCCGCCGTGTTCAGGAACGTCCGCGGCGCTTCTGCCTGCGCCGGCCGCGCCGCCGCCGGCCGCCCTTGGAACCGCGCTCCTTCGGCCTGTCGTCGTCTCCGAACGGCTCCATGGTGGCCTCGCTGGCGATGCTCACGATCAGGGCGTCGAGGTGCCCTTCCGGCAGGCGCTGGGTGAGCTTGAGGATCGGGTGCGGCGCCTGCGTGTCGACGTACACCACGCTGTGACCCGGCTGCATCAGGTAGGCCCTGGCGCGGCGGTTGCCGATGGCGGTGGCCAGGTCGACCTCGCCGACGTACTGGACGGTGACGTCCTTGCCGAGCATGGCTACGGAGGTGGCTGGCGCCTCGCCCAGCGTGCGCACCTCGTTGAGCAGGCCAAGCGGGTCGCGGTACGGCTTGAGGTACGGCATCTCGGCCCGGTCTTTGGGGCCCTTCGACGCCTTCACCGTGCCGGTCGCCTGATCGAAGGTGAGGTCGAAGGCGCGCTTCTCGGAGCGCTCCTGGGTCTCCTCCCTGAACTGCATGCTGTGGTGGTGCTGGGCGCTGCTCTGGCTGCGCTGCACGACGCTCACGTTGCCCAGCGCCCCCTGGAAGTGCGACCGCGCCTCCATCCGCCGCAGGCGGCCGGTCTCCTCGGTCTTCAAGACGTGGGTGCCGGCCGGCTTGCCGCGCAGGGTGAGGCGGTAGTTGCAGACCTCGACGCTCACGCTGGCGCTCCCATCTCGAGGACCAATCTACCACCGGCCCAGGCGCCGGAGGACCGCCCGGGATCCGCTAGAACGGCAGGTCGGAGTCCTGGAGTCGGCCGAGCTCCTTGGTGTCGCGGCCCTGCCTGAGGATGTTGCCGAAGCGCGAGACCAGCGTCGGGTCGAGCTCGGAGCCGGCGCGAGCCTCCAGGGCCTTCTCCACCTCGCGAAGCGGCATCGCCTGACCGCGCTCGCTGCTCAGCGTGTCGAAGGTGTCGGCCACCGCCACGATGCGCGCCAGCAGCGGTATCGCCTCCTTGCGCAGGCCGGTGGGGAAGCCGCTGCCGTCGTAGTTCTCGTGGTGATGGCGTATGGCCTCCGAGGCCGCTTCCAGCAGGTCGGCCGAGGCGACCATGTTCGCGCCGCGTTGCGGGTGCTCGAGGTCCTCGATGCCCAGGTCGAGGCCCGTGCCGAGCTTGCCGATGTCGTGAAGCATGGCGGCGAAGTAGAGGTCGACGAGCTGCTGCTGCGACAGCTCGAGCGACCGCCCGAGCGCCAGGGCGTAGGCCGTCACGCGCTCCGCGTGGCCGAGCTGGGCGAAGTCCTGCGCTTCGAAGGCCTGCATGAAGGCGCGCGTGAACTGCACCAGGCTCAGCTTGGCGCGCGAGAGCTCGAGCGCCTGGGCCTGCGCCTCGCCCAACACGGCAGCCCAGCGCGTGGCCTGCTTGAGCTCGTCGTCGTTGAACGGGGGCGGCCCGTGCCGGTGGAGCACCAGCGTCCCGTAGCTCGCGAAGCGACCGGCGATCGGGGCCACGAGCGTCGACGTCGCGTCGCGCAGGCCGATCTCGGCGTACTGCGCGCGCAGCGCCGGCTCGTTGGGGGTGAACATCTCGGCGATGTTGTTGGCCACGATGCGCGGGCCGGGGGAGCGCCACGGGCCGTGACCCGGCGCCACCTCGAGCAGCTGCGGTGAGTAGCCGTGCTGGGCGCCGAAGCGGTAGCCGCTCTCGTCGTCGCCGCGCACCACGTAGCCGCGCACGTCGCCGGCGAGCTGCGCCGACAGCGCCTTGAGCACCTCTTCGCTGCGCTCGTCGGTCCTCGTCGCCTTGAGCAGACGCTCGACCGCGAGCAGCGGGTCGGGGGTCGCGGTCACCTCCCCCTGGTTGAACAGTCGCCTGAGCAAACGCATCCTCCGCCGGCTCGCTGGGCCGCCCCTCGGGGCGCCCGACAGTGCCAGGGCGCCGATGCAGGGACGGCCTCCCAGCGCCGCTGGCTTCGCCTCGTCGAGGATAGCCGAGGGCGTCAGACGACGATGAGTAAGCTCGTACACTGGTTGCCATGCTCGACCTCCGCTTCATCCGTGAGAACCACGAGACCGTGCGCCGCGCCATGCGCGCGAAGATGTTGGCCGACGACCTGCCCAAGCTCGATCAGCTGCTCAACGCCGACGAGGAGCATCGCCTCGTGAAGCGCGACCTCGAGGAGAAGCAGGCGACCCGCAACGCCGACAGCAAGCGCGTCGGCGAGCTGAAGCGCAGGGGCGAGGACGACCCCGAGCTGATGGCCAAGCTGGCCAAGGTCTCGGCCGAGGTCAAGCGCCTCGAGGACCTCGAGCGCAGCCTCCAGCAGCAGATCGACACGCTCATGCTCGAGATCCCCAACCTGCCGCACCACAGCGTCCCTTACGGCGAGAGCGAGCACGACAACGTGGTGGCCAAGGAGTGGGGCGAGAAGCCCGCGTTCGACTTCGAGCCGCGGCCGCACTGGGAGCTGATGGCGGAGCGCGGCTGGCTCGACCTCGAGGCCGGCGTCAAGCTCACCGGCGCCGGCTTCCCGGTGTTCGCCGGGGCCGGCTCGCGGCTGGTGAGGGGCCTGCAGGCCTACTTCCTCAGCCGCCTGGCCGACGCCGGTTACGTCGAGATCGTGCCCCCGTTGATGGTCAACGCCGTCTCGGCCACCGCCACCGGGCAGCTGCCCGACAAGGAGGGGCAGATGTACGAGGTCAGCGACGGGTTCTACCTCGTGCCGACCTCGGAGCTGGCGCTCACCAACCTGCACCGCGACGAGATCCTCGACGACGAGCGCCTGCCCATCAAGTACGCCGCGTACTCGGCGTGCTTCCGGCGCGAGGCCGGCAGCCACGGCAAGGACGTGCGCGGCCTCAACCGCGTCCACCAGTTCGACAAGGTCGAGATGGTGCAGTTCAGCGCGCCCGAGTCGAGCTACGAGGCGCTCGAGGAGATGACCGCGCTGGCCGAGTCGCTGCTCGAGGAGCTGGGCCTGCCGTACCGCCGGCTGCTGATGTGCACCGGCGACCTCGGCTTCACGCAGGCCAAGAAGTACGACCTGGAGGTCTGGAGCGCGGGTCAGGAGCGCTGGCTCGAGGTGTCGAGCGTCAGCAACCTCGAGGCCTTCCAGGCGACGCGCCTGAAGACCCGTTCACGCCCCGGCGGGGTCGGTGGCAAGGGCCGTCCGGAGATGGTGCACACGCTCAACGGCAGCGCGCTGGCCTTCCCGCGCACGATCGCCGCGCTGGTGGAGAACAACCAGCGAGCCGACGGGTCCGTCGCGCTGCCCGCGGCGCTGGCGGGCTTCGTGGGCGCCGAGGTGCTCTAGGCTCTGCTCGGTGGCGGGCTAGCCTTCGTCTACGGTGCGGGGCACCTCGAAGAAGCCGCCCTGCTCGGCCGGAGCGAGCGCGAGCGCGCGCTCGCGCGGCAACGACGGCGCCGGCGTGTCCTGCCTCACCGAGCGCGGTGGCGTCACGGGCCTCGTCAGCTCGCTCACCCCGCTGACGTCGACCTCGCGCAGCTGGTCGACAAAGGCCAGTACCTTCCCGAGGTCACGCTTGACGGCGGCGCGCTCCTCCTCCGGCAGGCTCAGGCGCGCCAGGCGCTGCAGGTGGTCGAGGGTTTCGTCGTCGATGACGGGCGCCCGGCTCTCGTCGTCGGGGCGCACCGAGGGCTCATCGCTGCTCTTCGCGCTGCTCACGCCTGCGATGTTAACCCTCAGTAGAACCGCAGGCCCACGGCGTAGAAGAGCAAAACCAGCAGCAGCGCAGGCAGAAGCGAGGCGACGCGCAGCCGCTTGACGTCGAGCAGGCCGAGCCCCAGCGCGATGATCATGAGCCCGCCAACGCCGTTGACCAGCAGCACACGGGGGTCGGTCGCGGGATCGGGCACGAGGTTGGCGAAGAGGCCGGCGGCCAGCGACAGTCCACCCTGGTAGACGGCTATCACCACGACGGAGGCGACCACGCCGAAGCCGAAGGTGGTGGCCAGCGCCAGCGAGGAGAAGCCGTCAAGGGTCGACTTGAGCACCAGGAAGCCGGCCTCGCCGGTGAGGCCGTTCTGGATGCTGCCGAGCAGCGTCAAGGGCCCGACGCAGAACAGCAGGGACGCCGTGACGAAGCCCTCGGTGAAGCGGCCGCGCCCGCCGAAGCGGCGCTTGAGCCGCTCCCCGACCCATTCGAGGCGCTCCTCGAGGCGCAGCCACTCGCCGAGCGCGCCGCCCACCGCCAGCGCCAGCAGGCCGAGGAGGAGCCCGGGCGGGGTGCTGACGCGGTTGAGGTCGAGCGCGTTGGTCACGCCGATGAGCAGCGTCATGAGGCCGATGGCCTGCATCACGACCAGGGTTATGCGCGAGGGCAGCCGGCCGCGCAGCAGCATGCCGAGCGAGCCGCCGAGCAGCACGGTGGCGACGTTGAGCCAGGTGCCCCAGGTCTGCTCGAGGAAGCTCAAGCGGCGCCGTCGCTGAGGGCGGCGCCGTCTTCGGGTGCGCCGTCTGGGTCGTCTTCCTGCTCGTCGTCCTTGCCGCCGCGCAGCACCAGGACCGTGACCAGCACCCCGGCGAGCAGCGGCACCACGATCAGCCAGATCAGCCAGGTGCCGAGCGAGGCCGGCCCGATCGCGGTCGGCGGCAGCACGAACACGATCTCGCCGACCGGCCCGCTGAAGTCGAGCGGCACGTTCGCGACGGCCTCCTCCTGGCGGTAGGTGCGGTCGCGCACCGAGAGCATGAGGCTGTCGTCGCCCGCCGGCACCAGCAGCTGGGCGCGGTAGACCCCGGGGGCGACCTCCTCCATGCGGTCGGTGATGTGCAGCGCCTCACCGGTCGGCTGCTCGTTCTCCTCGAGCCCCTCGTCGTCACGCAGCTCGAGGAAGATCACGGCGTCCTCGACCTCGACGAGGCTCGGGTCCTCCAGGCGGATGCTGACCGTCACCTCCTCGCCGTCGGGCGGGGGGTCGGGGTCGAAGGTCAAGGTGCCGATGACCAGCGTCGCGTGCGCGCCGGCGATGCTCAGCAGGCTGGCGAGCAACGCGATCAGCCCGCCCCAGATACTCCTCACGCGCTCACTCGCTCCTCTCCGCGAGGTGCGCGGCCCACAGCAGCTCGCGCGGTGTGAGCCCCGTCCGGCGCACCTCGGCCGCGACGGCTCGCCCAAGGTAGCGGTAGTGCCACGGCTCGTAGCTGTAGCAGGTCAGCTCCCTGCTGCCGCGCGGGTAGCTCATCACGAAACCGAAGCGCCAGGCGTTCTCCGCCATCCAGGCGCCCTCCTCGGTGCTGGCCCAGTCGCTCAGCTCCCAGGCTGGGGGGCCGTCGAGCGAGCGGAAGTCGAGGGCCGTTCCGAGCTGGTGCTCGGAGTGGCCGGGCCTGGCGCTGGTCGCCAGGGCCGCCTGGCGCCCGTTGAGGTCCACCCAGTACTGGAACGTGTCCTCCTGGTACCCGTAGCTGCGGTAGGCCGACTGGATCGCCAGCGCCACGCCGTCCTCTGCTGCGGCCGCGAGGAGCGCGGTCAGGTCGTCGAGCAGTAGCGCCCTGACCTTGAAGTCGGCGCCGCCCGGGCGGCCGGCGAAGGCGGGCGCGGCGGGCACCAGGTCGGGGGGCACGTAGTCGGGCGGCAGGGCGAAGACCGTGTCGAGCACCGTGCGGTCCCACTCGTCGTAGCCGGCGCGCGGCGCCGGGAGGTCGTCGTAGGTGCAGGCCGGTAGGGCTCGCTCGTCTACGGCCTCGGCGCCTTCCTGTGAGGGGCCACCGGCGTCGTATGGCGCGTCGACGGCAGCGGACGAGGCGGCGCCGGCTCGTTCCGGCGAGTCGGGCGACGACGCGCCGACGGTCTCAATGTTGGTCGGCAGCGCTTCGCCGCTCGTGGCGGCAGCCTGCGGCGCAGCGGGCCCCGTCTCCACCCTAGCTCCCGGCCTGGTCAGCGCCAGCAGCATGGCCGCCGAGACCACCAGGAGAAGTACGAGCAGGACGCGGGTCACGACGCGGTTCACTAGAGCGAAAGGCTACCACCGTTGCCTGCGTCCGAGCGACACGGGTGGCCGCCTAGAACGTCGGTCCCAGCACCGTGCCGCGCATCTCCATCGGCTGCGCGAGGATGACCAGCTGCAGCAGCGTGAAGCCGAGCACGAACAGCAGCATCGGCCACATCGCGATGACGCCCTGCCGGCCGAAGTCGCGTACGGCGATTCTCACGGTCGCGTAGATCGCGATGGCGGCGGCTGCGGCGCTGATGATCGCCTGGATGCCGAACAGGTAGCGGCTCGGCACCAGCTGCGCGAGGCGCCAGTTGGCGTCGACAGGGAAGCCGCGGTACTCGAAGAAGTGCTCGAAGACCGGGACGATCGCCAGCGCGCCGGTGAGGAAGTGGAAGGTGTAGTGGGCAGCCCAGAACCCGAAGCCGAGCGCCACCACGACGTAGCCCCAACGCTGGAGGGCGACCGATATCCCGCTCCAACCGACCGAACGTTGCCTCCTGCGGGCGCTGCCGCCGGCCGCTCCGCCGCGTGCGCTCCTCCCGGCGGTGTGGCCCAGCGCGTCGGCGAGGCTGGTGGCGACGACCGTGAGCCCGAGCCCCGCCACCGTGACGCCGAGGTAGAGCAGCCCGAGGAGCACGGCCTCGTTGCGGGTGCCGATGGCGAACGAGAGCCACTCGGCCAGGTCGTAGAACGCCGGCACCATCGCGAACGCGTTCATCACGCCCCAGTAGGTGAGCAGTAGCCCCATCATCATCACGGCAAGCCGTCCCCGGCGGGCCCAGGGGGCCTTGGTGAGCTCCCTGCCGGGCGTACGCACGCTGAGGGCCACGTTGTCGTACGGGCAGGCCCTCACGCAGTTGAAGCAGAGCGTGCAGTCCATGTTCGAGGTTACGGTCGGCACGAACAGGTCGGTCTCGCAGCCGGGGAAGTAGCCCTCGCCGTTGGGGTTGACGATCTCGGCGGTGGGGATGAACGCGGCCGGCGCGTCGGCCATCGGCAGCTCTGCGGTGTAGCGGCCGTGCAGGCACGGCTTGTGCTCGCAGGCGCGGCACACGTCGTGGTCGACCGCCACGATCTGCGTCGGCGAGGCGGTGGCCAGGGTGAAGTTGAAGTTGCCGAGCGGGCAGACGTAGCGGCAGAAGGTGCCGGCGGGGAAGGCCACGTCGACGAGCAGCGCTGCCGCGAAGTAGCCGATCGCCAGCCACGCCGTCAGCCAGGGGCTGGCCCACAGGTCGAAGATCTCGTAGGAGAGGAAGAACGCGGCCAGGAGCGCGATGACCAGCCACTTGTTGCGCAGGGCCTTGGGCCACGCCAGCTTGCGCGGCAGCAGGCGCTCGAGGCGGCGGCTGAGTCCCCGCGTGAGCATCAGCGGGCAGGCGGCGCAGAAGGCGTTGCCCACGAGGGCGATGCCGATGACCAGCAGGCCGCGGTAGTGGAGCCAGACGGCGGTGGTGGCCACGTTCCTCGGCGCGACCTGGCGGCCGGTGAGACCGTCGACGATCACGAACAGCGCGAGCACCAAGAGCGGGAGCTGGAACACCAGCCTGGCGTACTTCCAGCGCACGAAGCGCCGCACGCCGGGCAGGCGGAAGAGGTCGAAGCCGCGGGGCTGGTCGACCAGCAGGCCGGTCTGCTTGCTCAACGGCCTCTGACGGTCAGGAAGGTCTCCTGCGTCGCCCTCTTGCCCTCCGGCGTCTCGACCGTCGCCGTCACGAACCAGTCGCCGGCCATGGTGAAGCGGAAGTCGTCGGCGCGGTACACGCCCGGCTCGCTCTCGACGGCCTCGGCGATCACCGGCACCATGCCGGCGTGGGACATGTCGCCCTGCACCTCGACGGTGGCCCCGCTGACGTCCTGCGAGCCCTCCCGCACGCGGACCGTGGCGGGCGCCGGCCCGACGGCCTCGGCAGCCAGCTCGAGCGTCACGGTGAGGCCGTCGGCGGCGCCGGCGGCGCTACCGGAGGCCGGATCGGGGGGACGGCAGGAGGACAGAAGCACGGCTATCGCCAACCAGGCGCCGAGGGCGAGAGGAGCGCTGAACGCTCGCCGCGACGCCTGAGCGGGGCCGGGGTACACGGAAAACTGCGGTCTCGTCATGCCTGCTCGATGGTATCAGGGGCGCTTCCGGCTGCCGGTGGTGGGACGGACCGAGGCGAGCGTTCTCAAGGTAGGCGCCCGACCGCCGTGAGGTAGTCGACGACCCCCTTGCCCAAGGCCTCGGCGAACAGGTCGAGATCGCTCAGTAGCGCCCGGTCGGCGGCGTTGGAGAGGTAGCCGAGCTCGACCAGCAGCGCCGGCGTCGAGCGGGCCACGGTGTGCCGGAAGCGGCGGTGGTTGAAGGCGTAGTACTCGAGCATGTTGCCGGACACGTTGCGGTCGTCGTCCGGCAGTCCGATGGCGAGCATGGCCCTGTCGATCCGCAGCTTGAGCAGCGGCTCGTGCGCGTTGCGCAGCGGGCGGAAGTGCGCGCTCTTGTAACCTCGCCGGTCCACGTCCTGGCTGGCGTCGACGTGCAGCGACAGCAGGAGGTCGGCCCGGTAGGCGGGCGGCACGGTGGCAGGGAGGATCTCGACGATCAGGCCGCGGCGCTCGAGCAGGGTCGCGAGCCTGGTCGCGACCTCGAGGTTGACGTCGACCTCGTCGACGCCGTTCCAGTGGCCGCCGGTGCTCGTGCGCAAGGCGGCCAGCTCGTCGGGCTGATCGCCGGCGTTGAGGTGGCCGACTTGAAGGCCGACGGTCGGCGGGCCGGCCAGCGAGTTCGCCAGGCGGCGCAGCGGCTCCCAGCGCCACAGCCTCACCTCGGGTGCGAGCGGTCGGCTGCTAAGGGCCGGCACGTAGTCGCCGGCGTACGAGCCGGCCCGCGCGCCGCCGTCGACGAGCGGCGCGGCGTCGCGTAGGGCGAAGGCGCCGTTGAGCGCCAACCAGAGGGAGAGGGCGACGAGACACGAGAGCGCCAGCCAGCGGCGCCTGCGGGCGCGCCGAGCGGAGCCCTCGTGCGTCACATGCGCTCTCCCTCGCGGCGGCACACAGCCGTCACATGCGCTCGCCGGTGAGCCAGAAGACCACGTGCTCGTCGACGTTCTCGATGTGATCACCGAGCCGCTCGAGGTAGCGCGCGACGTCGAGCAGCTTCGTCGCCCTGCCGATGGCTCCTGTCGACTCGAGCATGTAGGTGAGCAGCTCGCGCTGGATCTGCTGGTAGAGCTGGTCGATCTCCTCGTCCATCGCGTGCGCCTCGAGGGCGGCGTCCTTGTCGCGCTCGGCGAACGCCTTCATGGTCACGTCGAGCATCCGCGCCAAGACCTCGAAGATGCGCTGCAGGTCGAGGTAGCGCTTCAGCGGCGGCTCCTTGGAGAGCTCGATAGCGGCGCGCGCGACGTGCTCGGCGTAGTCGCCGGCGCGCTCGATGTCCGACAGCGCCTGGTAGCTGGCGCCGAGGAAGCGCAGGTCGCGAGCCGCGGGTTGCCGCCTGGCGATGATCGTGAGGATGCGGAGCTCGAGGTCGGCCTGGATCTTGTCGATGGCGTCGTCGCCCTCGATGCAGCGGCGGGCCGCATCGTCGTCCTGGTCGATGAGCGCGCGCCGCGCCAGGTCGGTGGCCTCACGAACCAGGCTCAGCATCCTGAGCACGTCGGCGGTGACCGATTGGATGTCGTCTGCGAGCGGTCCGTTGTCCACGGCGGCCATGATAGCCGAGTGCCGAGCGGGTCCTCAGGCGCGCTGGCGAAGCTCAGCGCGTGAGGTCGTCGTCCGGCAGCGCCGGCCGCCCCAGCCGCCTGCTGCGCGGGGCCCTCGCACGACCCCCGATGAAGTCGGCGTGCGTCACCAGCGCCGGCCGCAGGGGCTCACGGCTACGTTCCCTGTTCAGCTCGACGGTGTCGAACTCGCTGGCCGGCAGTTCGGCCTGACGGGCCAGCGCGCCTTCGGGACGCGTGGCGAGTTGCGGTTGCGGGCCCGCCTGCGTCCGCTTGCCGCGCGCGAGGTACTCGGGGCCGATGCGCGAGTGCGGGAAGGCGGTGCGGTACGCGGCGGGACCGAACAGCGGCAACAGGAGGAGCGACGCGGCCAGCCCCGGCAGCAGCAGGCGGTGGTCGGCGACGACCGTCTCCAGCGTGATGGGGCTGCCGGAGCTCGCCAGCAGGGCGACACCCGCCGTGCCCCAGGCCAGCACGTAGGCCAGGCCGGCGTTGAGCGGCCCGGCCCAGCGAGTGGTTCTCGGCGAGGGGTAGATGGCCAGCCAACCGAGCACGGCCAGCTCCAGCGCCAGCACCGCTTCGGGCGCGCCCGGCAGCAGCGTGCTGCTGGCGAACGCCGCGAACAGCGCCCCGCTGAGCAGGCCCGTGGTCGGCCCGTAGGCGAGCGCGACGAGGTACAGGGGCAGGCGGTGCAGGCCGGGTAGCAAAGCCGCCAGCGGCCCCGGGGCCTCCCCGTTGGGCCACGACGCCACTGCGCCTTCGGCCAGCGCCCGCAGGACGAACGCCAACGCGATCGCGCCGAGCACCCTCACCAGGTTCCGAGGGTTGTTCAGCGCCAGCGCGTCGCCGCGACCGAGGCCGCTGCTCAGCGACACGCAGACCAGCAGTGCCGCGGCCGCCAGCGAGTAGAGCAGGATGGGATCGCTGGACAGCTGCGCCCACGACTGCTGAGCTTGGGCGAGCATGGCGGCAATCTAGCACGGGTCGAGATGAGCTCGGTTACGACTCGACCACTCGGCGCACGGTGTCGTTACGGATGGCTGGGTCGCGTCAGGGACGAGCCGGACGGTCGTCGAGCGTCGCTCCGAAGGGGCTGCGCTCCCACTCGCCGCGCGCCAGCCAGCGCGCCATGGCTGCGTGCCTGGCGCGGCCGCCCTCGTCGCCCGCGAACCGGCTTCCCAGCAGGGCCTCGGCGCGCAGGAAGCCGCGGTGCAAGAACGCGAAGAGCTTCGAGCGATAGCGCCGAGTGATCACGTAGCCGCCGCGGCGCCCCTCGACGTGGAAGGAGGGGTCGTCGGGCGTCGAGGCGCCGCCCACGTGGACCACGGGAGCTGCCACCAGCCGGCAGCGGCGCCCGGCGCGCCGCACCCTGAGGCAGAAGTCGAGGTCCTCGTTGGTGAACCGCAGGCTCTCGTCGTAGCCGCCCAGCCGCTCGAACAGCTCGCGGTCGACGAGCTGCAGGCAGCCGGAGAGCCAGGGCGCCTCGACGCCGCGCGCGCCGGCCCGCGCTGCAAGCGCGTAGACCAGGCGGTAAGGCAGCCCGAGGTCCTGGGGCCGGCCCTCCCTGGTGAGGGCGAGGGGGCCGACCACGCCAGCTCTGGGGTCGGAGTCCAGCGCAGCGCGTAGCCGGGCGAACGTGTCGCGCTCGACCAGCACGTCGGCGTTCATGATGACCAGGTGGCGCAGCCTCGGCCGACGCGCGTCCTCCTGGCGCGAAGCGAGCCGCGCCGCGCCGACGTTGACCGCGTGGGAGTACGAGTGGTTGGCGCTGGCGAGCACCTCGAGCCGGCGCGGCCAGCGGTCGCTCGGCCTGAGCTCCTCGTCGTTGGCGGTGTCGACCAGCACCACCTCCGCCTCGGGGGCGGCGACCGCGAGCCGGCTGAGGGCGTCGTCGAGCAGCGCCGCCGGCGTGCGGTGGTGCACGACCACCACATCGAGCCCCGCTGCCGCCGCGCCGGCGCTCCCGGTCCCGGAGGAGAGCCCGGGCGAACGTGAGGAAGGCGACATACGCGCCCAAGCATGTCACGGTCTGACACCCCGGGCCGCCCATCGGCGTTAGCATGCCCGGCGTGAACCACGCGGCAGTACGCATCGGCGTCGCCTTGGGGGGCGGCAGCGCCAGGGGCTATGCCCACATCGGAGCCCTCGCCAGCCTCGAACGTCACGGCTACGCACCAGACCTCCTCGTCGGCACCAGCTTCGGCGCCGTCGTCGGCGCCCTCTACGGAACCGGAAGGGGCATCGACGAGCTCTGCTCGCAGGCCCGGCTGATGCGCCGGCGCGACGTGTTCCCACACGTTGCCGACTTCGGGCTGCACCGCGCCGCGCTGTTCCGCGGCAGGAAGCTCGAGTCCTACTTCGACCGGCTGCTCGAAGGTCGCCACTTCAGCGACCTCAACCGCGAGCTCGTGGTTGTCACCACCGACATCGACACCGGCGAGGAGGTCCTGCTCACCGCTGGTCCGCTGGCTCCGGCCCTCAGGGCGAGCGCGTCGCTGCCCGGGATCTTCGCCCCGGCCGAGATCGACGGGCGCCGCCTCATCGACGGCGGCATCGGGTCTCCTGTGCCCCTCGACACGCTGCTCGGCTTCGACGTCGACGTCGCCATCGGCATCGGCGCCGGCATGCAGGCGAGCGACTCGCGCTCGATCCGCGCGGCTCGCCGGCTGGTCGTCAGCCCGCCGGTCAAGCGCGTGCACGAGCGCGTGCTCGGCGCGGTGCCGCGCAACGCGGTGGGGCGCCTAGGTCGCGCCATCGCGATCGCCGCGCGCAACTGGGCGCAAGACGACAGCGTCGACGGCCAGCCGGTCGAGGGCGCCGAGGCCGCCGGAGAGCAGCCGTCCTGCGACTCCCTCGAGGTCCACACCAGGCCCCCGATCCACTGGCTCAACTTCCACCGGGCAGGGGAGGCCATCGACGCGGGCGACGCTGCGCTGAGCGCGCTGATGCCGCGCGTCCGCAGCACCATCGCCGGCATCGTCGCGGCCCGCGCAAGCGAGGCGCAGGCCGCCGCCTAGCACCCGGCGCAAGTTGCCGGGCCGCAACGCGCAGGCCGCCGCCTAGCCGGCGGCTTCCGTCCTACAAGATCCGCTTGCCGAGCAGGCTCGCCGTCAGCTCGACCAGCGTCTCGGCCGTCTCGTTGCGGCGGTCGAGCATCGGGTTGACCTCGACGAGGTCGAGGCTGGTGACACGGCCCGACTCGGCCAGCAGCTCCATCAGCAGGTGCGCCTCGCGGTAGTCGAGGCCGCCTTTCACGGGCGTGCCGACGCCGGGGGCGAGGCTCGGGTCGAGCACGTCGGCGTCGAACGAGACGTGCAGGCGTTCGACGTCGCCGAGCAGCTCCATGGCCTCGGCGGCCACGTCGGCGATCCCCCGCTCGTCGATCTCCTTCATGCTGAACGCGGCCAGCCCCGCCTCCTCGATCATCTCCCGCTCGGCCGGGTCGACGCTGCGCAGGCCGAGGTAGACCAGGTCCTCCGGCCGGACCCTAGCGCCCCCGCCCCACAGCGCCGTGAAGCGCTCGTCGCCCCAGCCGAGGAGGTGGGCGACCGGCATGCCGTGCACGTTCCCGCTCGGGCTGGTGGCCGGCGTGTTGAGGTCGGCGTGAGCGTCGACCCACAACAGGCCGACCCTGGCCGCGCCGGCCGCGCCCGGCACGGTGCCCATGCTTATCGAGTGGTCGCCCCCCAGCGCGATCGGGAAGCTGCCGTCCGGCAGCTCGCCGAGGCGCGCCATGGCGCCCGAGCAGGTCGCGGCGATGGCGTCGGCGAAGCGCAGCTCACCGCTGTCCGGCAGCGAGTCCATCGACTCCGCGACCGGCACCTCGACGTTGCCGAGGTCGCTGACGTCGTGACCCAGCGCCTCGAGGGCGCCCTCGAGGCGAGCCAGCCTCAGCGCGCTCGGACCCATGTCGACGCCGCGGCGCCCGGCGCCCAAGTCCATCGGCACGCCCAGCAGATAGACGTCCAACTCACGCCTCCTTCACGGCGTCCGGACGGTGCCAGTAGCGACCCTCGCTCTCCAGCAGCTCGAACGCCTCGCGCGGCCCTGGCCCTCCGGCCGCATAGGGGGACGGCTCGACGGCCTGCGCCTCGATCTGTTCGAGCAGCGGCGTGAAGATCGCCCACTGCGCCTCGACCTCGTCGGCCCGCATGAACAGCGTGGCGTCGCCCTGCATGACGTCCTGCAGCAAGGTCTCGTAGGCGTCGGGGTTGGGCCGGGCGAAGGTGTCCTCGTAGGAGAAGCCGAGGTCGATGCGGGCCAGGTCGATCTTCTGACCGGGGCGCTTGCCATTGAAGCGCAGCGTGATGCCCTCGTCCGGCACCAGGCGCAGGATCAGGCGGTCGGGACGCAGCGCCTGGCTGAGGTCGAACGGCACGTGCGGCGGGTTGCGGAAGTGGAGCACGACCTCGCTGGCCTTGGCCTCGAGGTGCTTGCCGGAGCGGAGGTAGAACGGCGTGCCGGAGAAGCGCCAGTTGCGCACCGTGAGGCGCAGCGCCGCGAAGGTCGCCTGGCGAGAGTCCGCGGCCACGTCCGGCTCCTGGCGATAGCCGAGCTGGCCGTTGCCGGCGGTGTACTGGCCGAGCACGACGTCGTCGAGCTCGGGGCAGACGACCGAGCGCAGCAGCTTGACCTTCTCGTCACGCACCGCTTCGGCGTCGAACCGCGCCGGGGGCTCCATGGCCACCAGGGCGAGCAGCTGCAGGAGGTGGTTCTGGAAGACGTCGCGCAGCACGCCGGCATGCTCGTAGAACGAGCCGCGACCCTCGACGCCGAGGTTCTCCAGCATCGTGATCTGCACGTGGTCGATGTAGCGGTTGTTCCACAGCGGCTCGAAGACGGTGTTGGCGAAGCGGAGCACGGCGAGGTTCTGGGCTGTCTCCTTGGCCAGGTAGTGATCGATGCGGTAGAGCTGGCTCTCGTCGAACAGCTCGAGGAGCGCCCGGTTGAGCGCGGCCGCGCTGGCCAGGTCGTCGCCGAAGGGCTTCTCGATCACCAGCCGCGAGAAGCCGCCGGAGGGGGCGCTGGAGAGGCTGGCGCCGGCCAGCCCCCTGGCGATGTCGAGGTAGGCGTTGGGCGGCGTGGCGGTGTAGTAGATGCGCCGCGCCGAGCCCGCCTCCTCCACCGCAGCCTTGAGGCGGTCGTAGCTGTCGGCGTCGTCGTAGCCGCCCCTGAGGTAGTCGAGGCGGCTCAGCAGGCCGTCAACCAGGCTCACGTCGGCGTCTTCGACCTCGGCCAGCAGGCTCTCGCGCAGCCGCGCCCTCAAAGCCTGCGTGCTGATGTCGCTGCGGGCGAAGCCGATGACGCGGCTGGCGCGATCGAGCTCGCCGCGCTCCTCGAGGCGGTAGAGGGCCGGCAGCAGCTTCCGCGAGGCGAGGTCGCCGGTAACGCCGAAGATGACGAAGGTCGTGGCTTTCTCGTTCACCGTGGTCCTTCCCGTGTCGCCGCGCCGAGGGCACAACGTGAGGCGCTGCCCCTGTGGGTCGGCGGGCCGAGGCGGTCCCCACTGTGCTGGACGCGCCTCCCTGGGAAGGGATGCTATCAGGTGCGTGTTAAGCTCCCGCGGATGAGGTGCGTCAGTGACCGCAGAAGACCGCGCTGAGATCGGCTCCGCCGGCGCCAACGACGACGCCGCTGGCGGCACCAGTGACTCCGCCGCTGGCGGCGCCAGCGACGCCACCGCCGGCGTGAGGCCGAGCGTGGCGGAGGCCGTTGGCATCCTGCGCCGGGGCGCCGATCAGGTCGTCCCCGAGGACGGCCTCGAGCAGAAGCTGCGCCAGGCGAGCGAGCAGGGGCGTCAACTCCGCGTGAAGCTCGGCGTGGACCCGTCGAGCGCGGACCTGCACGTCGGTCACGCGGTCGTGCTGCGCAAGCTGCGCCAGTTCCAGGACCTGGGCCACAAGGTCGTGCTCATCATCGGCGACTTCACGGCGATGATCGGCGACCCCAGCGGCCGCAGCAAGACCAGGCCGGTGCTCACCTTGGAGCAGACCAGGGTCAACGGCCAAACCTACGTCGAGCAGGCCGGCGCCGTCCTCGACCAGGACCCGGAGCAGTTCGAGCTGCGCTACAACTCCGAGTGGCTCGACGAGCTCGGCTTCGCCGAGCTGATCAGGCTCGCCTCCAACTACACCGTGGCTCGCATGCTCGAGCGCGACGACTTCACCAAACGCTTCGGGGCCGGCGTGCCCATACAGCTCCACGAGTTCCTCTACCCGCTGGCCCAGGCCTACGACTCGGTCGCTGTGAAGGCCGACGTCGAGCTGGGCGGCACCGACCAGCTCTTCAACCTGCTGGTGGGGCGCGACATCCAGCGCGCCTACGG
>CAZQVC010000006.1:14369-25772 GCA_964596625.1 uncultured bacterium | reverse complement strand
GCGAGCTGGTGCGCCTGTACCACGGCGAGGGCGCGATAGCCGCGGCCGAGGAGCGCTACGACCTGGTGGCAAAGGGCGGCGTTCCCGAGCAGATGCGCCAGCTGCGGGTCGGTGAGGAGGAGCTGCAGGACGGCGCGATCGGTGTGCTGCGCCTCGCCACCCTGGCCGGTCTCACCAGCTCCAACGGCGAGGCGCGCAGGCTGATCGCGAACCGGGGCCTGAAGCTTAACGGCGAAGTAGTCGAGGACCCGCAGCTGAAGGTCGACCTCACCGAGCCGGTGGTGCTGCAGAAGGGCCGGGACGCGTTCGTGCGCGCCAGCCGCGCCTGAGCCGTAGTCGCGGTCGGCAAACCCGGATTTTCGGTTCGCTCAGGTAGCCAGCACCGACGCGATCTCCAGCAGCTCGCGGTCGATGTCCTTGTGATTCGAGACGACCTCCGCCAGCGGTGCGAACACCGTGGACTTCCTGTCGGTGCCGACCATGACGTCCCGCAAGCCGTCGGTGAGAGCCCTAACCGCGTGGAAGCCCAACCGCGAGGCGAGCACCCTGTCGCGGGTGCTCGGCGTGCCGCCGCGCTGGGTGTGGCCGAGGATCACGCTGCGCATCTCGTAGCCGCTCTTCTCCTCGACGATCGCCTGCAGCGCGGCCGCGCCGCCGGGGTAGGCGCCTTCGGCGACGACGATGAGGCTCGAGCTCTTGCCGCGGGCCTGTGCCGCCACGATCAGGTCGGCCACCTCCTCGGCCGCGATCGGCGCCTCGGGGATGAGTATCGCCTCGGCGCCGCCCGCCACCCCGACGGCCAACGCGATGTGGCCGGCGTGGCGGCCCATCACCTCCACCAGGAAGAGCCTGTCGTGGCTGGCGGCCGTGTCGCGCAAGCGGTCCACCGCGTCGAGGGCGATGTTGGTCGCGGTGTTGAAGCCTATCGAGACGTCGGTGCCGTAGATGTCGTTGTCGATGGTGGCCGGCACCCCGGTGACGGGCACACCGTGCTCCCGGTGCAGGGCGAGCGCGCCGCGGAAGCTGCCGTCGCCGCCGATCACGACCAGGCCGTCGATGCCGTGCGCGCGCAGGCGCTCCGCGGCCTTGGCGCGCCCCTCGGGCTGGTAGAACTCCTCGCACCGCGCGGTGCGCAGCACGGTGCCGCCGCGCTGGATGATGTTCGCCACGCTGCGCACGCCGAGCTCCTCGATGTCGTCGTCGAGCAGGCCCTGGAAGCCGCGGTAGATGCCCGAGACCCGCAGCCCGTCGTGCTTGGCCGTGCGCACCACGGCGCGGATGGCGGCGTTCATGCCTGGGGAGTCGCCGCCGCTTGTCAGCACGCCGATGTGCGCGATGCCGTGTCGTCTGTTGTCGTCGCCGTTCGCGCCGGTCATGAGGCGACAGTATAGCTGTGGTACCCGCGCCCGGTTCAGGCGAAGCCTGTGGCGACGCGGGCGTGCAATATTGAATGCCAGATGAGAATCGTCGCGCTGAAGGAGACCGTCGAGGGCGAGAGGCGAGTCGCCGTCACGCCCCAGAGCGCCGCCAGGCTCGTGCAGCTCGGGGCGGCGGTGAGCGTTGAAGCGGGTCTGGGGGCGGCCATCCAGCGCTCCGACACCGAGTACGCGGCCGCCGGTGCGACGGTCGGCTCGCGGGCCGCGCTGCTGGCCGAGGCCGACCTGCTGCTGGCCGTACAGCCACCGTCGCTCGAGACGGTGGCGGCACTGCGGCCGGGGGCGCTGCTGGCCGGCTTCCTCGACCCGTTCTTCAACGCCGGCTTGGTCTCCGCCTTGGCGGCCTCCGGCATCTCGGCGTTGTGCATGGAGTTGATCCCCCGCACCACCTACGCGCAGAAGATGGACGCGCTCTCCAGCCAGGCCAGTTTGGCCGGCTACGCGGCCGTGATCGCAGCGGCGCAGCGCTCCATCAAGGCCTTCCCCATGATGAGCACGCCGGCCGGCACGATCGCGCCCGCGCGCGTGTTCGTGGTGGGCGCCGGCGTCGCCGGCCTGCAGGCGATAGCCACGGCGAAGAGGCTGGGTGCCAGGGTCGAGGCCTACGACACGCGCCCGGTGGTCAAGGAGCAGGTGCAGTCGCTCGGCGCCCGCTTCGTCGAGATCGACGTCGGCGAGACGGGGCAGACGGAGCAGGGGTACGCCAAGGCCCTCACAGAGGAGCAGCTCGCCAGGCAGCGCGAGCAGATGGCCAAGGTCTGCGCCAACGCCGACGTCGTCATCACCACCGCTCAGGTGTTCGGCCGCCGCGCGCCGCGCATAATCGACGCCTCGATGGTCGCCGGCATGAAGCCCGGCAGCGTGATCGTCGATATGGCCGCCTCGACCGGCGGCAACGTGGAGGGCACGGAGGTCGGGCGTGAGGTGGTTACGCCCAACGGCGTGACGATCATGGGGCCGGGCAACCTCCCGGCCGCCGTCGCGCTCGACGCCAGCCAGATGTACGCCAACAACCTCTACCTCCTGATCGAGCACGCCTGGGACGAGGACGCCTCCAACCTGCGGCTCGACACCGCAGACGACGTCGTCGCGGCCTGTCTGCTCACCCACGGCGGCGTGATCCGAGACGAGCGGGTGAGGGCGGTAGTGGAGCAGGAGGCGACGTCATGAGCATCATGCTGCTGCTGTTCATCTTCGTGCTGGCGGTCTTCCTCGGGCTCGAGCTGATCAACAAGGTGCCCTCGCAGCTCCACACGCCGCTGATGTCGGGCTCCAACGCGATCTCCGGCATCACGATCGTCGGCGCCATGGCTGCGACCGCGGTCGGTGGGACGCTCGGCACCGTGCTCGCCGTGCTCGCCCTGGTGCTGGCGACGATCAACGTGGTCGGGGGCTACCTGGTGACCGACCGCATGCTCGGCATGTTCCGCGCCGGCCAGAAGAAGGAGCGCTGAGGTCGTGGACTCGCTCCTCGAGCTCGCCTACATCGTCGCGTCCGTGCTGTTCATCGTCGGCCTGAAGATGCTGGGGAGGGCCGAGACGGCCCGCCGGGGCAACGCCATCTCGGCGGTCGGGATGCTCCTCGCGGTGGTGGCCACGCTCTTCGTCCAGGGCGTCGACTTCGTCTGGATCGTGGTCGGCATCGTGGTTGGCGGCGCCATCGGCGCCGTCGTCGCACGGCGCGTGCAGATGACGCAGATGCCGGAGACCGTCGCTCTGCTCAACGGGTCGGGCGGCGGCGCCTCTTTGATGGTCGGTCTCGTCGAGTACGTCGGCAACCCGGCGGCCGCTCCCGTTACGGCCGTCACGCTGTTCCTCGCCGTGCTCATCGGTGGCGTCACGCTCAGCGGCTCGGTCGTGGCCTGGGGCAAGCTCTCCGAGCGGATCAGCGGCAAGCCGATCCTGTTCGCCGGGCAGCAGCCCGTCAACGCGCTGATCATCGGTGGGGCGTTGGTCCTCGGCGTGTTCTTCGTGATCGACCCTGCCGGCAGCTCCTTGTGGCTGCTCCTCGCCGTCGTGCTCGCGCTGGTGCTGGGCGTGCTGGCCGTGATCCCGATCGGCGGCGCCGACATGCCCATCGTGATCTCGTTGCTGAACAGCTACTCCGGCCTGGCCGCCAGCGCGGCCGGCTTCGCCATCGGCAACAACGTGCTGATCGTGGCCGGGTCGCTGGTTGGCGCCTCGGGTCTGATCCTCACCCAGATCATGTGCAAGGCCATGAACCGCTCGCTGGCCAACGTGCTCTTCAGCGGCTTCGGAGCGGTCACCAAGCAGACGACGAGCGCCGTCGAGGGCGAGGTCAAGGCGATGACGCCGGAGGACGCGTACTACGTCCTGGAGGCCGCTGCCTCGGTCGTGTTCGTGCCCGGCTACGGCATGGCCGTGGCCCAGGCGCAGCACGTGGTGAAGGAGCTGGCCGACCTGCTCGAGGAGAACGGGGCCGAGGTCCGCTACGCCATTCACCCTGTGGCTGGCCGCATGCCCGGCCACATGAACGTGCTGCTGGCGGAGGCCAACGTGCCTTACGAGCAGCTGGTCGAGCCTGGCGACGTCAACCCCACCATGGAGGTCGTCGACGTCGCGGTGGTGATCGGGGCCAACGACGTCGTGAACCCCGCGGCCAAGGAGGATCCGGGGAGCCCGCTGTACGGCATGCCGATCATCGAAGTCGACAAGGCCCGCACCACGTTCGTGCTCAAGCGCTCGATGAACCCCGGCTTCTCCGGCGTCGAGAACCCGCTGTTCTACAAGCCGAACACGCGGATGCTCTTCGGGGACGCGAAGGCGGTGATCAGCGGGCTGGTCGCCGAGTTCAAGTCCGACTGAGCGGTGGGCGCTCGGCCGCCCTCGGCGCCGGCGAACGCGGCTGCGACGCGACTTTCGACCGCAAGTTCGTTATCACAAAAGTTGACAACACCACGCTCAAGTCCATATCATCGGTGGCATGGATGCCGAGCGTTTCACCGAAGCTGCTCTGCAGATGGTCGCCAGCGCACAGCAGGTAGCCAGGGCCAGGCAGCACCAACAGATCACACCGTTGCACCTCACGGCCGCGCTCCTCGCGGACCCGCAAGGCTTGCCGTCGCGCGTCGTGGAGAAGGCCGGCATGTCGGCCGACGCGGCGCGCTCTACCGTTGACGCCGCTTTGGAGAAGCTGCCGAAGGTCACCGGCGGGACCAGCGGCGAGCTGTTCATGAGCCAGGAGCTGGCGAAGACCCTCGAAGGCGCCGGGCAGCTCGCTGGTGAGCTGGGCGACGCCTTCGTCGCGCAAGACACGCTGCTCGTCGCGGTGCGCCGCGCGGCAGCCCGAGACCTGAGCGCGCTGCCGGAGGCCGACGCGTTGCGCCAGGCTGCGCTCGAGATCAGAGGAGGCCGGTCCGTGGACAGCAAGTCAGCCGAGAGCACCTTCGAGGCGCTCGAGAAGTACGGCATCGACCTCACGCAGCGCGCGCGCGACGGCGGCCTCGACCCGGTCATCGGCCGCGACGAGGAGATCAGGCGCACCATCCAGATCCTGTTGCGCCGCAGCAAGAACAACCCCGTGCTGATCGGCGAGCCCGGCGTCGGCAAGACGGCCATCGCCGAGGGGCTCGCCCAACGCATCGTCAACAAGGACGTCCCCGACGGCCTCCAGGGCAAGCGCATCGTCCAGCTCGACATGGGTAGCCTGCTGGCCGGGGCCAAGTACCGCGGCGAGTTCGAGGAGCGCCTCAAGGCCGTCATCCAGGAGACCACCCACTCCGAGGGCGAGATCATCCTGTTCATCGACGAGCTGCACACCATCGTCGGCGCCGGCAAGGCCGAGGGCGCCGTCGACGCGGGCAACATGCTCAAGCCGGCCCTGGCGCGCGGCGAGCTGCACATGATCGGCGCGACGACGCTCAGCGAGTACCGCGAGATCGAGAAGGACGCCGCGCTCGAGCGCCGCTTCCAGCCCATCGTGGTCGACGAGCCGACGGTGGAGGAGACGATCTCGATCCTGCGCGGGGTGAAGGAGAAGTACGAGGTCCACCACGGCGTCGAGATCTCCGACCCGGCCCTCATCGCGGCCGCCACCATGGCGCACCGCTACATCTCCGACCGCCGCCTGCCCGACTCGGCCATCGACCTCATCGACGAGGCCGCCAGCCGCATCCGCGTGCAGCTCGAGAGCCTGCCAGAGCAGATCGACGGCCTCAGGCGCCGTCGGCTGCAACTGGAGATCGAGCGCGAGGCGCTCAAGCGCGAGGAGGACCCCGAGTCGGCCTCGCGCCTGCTGCGCATCGAGGAGGAGCTGAAGTCGATCGCCGACCAGATCGGTCAGGCGCAGGCGGACTGGGAGGCGGAGCGCGCCGTGTTCGACCAGTGGCGCGCCGACCAGGAGGAGCTGGACCGCGTGCGCACCCAGATCGAGGCCGCCGAGCGCGATTACGACCTTGAGACGGCGGCCAAGCTCCGCTACGGTGAGCTGCCCAAGCTGGAGGCGAGCGTCAGGGAGCTCGCCGCGCAGCTGCAGGGCGCCCAGTACGTCAGGCTCTCGGTCGGCGAGGACGAGATCGCCGCCGTGGTGGCGCGGGCCACCGGCATCCCCGTCGCGCGCCTGTTGGAGGGCGAGCGCGAGAAGTTGCTTCACCTCGAGGAGGCGCTGCACGAGCGCGTCATCGGTCAGGACGAGGCGATCACGGCCGTCGCCGATGCCATCCGCCGGTCGCGGGCCGGTCTCTCCGATCCGAACCGGCCGATCGGCTCGTTCATCTTCCTCGGCCCGACCGGGGTCGGCAAGACCGAGACGGCCAAGGCGCTGGCCTGGCAGCTGTTCGACAGCCCCGACCAGATGGTCCGCCTCGACATGTCGGAGTACATGGAGAAGCACACCGTCTCCAAGCTGATCGGCGCCCCTCCCGGCTACGTCGGCTACGAGGAGGGCGGGCAGCTCACCGAAGCCGTCAGGCGCAAGCCGTACAGCGTGGTGCTCTTCGACGAGATCGAGAAGGCACACCCCGACGTCTTCAACACGCTGCTCCAGCTGCTCGACGACGGGCGCCTCACCGACTCACAGGGCCGCACCGTCGACTTCCGCAACACGGTGATCATCATGACCAGCAACATCGGCAGCCCGCAGATCCTCGAGGCCGCCAGCTCGGGTGCCGATCACGCCGAGATCAAGGCCACGGTGTTCGGCCTCCTGCGCCAGCAGTTCCGGCCCGAGTTCCTCAACCGCATCGACGACGTCATCGTCTTCGAGCCGCTGGCCAGGGAGCAGGTGGGTGACATCGCGCGCATCCAGCTGCGGCAGCTTCAGGACCGGCTCGCCGAGCGGCGCATCGTGCTCGACTTCACCGCCGGCGCCCTCGAGCAGCTCGCCGCGCAGGGCTACGACCCGGTGTTCGGCGCTCGTCCCCTCAAGCGCCTCATCCGCGAGAAGATCGAGACGCCGCTGGCCCGGCGCCTCATCGCCGGCGAGATCGAGGACGGCCAGACGGTGGAGGTCCTGCCGGCCTCCGGCGGCGACTTCGAGCTGCGGCCGGTGGAGGAGACCGCGGCGGTCAACTGATCGCGCCGCGGGCAACTGATCGCGCCACGCGGCTAGCCTCAAGCGCCGGCGGCCAGCCTCCGGTTCGCCTCCCTGATCGCCTGTTCCGTCGTGGCGAAGTCGTGCTTGCCGTGGTCGGTCAGTTCGTCGTAGGCGCCAGCGCGCTTCAGCACGTCGGCCGGCTGCGGCTGGAGGCCGGATAGCAGGAGCACGACCCCGCGTCGCTCGAGGCGCTCGTGGAGCGCCTGTAGGGCAGTGAGGCCCGTCGCGTCGAGGACCGGGGCGGCGCGCAGGCGCAAGATCAGCACCTTGATGCCCTTGTCGACCTTGAGCAGCTGGTCGATGAAACGCTCGGAGGCCCCGAAGAAGATCGGGCCCTCCACGCGGAAGGCGACCACCTGGTCGCGCAGTCGCTCGAGGTCCTCGCGGTCGCGGTCGGTCATGCGGGGCGCGATCGCGCCGTCGGTGAGGTCGACCGGGTCGACCTTGAAGACCGAGCTCATGCGGGCGATGAACAAGATCGCCGCCGCCACCAGGCCGACCTCGATGGCCAGGATGAGGTCGAAGAGCACGGTGACGATCATGGTCAGCAGCAGGACGAAGGCGTCCGACTTGGTGCTCCGCACGATCATCCTGGTCGCATGCCTCTCGACCATGCGCACCGCGACGACCATCAGGATGCCGCCGAGCACCGCCAGCGGGATGCGTGAGGCCAAGGGCGCGAGGAACATGATCACCACCAGCAGGGTGAGGGCGTGAATGATCGCCGCCATTCGCGTGCGGGCGCCGGAGCGAACGTTGACCGCAGTGCGGGCCAACGCCGCCGTCGAGGGCAGCCCGCCGAACAGCCCAGCTGCGATGTTGCCGAAGCCCTGACCGATAAGCTCCCTGTCGGGGTCGTGCCGCTCGCCCACGGTCATCCCGTCGGCGACCAGCGCGCACAGCAGGCTCTCGAGCGCGGCCAGCACCGCGATCGCGATCGCGGCCCGCGCGAGGTCGCCCCAGCCGTCGCTGAAGCCGACGAACGGCAGCTGCGGTGCCGGCAGGCTCCGCGGGATCGCGCCGATCCGCGCGACGTCAGCGAACGGCGCGGTGAGCGAGACGAGGCTGACGATGATCAGCGCCGCCATGCTGGCCGGCACCGCGGCCAGCGCCTTGACCCTGCCCCAGCCGACCATCAAGGCCACGGTCATGACCGCCAGCACGATCGGCAGGAAGCCGGGTGAGGCGAGCCACGCCCTCACGGCGGTGACGGTAACGGGCACGATGTTCTCGCCGTGCGGCTGCGCCACGCCGAGCACGTTGGGCAGCTGTTGCAGGAAGATGATGATGCCGATGCCGTTGGTGAAGCCGGTGATCACCGGCCACGGGATGAAGCGCACGTAGCGCCCGATGCCCATGAAGCCGAGCGCCAGCAGGATCACCCCGGCCGAGACACCGAGCAGGGGCAGGGCGACCACGCCGTGCTCGGCCACGATCGGCAGCAGCACCGCCGTCATCGCGCCGGTGGGGCCGGTCACCTGGAAGTTCGAACCGCCCAGCACGGCCGCGACGAAGCCCGCCACGATGGCCGTGACCAGGCCGGCGGTGGCGCCGGCGCCGGAGGTCACGCCGAACCCCAGGGCCAAGGGCAGCGCGACGAAAGCCACCGTCACGCCAGCCAACAGATCAGGGCGGAAGTGCTTGAGCGAGTAGTCCCGCGGCCCTGGGAGGAAACGCCTCAGGCCGTTCGCGGGCCCCGCGCGCTCTGGCGTCGTGCTGGCCACGCGGCGAATCATTAGCCTTACGGCGCGTGAACGCAAGTCGTCACCCTCGGCGCCGGGCCGGCGCTCAGCGCCGGTCGGTAGGACTTTGCGGCGTCCTGCACGTGACTTGTCGTGGTAGCGTGAGGACGTGATCTTCCGCCGTCTACGCGGGCCGGACCTCGAAGGGGCTCACGCCGCACTGGCGCAGGGCCATTACGACGTCGCGCTCGCGATGCTGGAGCACGCTGCCAGGCGCGCCTCGCGTCAGGGGCAGGGCCAGTCGTGGCTGATGCTGGCCGAGCTCTACGCGCTCTACGGGGAAGAAGGTCTGGAGAACGGTCAGCCAGCGCTGCGCTCGGCGGCCGCTTTGGATCCGAACCTCGCCTCCCAGCCGCTGTACAGGGCGCTGTTCTGGGAGTTCGCCGCCTTCCGCGGTGGAGCCGTAGGCGACGTCAAGCGAGGCCTTAGGGACGTGCCGGACGACGCCGACCCGGTGGCCGGTTACCACGCCGGGTCCGCGCTCTTCGCCGTCGACGCGCCCAAGAGCGCGGCCCGGCGCCTGCTGGCGATCGACGAAGCCCGCCTCCCCGCCTACCTGCGGTGGCGCCGCTGGTCGCTCCTCGGCCAGTGCCGCGAGGCGATGGGCGAGTGGGAGGGCGCCGTCGAGGCGTTCGCTCAGGCCATCGAGTGGGCGCCGCCGCCCGAGCGCGAGCCGGAACGGCTGAGCCTCGCCGGCGCCCTGATCGAGCTGGGGCGCACCGGTGAGGCGGTCGAGACCCTCGAGTCGGTCGACGACCTGCTGCTGCGCGACGACGAGCTGTCGGTCCACCGCTACCTGCTGGGGCGCGCCCACCTGGAGCTCGGCAACCCCAACCAGGCGCTCGAGCTGCTGGCCGAAGCGCGCGCCAGCACCGACCTCGACGACGACGAGGAGGGCGGTGCGTACAGCGTGGTCTTCGCCACGGCGCAGGCGCTCAGCGCGCTCGGCCGCAGCCGGGAGGCGCTGGTCGAGTTCGAGCGGGCCCTCGACCTCGCGCCCGCCGAGCACCGCGCCTACACCCAGCACGAAGCGGCCTACACGATGATCGAGTGCGACAAGCTGCTGCAGGCCGAGGACCTGCTCGCCGAGGTCGTCAGCGATCCGAGCTACTCCCACCGCGCCGACGCGCTCGCCGACCTGGCCGACGTCAGGCTCCGCAACGGCGAGTTCGAGGCCGCTCAGGTGGTCGCGGAACAGGCGTTGGAGCTGGGGGCGACGGCCGCCGCCTGTCTCACGTTGGGGAACATCGCTTACGAGTACTACCGCCTCGAAGAGGCCGCCAGCTGGTTCGAGCAGACGATCAGCGCGAGCCACCCCGGCGACCCTTACTGGATCAGCGCTCAGCAGATGCTGGCCGACGTCTACGCCCAGTTCGGCGACGAGCACGCCGAGCAGCTGCTGCGCCACGCCCGCGCCGCGCTCGAGTACACCGACGCCGGCAGCGAGTGGCATATCCCCCTCACGCGCTACCTGGAACAAGCACGGCGGGTGCTCGGCGACTTCGACCGCCTGCTGAACTGAGCCTCCCAACTCGCCCCATGCGCCGGCGCTCGGCTGGAGCGGCGGGGCCCCGCTAGGCCCGTCGGCCGCGTACCCTGGCTACGTGGAAGGGCTGTTGATCGCAGAGCAACTGAGGCTGCTCGCGCCGCTGCTGCCGGCCGAGCGCCGTGGCTGGCGTTTCCCCGACGACCGCACCGCGGTGCTGCCGCTCATCGGCGAGGTCTCGCTGTGGCTCCATAGCCGCCCGCCCGCGCCCCGCTTCGAGCTGCGCGGCGGCGCGCCCGGCGACGCCCCGCCGCGAACGCCGTTCCAGGAGCAGCTCGCCGCCCGGGCGGTTGGGCCGCTGATCGGCGCCTCACAACCGGCGCTGGACCGCGTCGTGCGCCTGGAGTTCGGGTCGACCAGCGGCTTCGTGCCGGAGCCCGGCACGACGCTCGTGGCCGAGTTGACGGGGCGCAACGCCAACCTCGTGCTCCTCGCGGAGGACGGCACGATCCTCGGCGTCGAGCGCGTGATCCTCGCGCAGCGCAACCGTTACCGGGAGCTGCGTCCAGGCGCGCGGTACGTGCCGCCCCCGCCGTACGACAAGCTCGACCCGCTGCGCGCTGGCGACGACGAACTCCGCGCCGCGCTGAGCGGGCGCCGGCTGGACGAGGTGCGTGACCTCGTCGACGGCATCGGCCCGCAGCTGATGGCCGCCGTGCGAGCCGCCTACCGCGCCGAGGTGGGCGCGGGGCTCGGCGCGAACGAAGCCGCGGGCCAAGACGACGCTGAGACGCTCGACGAGCGTTCACTCGCCGGCGAGCGGCTCGACGCGGCCGTTGCGGCCGTGCAGCGGGTGGCTCAGCGGCCGGCCGCCCTCCTGCTGGAACTCGGCGAGCCCCCGGCCGAGCGGCAGGCCTCGGAGCGCGCCGTGAGCCAGCTGCGCGACCGGGTGGTGGCGGCGTTGAAGCGCCGGCAGCGGCTCGCGCGCCGGCGGCTGGCGGATGCCGAGGACGCGGTGGCGGCCGCGGCCGAGGCCAGCGCCCTGCGCGAGGAGGGCGACCTGCTCCTGGCCAACGCTGCCGGCTTCGAAGTGGAGGCCGGCACGGCCAGGCTGCGCGGCTTCGCCGGCGAGGAGGTGACGCTGGAGGTAGACCCGCGGTTGGACGCGGCCGGCAACGCGAAGGC
>CAZQVC010000006.1:4365-14269 GCA_964596625.1 uncultured bacterium | reverse complement strand
GAGCGGGCCAAGCGCCGTGAGGCGCGGGCCGCCAGGGCCGCCGAGCAGCTCCCCGCGTTACGTGAGGAGGCCGCCTCCGTCGAGCGCGCGTTGGGCGAGGCGGGCAACGCCGAAGAGCGGCGGTTGCGCGAGCTGGCCGAGGCTTGGGACGCCGGCGATCCGGCGGACGGCGCCGGGCGGCCCGGCGTCGCCAAGGGCAGGCGGGCTGCGTCCGACGCGCAGCGCCACGGCGTGCGCTTCGTCGACCCCCGCGGCTACGAGGTCTTCGTCGGCCGCACCGCGAAGGAGAACGACGCCATCACCTTCAAGCTCGCGCGCTCGCGCGACCTGTGGCTGCACGTGCAGGGCTACCGCGGCGCCCACGTCGTGGTCCGCTCGCAAGGCCGCGAGATCCCGTTCGACACGGTGCTGTTCGCTGCCAGGCTGGCCGCCGGCTTCTCCCAGGCTCGCGACTCCGACAACGTGCCGGTCGACTACACCGCGCGCAAGCACGTCTGGCGTCAGAAGGGCGGCTCGGCTGGCGCCGTGAACTTCGCCCACCACAAGACCGTTTACGTGACGCCGGCCCGCGACGACGCCGCGGCCAGGGGAGTGGATCAGGGCGGTTGAGCTAGACCTTGCCGGCCGACTCGAACAGCCTCATGCGCTCGGCCACCACGCTCTTCATCTCGCTGCGCGCCGGGCCCAGCAGCTTGCGGGGATCGAACTGCGCGGGGTCGGCCAGCAGCGTCTCCCTGATGCTGGTGGTGAACGCGAGGCGCAGGTCGGTATCGGTGTTGACCTTGGAGATGCCCGACCGCACGGCGCGGGTCACGTCGTCGGGGTGGATGCCCACCGCGTCGGCCAGGGTCCCTCCGGCTCGGTTGAAGCGCTCCACGAGCGAGGCCGGCACGCCGGAGGCGCCGTGCATGACCAGCGGTTGCGGCACCAGCCGGGAGATGGCCGCGAGCCTGTCGTGGTCGATGAACGGTCGACCCTTGCCCTTGTAGGCCCCGTGGGAAGTGCCGATGGCGACCGCCAGGTAGTCGGCGCCGCTGCGCTCCATGAAGCGAGCGGCCTCCTCGGGTTGCGTGAGGGTGGCGTCCTCCGCCGAGACGTTGACGTGCTCCTCGATGCCCCCGAGCCGGCCGATCTCGGCCTCGACCGTCACGCCGACCGCGTGCGCGGCCTCCACCACGCGAGCCGTCTCCTCGACGTTGACGTCCTCTTCGGCGTGCGACATGTCGATCATCACCGAGGTGAAGCCGTACCGCAGCGCCCTCATGCACGACTCGAAGGAGCTGCCGTGGTCGAGGTGGATGGCCACCGGCACGGTCGACGCGTTGGCCAGGTGCTTGACGACCGCCACCAGGGCGTCACCGCCGAACTTCAGCGCGCCCTCGGAGAGCGAGACGATCACCGGGCTCGAGGTCTCGTGTGCGGCCTCGATGATCGCCTGAGTTATCTCCATGTCGTTGGTGTTGAAGGCGCCGACGGCGTAGCCGCCGCGGCGCGCCGCTACTAGGATCTCGCCGCCAGTGGTCAGTCCCATGCGGGAGTATACCCGTGCCTAGCGGGGTTCCCGCGGCTTGAGCGGTGGCGCGGCCCGGCCACTGAGGTAGCCGCCGAGCGCCGAGAGGCCGAGCGCGACGAGCAGCGTGACGGGGGCCGCCGGCCGCATCACCAGCAGGGCGACGAGCAACAGGCCGGAGGACCCGAGGCGCATGGCCGTGGTGCCGGCCCCGCGGGCCGACTGCCTGTTCGGGTTGAAGGCCACGACGTGGACGGTCATGAAGGTGACCGCCATGATCACGAAGTAGACCCAGATGGGGACGCTTGCGAGGAAGGTCATCGCGCCACCTTAACGCCCTGCGACGCTGTCCCACAGCGCCGGCAGGGCCGCGACCGCAGCTTGAGCCGCGGCCCTCACCGCGTCGCCGATGGCCCAGCGGCTCTTGTCCCGCTCGCCGACGAGGTTGCTGATAGCGCGCAGCTCCACGAACGGCACGGCGAACGCGGCGGCGGCCTGGGCTGCCGCGACGCCCTCCATGGACTCGACCTCAACGGCGTGGCTGTCCGCCAGCGAGGCCGCGAGTTCCCGGTCGGCCGTCACGCTGTCGGACGTCGCGAACGCTGCTGAGCGCAGGCCGGTGGCGCCTCGCACCGCGCGCAGGGCCTCGCTCTCGAGGTCGAGGCGATTGGGCTCGGCCGCGTGAGAGAAGGCCGCGAACCCGAGGCTCTCCAAGCCGCTCCAGTGCGGTCTCGTCCCGACGCCGAGGTCGAGGTCGAACTCGCTGCGCGCCAGCACGGCTTCGCCCAGAGCCAGTCCCGTCCCGGGATAGGCGCCGCCGATCCCCACCTGGAGGACGGCGGCGACGGCGCCGTGCGACGCCGCGACGACGCTGGCCACCGCAGCCGCGGCGTTCGCCTTGCCGACGCCGCTGACAGCGAGCAGCACCGGGACGTCGGGTGCTGGACCGTCGCCAGGAAGGCTGCCGCGCACGACGGCGGGCCAACCCGGCCACGGGTCACCGCCGTGCTCGTTCGACAGACGCTCGCGCAGCGCGGCCGTCTCGAACGCCGTGGCGCTGAGCACCAGGACCGCGGCGTCGGCGCCGGCGCCCACCCGGCCCGCGTCAGGCCGCCTGGGCCGGCATGTCGAGCAGAGCCTGCACGAACGCCGCGGCGTCGTACGGTTGCAAGTCTTCCTGCTGCTCGCCGACGCCGATGAACTTGATCGGCAGCCCGAGCTCGCGCGTGATCGGCAGGAGGATGCCGCCCTTGGCCGTGCCGTCTAGCTTGGTGACGATCACCCCGGTGAGGGTCACGGCCTCGTTGAAGCGGCGCGCCTGCTCCAGGCCGTTCTGGCCGGTGACGGCGTCGAGCACCAACCAGACGTCCTTGGGCTCGCCGGGGTCGGCGCGGTCGATGACGCGCTTGACCTTCTTCAGCTCCTCCATGAGGTTGTGCTTGGTGTGCAGGCGGCCGGCCGTGTCGACGAACAGCAGGTCGTGCCCCGTCGCCTTGCGCCGCTGCGCGCCGTCGAAGGCGACCGACGCCGGGTCGCTGTTCTCCGGTCCGGTCACGGTCTCGATGCCGAGGCGCTCCCCCCACACCGCGAGCTGGGCGCTGCCCGCCGCCCTGAAGGTGTCGCCGGCTGCGAACATCACCTTGCGGCCGTTGCGCTGGTAGTAGGCGCCGAGCTTGGCGATCGTCGTGGTCTTGCCGACGCCGTTGACGCCGACGACCATCACCACCTTCCCGGCCGGCTCGACGAGCTTGCGGGTGACGTCGAGTTGGAAGCCGACACGGCGCAGCTTCTGACGCATGCGGTCGGGCTCGAGCTGATCGAGGAGCGCCTTCTCCAGCGACTCCTTGAAAGAGGTGCCCCGCTCCCGCTCGCGCCTCGCGGCCTCCACGACCTCGGCCGCCAGCTTCGCGCCGACGTCGGCCGAGATCAGCGCGAACTCGAGCTCGTCGAAGTCCATCTCCCAGTTGGCGGCGCGGCGGGCGGGCGCCGGACGGCGCGCTGGCTGCCCGGCAGCGGCGGACCCGGCGCGGCCTGACTGCTCGGCGCCGCGTCCCGCGTCGCCGCGGCCGGCCTGCTCGCCTGGGGCCGCGCTGTCACCGGAGCTCGCCGGCTCTTCGATGGCGTCGCTCAGCGCCCCCCTGGTCTTGGACAGGCCCCGCTTCAGGCGGTCGAACCAGTTCACGCGCCGTCTCCGTCGGCGCCGCCGGAAGCCCTCGCCGACCTGGCGGCAGCGGCCCCGACGCTCTTGACGACGCTCTTGCCGGCGGCCTTCTCGGCGGCCTCGAGCCTCGCCTTCTCCTCCTCCAACGCCTTCTGCGGGTCGTCGTCGGGCAGGCCGGCGTCGATGAAGGTGAGCGCCGCGCCGATGCGCGCCAGGGAGGCCTCCTTACCGAGGATCACTATGAGGTCTACGACCCCAGGCGCGTTGGTGGTGCCGGTGAGGGCCGCGCGCAGCGGCATCATCACCTTGCCCATGCCGACGGCCTCCTCCTGCACGTACTCGCGCAGCATGTCGTCGACGCCGTCGTAGTCGAAGAACTCGAGCATCGAGAGGCGCCGCTCGACGGCCTCGAGGTGGGCCTGGCCGGCGGCCAGCTGCTTGCGGGCGGCCTCGTCGTAGCGCACGGTGTCGGTGAAGAAGTAACCGGCCTGCTCGACGATCTCGACCAGCGTCTCGGCGCGCGGGCGCAAGACGTCGACGACGTCGAGGAGGTAGTCGTGGTCGTCGGTGGTGTAGCCGGCCGCCTCGAGCAGCGGCTCGAGCCGCGCGGCGACCTCCTCGAGCGGCAGCAGCTCGCGCAGGTACTTGGCGTTGAAGAAGCGCAGCTTCTTGACGTCGAAGATCGGCTCGCCCAGCGAGATGCGGTCGAGGTCGAAGGCGGCGATCATGTCGTCGACGCTGAAGAACTCCCGGCCGTCCGGCATGCTCCAGCCCATGGTGGCGAGGAAGTTGAGGAGGGCTTCTGGCAGGATCCCCTGCTGACGGTAGGAGTCGACCGAGGTGTCGAGCTTGCGCTTGCTCAGCTTGCTGCGGTCGGGGTTGCGCAGCAGCGGCAAATGCACGAACTCCGGCAGCTCCCAGCCCATGGCCCGGTAGAGCAGCACGTGCAGCGGCGTGCTGGTGATCCACTCCTCGGCCCGCACCACGTGGGTGACGCCCATCAGGTGGTCGTCGACTACGACGGCCAGGTGGTACGTCGGGTAGCCGTCGGACTTGAGCAGCACGGGGTCGCGGATCTCGGTGTTGGGGAAGCTGATGTCGCCGCGCAGCCGGTCGCGGATGGTGGTCGAGCCTTCGTCTGGCGTGACCAGTCGTACCACGTGCGGCTCGCCGGCCTCGGCACGGCGCTCCTGCTCGTCCTTCGGGACCTCGCGGCCGCGGCCGTCGTAGCCGAGCGGCCGACCGAGGCGCTTCTGTTCCTTGCGCATCTCGTCGAGCTCCTCGGCCGTCTCGAAGGCCCTGTAGGCCTTGCCGGCCGCCAGCAGCTCGTCGGCGGCGCGCCGGTAGTGCTCGAGCCTCTCGCTCTGACGGTACGGGCCGTTGGGCCCGCCAACCACGGGACTCTCGTCCGGCGCGATGCCCAACCACTCGAACATCTCGAGGATCCGCTGCTCGGAAGCCTCGAGGTAGCGCTGCCTATCGGTGTCCTCCAACCGGAAGATGAACCGACCGCCGTGCTTCTTGGCGAGAACGTAGCTGAACAGTCCGACGTAAGCCGTGCCGACGTGGGGATCACCGGTTGGAGACGGCGCGATTCGGGTTACGACGTTCATGACAGTCGCCTCCTAAGCCTGGCAATCATAGCCCACGCTTCGGCGGGCGAAGTTGTCGGCCCCGACGCTCATCACGGGCTGTTACCGAGCCTTGCTCAGCTCGTGAACAGCAGGTAGAGCAGCGTGAACGCGCTCAAGGCCCAGAGGTAGGGGGAGAAGATCCTGAACTGCCCGCGGCGCAGGAGTGAGAAGACGAGCAGCAGCGCTACGTAGCCGACGGCGAACGAGGCCGCGGTCATCACCACCAGCGGCAGCGCCCCGATCTCGGCCTCGCCGATCTCGCGGACGCCGAGCAGCGCGACCCCGAACGACACCACGAGGTAGAGCAGGAAGGAGAGGCGCGGGGCGAGGTCCTTATCGACCCCTCGGCCCAGCAGGGTCGCGATGGTCGTGCCGGAGCGCGAGATGCCCGGTATCACGGCGATGCCCTGAGCGATGCCGGCGATGAGCGCGTCCTTGAAGGTGACGTCCTTCACCTCGTGCTTGGGTCCGGAGCGCGGCGCGAACCACAGGATGAAGCCGGTGACGGCGAGCGCGATCGCGACCGGCAGCGGCGCGTTGAGGCGTTCGAAGACGCCCTTCAGGCCGATGCCGATGAGCGCCGTCGGGATCGACCCGACGAGGACCAACAGGGCCAGGCGCCAGCCGGGCCGCTGGCGCCCCTGCGCGGAGGTGAGCCCGCCGATGAACCCGCCCACCGCGCTCGCGACGTCGCGCCACAAGAAGACCAACACCGCCAGCAGGGTGCCGGTGTTGGTCGCGATGTCCACGTAGAGCGGGAGCGAGTCGCCCCAGCCGAGGAAGTAGTTGGCGAGTACGAGGTGGCCCGAGCTGGAGACCGGGAGGAACTCCGTGAGGCCCTGTACCAGCCCGAGGACCAGCGCCTGCAGCAGCGTCATCGGTTACCCGGGCGCTCGCCTGGCGGGCGGCTGCCCCGTGAGCTCAGCGCTTGCTGTACTGGGGCGCGCGGCGCGCCTTCTTGAGGCCGTACTTCTTGCGCTCGACGATGCGGGCGTCGCGCGACAGGTGACCGCTCTTCTTGAGCGTCACGCGGAAGTTCGGGTCGACCTTGAGGAGGGCGCGGGCGACGCCGAGCTTGATCGCGTCGGCCTGGCCGCTGGGGCCGCCGCCCTTGACGGTGATCACCGCGTCGTAACGGCCGGCGGTGTTCGTCGACTTGAGGGGCTCGAGAGCCTCGACGCCGACCAGGATGCCGCGGAAGTAGTCCTGGAAGTCGCGGCCGTTGACCGTGATGCGCCCGTTGCCGGGGCGCAGGAAGACTCTCGCGATCGCCTCTTTGCGGCGTCCGGTGCCGTAGTACTGGTCCATCAGGCCAACTCCATCTTCTTGGGCTGCTGCGCTTCGTGGGGGTGGGTATCGCCGCTGTACACCTTCAGGCGACGGATGAGGCGGCGGCCCATGCGGGTCTTGGGGAGCATCCCCCAGACCGCGTGCTCGAGCACCCGCTCGGGGAACTTCTCGAGCTGCTCCCGAGCGGTAACGGTCCTCAGGCCCCCCTGGTAGCCGGTGTAGCGGGTGTACACCTTCTGGTCCAGCTTGTTGCCGCTGAACTCGACCTTCTCGGCGTTGATGACGATGACGTAGTCACCGCCCGGCTGGTGGGGGGTGTAGGTGGGCTTGTGCTTGCCCTTGAGCACGGCTGCGATCTGCGTCGCGAGGCGACCGACCTTCTGACCGGCTGCGTCGATGATCACCCAGTCGTTGCCGGGGTCTTTCGGAAAGTAAGTCTTCACCTGTTCACGTCCTTCTCGAACCTTGCGCTCGTCGTTCGACCAGGTGCTGAACGCGGCTCCCGCCGGGTACGGCGCCTTGCGGCCCGACCGGCGGCGGCACGTCTGCGGTCGTAAGGCTTGTCGGGCTCAGCCCGGGACGTCGCACGCGACTCCCGAAGTCTGTCGCCGAGCTGCGGCACCTTCGATCGGTGGCTGGTTTGATCGGGGCAAGTTGATCGTGGCAGCGTGATCGGCGGCGGCGAAAGCTACAAGCCAAAGCGGAGTGTAGCACGGGCACCTCCAGCGTGACTAGTCGTGATGAGCGTGCCTCAGGCCCTTCGGCAGGCGGTTGTTGAGCTCCCCGCGCTTCGCCTTGGCCCAGCCGAGCGGGAGGCCGGCGGCCGCGACGATGAGCCAGCCGTCGTCGACGTCGGCGCTGAGCGACTCGCCGCGCAGGTAGGCGGCCAGCCGCGGGTCGTCGAGCGCCAGGTCGAGGCTGCGCGCGGCGGCGCCGAGGCGGCGCAGCCGGCTCAGTGCGTGGTGCGGCTCGAAGCGGCCCTTGCGCACCTCGCCGAGGGGCGTGCCGACACGCCGCGGTGTGATCCCCTTGAGGTCGACGCCGCGCGGCGCCAGCCAGAGCTGGCCGCGGCTGCTCCTCAGCTCGAGCCCGTCGTCTTCCAGCTCCGCCTGGCCCGCCGAGAGGTCGTCGACGAACTGGGATAGCGCTTCGCGCTCCGCCTTCGTCACGGTGTCCCAGGGGTCCGCTCGCCGGTCGCGGCCACGCCGCGCCAGCTGTCGGGGGCGAGCGCCGTGATCTCGGCCAGCGGCGGCGGGGTCGCTGGCACCGCCCGGCTGCCCGCCGGCGAGGGCCTGGTGCCTCATCCGGGACGGCGGGGCGTCTTCCTTCCGCCGCAGCCGTGCGACGAAGTGGCCCTCACCGGCGTGGCGATGCGGCCACCAGCGGGCGCTGGCGCCAACGAGGTCCGCCGGGGCGGCCGGTCCGCCGGGCGCCGGCTCGCTGCCGCGCCCTGGGGTCGTCGACCCGGTGACCGACAGGTACCCGCTGGCGCCCGCCGCGCTGAACGGCGAGGGCTCTAGCTCGCTGTGGCGGGCGAGGAGCGCGGCGACCTGCTCCTCGTTCTCGGCCCGCGAGAAGGTGCAGGTCGAGTAGACCAGCACGCCTCCCGGCCGCAGCAGCGATGTCGCGAAGTCGAGGAGCTCCACCTGCACCGCGGCGAACTCCGCGACGCGCTGCGGCGACCAGAGGCGCCGGGCCTCCGCGGACTTGCGGAACAACCCCTCGCCGCTGCAGGGCGCGTCGAGGAGCACCGCGTCGAAGGTGCCGGCCAACGGCGCCAGGCGTTCGACCGGTCCCTGGCTGACGACGGCGTTGCTCACGCCCCAGCGCTCGAGGTTGCCGATCAGGGCGTCGACCCTGCCGGCGTCCAGGTCGTGAGCCCAGAGCAGGCCGCTGCCGGCCAGGCGGTCGGCGATGTAGGTGCTCTTGCCGCCCGGCGCGGCCGCGAGGTCGAGGACCCGCATGCCCGGCCGCGGGTCGAGGACCGGGACGACGCCCATCGCGGAGGGGTCCTGGAGGTAGTACGCGCCGGCGTCCTGCCATGGGTGCACGGTGGCCGGATGGCGGCCGGCGTCCGGCTCGCGGTCGGGCAGGAGCGCGCCTTCCGCAGACCACGGCAGCGGCTCGCCCTCCCAGCCGAGTCGTTGCAGCAGCTCGCTGACGGGTCCGAGGTCGCTGCGCGCGCGCAGCCCGGTGACGGGCGGGCGCTCGAGTGCGGCCAACAGCGCCGCCGCCTCGGCCTCGCCGAACTCCGCCGCGACGCGCTCGCCGAACTCCGGGGGCAGGGCGATGTCCTGGGGCCTACTGACGCGCCGTGCGCTCACGTCGTCAGTTGCCGCGCGACTCGGCCTCGTCCCGGGCGGCCAGCGCGGCTTCGAGCATGGCCTCCTCCGGCGTGGCCGCGCGCCGGCCGGCCGACTGCTGCTCGTCGAGCTGGCGGATCTCCTCGATGAACCGGTCGACCGTGTCGAAGTCGCGGTAGACGCTGAGGAAGCGGATGTACGCGACGTCGTCGAGGTCGCGCAGGAACTGCAGCACCCGCTTGCCGATGGCGTCAGACGAGATCTCGGGTGCCTGCAGGTCGTCCTCGAAGCCGTACGCGAACTCGCGCATCTGCTTCTCGCTCACGGGCCGCTTGTTGGCCGCGATGCGCAGCTTGTCGAGCAGCTTGTCGGGGTTGAACGCCTCGCGCCGGCCCGAGCGCTTCTTGACCATCAGCGCCTCGAACTGCGCGCGCTCGTAGGTGGTGAAGCGGCGTTGGCAGTTGACGCACTCGCGGCGCCGCCGGATGGCGGCCCCCTCGTCTGAGGGTCGCGAGTTGACGACCTTGGTGTCTTCGGCCGAGCAGTACGGACACTTCATGGCACGGACTTCAGCGTCGCTTCTTGCCGCCGTCGGCATCGCTGCCGAGCGCGAACCGGCCGAGGGCGTCGGGGTCGCCGCCGAGGTCGTGGAACTCGCCTGCGCCCTCGCCCTCCAACCTCGTCAGGTCGCCGTACAGGTCGACCGCCGGCTCGAAGCCAGCGGCGTATGCCTCCTCGTTGCGGAAGCCGTCGAGGTCGTCGCCCACGACGTGGCGCAGCGCCGGCCCGGTGTGCAGGCCGAGCTCCTGGCTCCAGTGCAGGTCGAAGGCGGCGTAGTCGTCGTAGTCGTCGTCGCCGTCATCGAGACCGGCGTCGTCGGCGACGTCTGACCCGTCAGCGCCGAGGTCGTCCTCATCGTCGTCGAGCGCGCCGCTCGCGAACCCGCCGTCCGGCCCGTAGAAGGGCTGATCCGTTGCGTCGTCGTCACCGAGGTCGTAACCGTCAC
>CAZQVC010000006.1:0-4265 GCA_964596625.1 uncultured bacterium | reverse complement strand
GGCCCGTAGAAGGGCTGATCCGTTGCGTCGTCGTCACCGAGGTCGTAACCGTCACCGGCATCGCCGGGGCCGTCGCCGGTCGCGGCCCCGCCCCAGGCGTAGCCGTAGTCGTCGTCCTGCCGCACGTTGGTGTCGAGCGCTGCTCTGACCTCGGGCAGCAAGGCCTCGGTGACCCGCGGCGGCTCCGGGAGCTCGACCTCGAACGGCTGGCCCCCCACGCCCACCGACTCGTGGGAGCCGAGGTAGCGCACGGCGCGCACCAGCGCCTGGTCGTGGCGAGGATCGGAGCTCGTGCGCGAGGGCAGCACGAGGTTCACGCGCGGGTAGCTGTAGCGCTGGCGGAAGCCCTTGACCATCTGCTCGAGGGCGCCTTGCACGGACATCATCTGCACCGCGCCGAGCGCCGGCGGCGCGACCACGACGACCCAGCCGAGGCTCAAGAGTCGGGCGGCCGTCTTCAGTATGAGGAAGGTGCTGCGCACGTTCTCGGCCATGAGGTCGAAGAACTCGCCCTCGGTGAGGTTCTCGAAGCCGGCCGTGCTCACCTGCGACGCCAGGTGCACGACCCCCCCGAGGGCGCCGAAGATCTCCAACACCTTCTGGTAGGTGGTGAGCACGTCCATCTGGGTCGTCATGTCGGCCTGGATGGGGATGGCCTGTCCACCCAGCTCCTCGACCTCGGCCGCGGTCTTGCTCGCCTGATCGACGTCGCGGTCGGCGCAGACGACGTGGTAGCCAGCTCGTCCGTAGGCCAGCGCCACAGCGCGACCGTACCCCTGGCCAACGTTCGTGACCAGAACGACTCTGGCTCGTTCCATTCCGCTAGGATACGACGCTTGCCTGGTCGGTTTGGGAAGTCGCCCGACGTGTGGAGCTTCTCGCCTTGCCGCGGCGTGATCCGTTAGAACCTGGGTACGGCCGGGTCACGACCCGGTTACGGAGGCAAGCATGTTCCGCCGCAAGCCGAAGGCCCAGAGCGAACCTGTACGCAAGGAGCCGTTCACCTACATACACAGGGGCACGACGCTCCTCGGTCAGCTGATCGGGGAGGGGAGGGTCCGCGTGCACGGCACCGTGAAGGGCGACGTCAAGGTGACGGGCGTGCTCGAGGTCTCCCAGGCAGGGGTGATCGACGGCGAGCTGGTCGAGGCCGACGAGGTCAAGATCCTCGGCCGCGTCCGTGCCGATGTGGTAGCGGGGGGCAAGGTCGAGATCTGGAACGGCGGCGAGTTGGTCGGCAACGTCAAGGCCGCCTCGCTCGACATCGAAGAGGGAGCGTTCTTCACCGGCACCAGCGAGATGGTCACGCCCGACGGCAAGCCGCGGCTGAAGCTCACGCCGTCCCCGCTGGGCGAGCTCGAGGCCGAGCAGCCTGCCAAGGGCACGCAGCTGGAGGCGGCTGAGGCCGCCGACCCGAAGGTGCTGGGGCCCGGCGGCGGGGCGGACGACCTGCTCGACGACCCGCAGCAGAGCGCCGAGGAAGGCCCGCTGCAGCGCTGAGCAGCTAGGTGGGCTCAGTCTCCTCGTCACCCCTTGTCGGCTGACCACTAGCCCGACTGCTGGCCTCCCGGCGGTCGGCTGCTAGAATGGCGCGTGCCTCAGCCCGACACCACGTCACACGCGGCCGCAGCGGCCAGGGGGCCACATGGCGCTTGAGCGACTGTTCAGAAGGAACCGACCGACCCGCAAGGAGGACGACAACAGTCCCGCCGGGTTGTGGCTCAAGTGCGACTCGTGCAACTCGCAGATCTACCGCAAGGACCTCATCGCCAACTTGCACGTCTGCCCCGAGTGCGGCCACCACTACCGCATGCCGGTCGACGCCCGCATCGCCATGCTGGCCGACGACGACACCTTCGAGCAGTGGTCGGGCGAGATCCAGGCCGACGACCCGCTGGAGTTCGTCGACACCCAACCGTACGTCGAGCGCATCGAGAAGAACCGCCAGAAGCACGGCCGCCCCGACGCCATCGTCACCGGCGCGGCCGAGATCGGGAAGCAGCGCGTGGCGCTGGTCGTCATGGACTTCTTCTTCCTCGGGGGCTCGATGGGGTCCGTGGTCGGCGAGGAGATCGCCAGGGCGGCGGAGCGCGCGGTCGAGGACGGACGCGGGCTGGTCGCGGTCACGGCTTCGGGCGGCGCCCGGATGCAGGAGGGCGCGTTGTCGCTGATGCAGATGGCGAAGACGACGTTGGCCATCGACCTGCTGGCCCAGCACCGCCTGCCTTACGTGAGCGTGCTCACCGACCCGACGGCCGGCGGCGTCACGGCCAGCTTCGCGACGCTCGGCGACATCATCTTCGCGGAGCCTGGGGCGCTGATCTCGTTCGCCGGTCCGCGGGTGATCCAGCAGACGATCAAGCAGGACCTGCCGGAAGGTTTCCAGCGCTCCGAGTTCCTGCTGCAGAAGGGCATGGTCGACGACGTCGTGCAGCGCAAGGACCTCAAGCAGCGCCTGGCCGGCGTGCTCGAGGCCCTGAGCGCGGGAGCGCGGGTCGACGAGCCAGAGAGGGTACATGCCGCTACCGTTTGAGAAGCCGATCGAGGACCTCGAGGCGAAGATCCGCGACATGCAGACCTACGCGACGGAGCAGGAGATCGACCTCTCAGAAGAGATCACCGCTCTCCAGACGCGCCTCGACCGCCTCAAGCGCGACACCTTCGAGAACCTCACCAGGTGGCAGCGCGTGCAGGTGGCGCGCGCGCCGGGTCGGCCTACCGGCCTCGACTACCTCACCGTCGCGTTCGACGACTTCCAGGAGCTGCACGGCGATCGCACGCTCGGCGACGACCCCGCGATGGTCACGGGCCTCGCGAGGCTGGCAGGCCGCCAGGTCGTGGTGGTGGTTCAGCAGAAGGGCCGCGACACCAAGGAGAACATCACCCGCAACTTCGGCATGAGCCACCCGAGCGGCTACCGCAAGGCCATGCGGATGTTCGACCTTGCGGACAAGTTCCACCTGCCGGTGATCTGCCTGGTCGACACGCCGGGCGCCTATCCCGGGCTGGCCGCCGAGGAGCAGGGCCAGGCCTGGGTCATCGCGGCCAGCATCCAGCGCATGAGCCGCCTGCAGGTGCCGGCGATCAGCGTCGTCATCGGGGAGGGCGGCTCGGGCGGCGCGCTGGCCATCGGCGTCGCCAACCGCGTGCTGATCCTCGAGAACGCCATCTACTCCGTCATCAGCCCCGAGTCTTGCGCCGCGATCTTGTGGCGTGACGCCGGCGAGGCCGAGCGCGCCGCCGAGGCGCTGCGCCTCACTGCCCGCGACCTCATCGAGGTGGGCGTCGTCGACCGCGTCATCGACGAGCCCTTGGGCGGGGCTCACAACGCTCGCGACGAGGCCATCGCCACCGTCAAGCGCGTGCTGGTCGAGGAGCTCGATTCGCTGTCTTCGCTGTCACCGGGCGAGCTGCTCCAGCAGCGCTACCAGCGCTTCAGGGCGCTCGGTCGCTTCAGCCAGGCGGCCTGACCGCCGGGCCCGCGACCGCCTCCCGCAGCTTGGCGACGTTCTCCGCGACGCTGCCCATCCCCCCGAACACCGCGCTGCCGGCGACCACGATGTCGGCCCCGGCCGCCACCGCGGCGGCGACGTTGGCGGCCGAGATCCCGCCGTCGACCTCGATCTGACAGTTGGGGTTGACGCGGTCACGCATCCGGCGCACGGCCTCGAGCCTGCCGAGGCTCGTCTGGATGAACTCCTGACCCCCGAAGCCGGGGTTGACGCTCATCACCAGCACCAGGTCGAGGTAGGGGAGGGCGGGCTCGACGACCGCGAGGGGCGTGAGCGGGTTGACCGCCAGCCCGACGCGGGCACCCGACTCCCTCACCTGCTGCAGGAGGCGGTGAAGGTGGGTGGCGACCTCGGCATGAACGGTGATGATGTCGGCTCCGGCCGCGGCGAACTGCTCGACGTAGCGCTCGGGCTCGACGATCATCAGGTGCACGTCGAGGGGGAGGGTCGTCGCGCTCCTGGCCGCGGCCACCACCGCCGCTCCGAACGAGATGTTGGGCACGAACCGGCCGTCCATCACGTCGAGGTGCAGGTAGTCGGCTCCGGCCTCGGCGGCCTGGGCGATGCACGTGCCAAGCCTGGTGAAGTCGGCGGCGAGGAGCGACGGCGCGAGCAGGTACGAGCTCATCGCGCGAAAGTATAGCCCAGGGCCCCTGCAGGTCCGGCTGCCGCCGGCCAGGCGGCGTCTGGCGCCCGGTTTCTCGAGCGCGCGCCGTTCAGGGGCTACACTTGCGCGGGCGTACCTAGCCATTG
>CAZQVC010000005.1:27548-58123 GCA_964596625.1 uncultured bacterium | reverse complement strand
GAGAAGGCGGTGGAGTTCCTCACCGCCAACCCGGAACAAGCCGACACCATCAGGCGCGCCGTGATGGAGAAGCTCTCCCCCGCCACGGCCCAACCAAAACCGGCCGACCGCGACGCAGCTGACCGGGCCGAGCTGGCCAGGAACGGGACGACCTCGTGAGCCTCGTCGTCGGCATCGTCGCCTTCGTCGTGGGCCTGGCCATCGGCGCAGCGGCCGTCTTCCAGCTGAGGCGCCGGCAGGAGGTCGACGCGCACGCCGAGGCCGAGCGGCTCTACGCCGCCCGGGTGGCCGAGGCGGAGCGCGAGGCGAAGCGCACCGTGGAGCTCGCCCAGACAGCCGCGCAGAACGAGATCGAGCAGAGCCGCCGGCGCTGGGAAGAGGACCAGCGCCACCAACGGCAGCGGCTGCAGGAGGACCTGGAGCGCGAACGCGCCGCGGCCCGGCAGGACCTGGCCCGGCTCAAGGAGGAGGCCGAGCGCGAGCGCAGCGAGATGGCGCGGCAGCGCGAGGAGCTCAAGCGCGACCGCGAGAAGCTCGACCAGCAAGACGAGCGCCTCAACCGCCGCGGCGAGCAGCAGGACGCCCGCGCGCTGCGCCTCGACGAGACCGAGGAGCGGCTCAACGCGCGAGCCGGCGAGCTGACGCAGCGCGACGAGGCCCTCAACCAACGCGAGGCCGACCTCACGACGCAGCTCCACGAGATCGCTCAGCTCAGCCGCGAGCAGGCCTCGCAGCTGATCCTCGAGCGTGTCGAGAGCGAGCTGGAGCGCGAGAAGGCCGTGCGCGTGCGAGCCGCCCTCGAGCAGGCCGACGCCGAGTCGCGGCGCAAGGCTCACGACATCGTCGCTCAGGCCATCCAGCGGAGCGCTTCTGAGGTGTCGGCGGCCATCAGCGTCTCCGTCGTCCCGATCCCCAACGACGCGATGAAGGGCCGGATCATCGGCCGTGAAGGGCGCAACATCCGCGCGTTCGAGGCCCTTACCGGCGTCGACCTGATCATCGACGACACGCCGGAGGCGGTGCTCCTCTCGAGCTTCAACCCGATCCGCCGCGAGGTCGCCAAGCTGGCCTTGAGCGAGCTCGTCACCGACGGCCGCATCCACCCGGCGCGGATCGAGGAGGTCGTGCACAAGGCGCAGCAGGACATGCAGGGCTACATCCGCGAACGCGGCGACGAGGCGGCGCTGGAAGCGAACATCGTCGGCCTCAAGGCCGGCCTCATCCAACTGCTTGGCCGCATGCAGTTCCGCACCAGCTACGGCCAGAACATCCTCAAGCACTCCGTGCAGGTCGCGCACCTCTCGGGGATCATCGCGGCCGAGGTCGGCGTCGACGAGGCCATGGCCCGCCGCGCCGGGCTGCTGCACGACATCGGCAAGTCCATCGACCGCGAGATCGAAGGCACCCACACCGAGATCGGCGCGAACCTGGGCCGGCGTTTCGGCGAGCCGAAGGAGGTCATCGACGCGATCGCGAACCACCACGACCTCGACCGCGCCGAGACCCTCTTCCCCATCATCGTCAACGCCGCAGACGCCATCTCGGCCGCCCGGCCGGGCGCGCGTCGCGAGACGCTCGAGAGCTACATCAAGCGCCTCGAGGGCCTCGAGAGCATCGCGACGAGCTTCCCGGGGGTGGAGAACGCGTTCGCCATCCAGGCGGGTCGCGAGGTGCGGATCATCGTGCAGCCGGACAAGGTCGACGACGCCTCGGCCGTGCTCCTGGCGCGCGACATCGCCAACCGGATCGAGCAGGACATGGAGTACCCCGGACAGGTCCAGGTGACCGTCGTCAGAGAGTCGAGGGCGGTAGAGTACGCCCGATGAAGATCGGCGACGACGTAAAGCTGTTCCGCGGCACCTCGACCCCAGCGCTCGCGGCCAAGGTCGCCTCCCACCTCGACGTCCCGCTCGCCAGCGGCACGGTCTCGCAGTTCCCCGACGGCGAGACCAGGATCATGATCGACGAGTCCGTGCGCGGCGCCGACTGCTACATCGTGCAGTCGACCTGCGCGCCGGTGAACCACAACCTCATGGAGCTGCTGGTCCTCATCGACGCGCTGCGGCGCGCCTCGGCCTGGCGCATCAACGCGGTGATGCCGTACTTCGGCTACTCGCGGCAGGACAAGAAGGTGCAGGCGAGGGAGCCGATCACCGCCAAGCTGGTGGCCAACCTGCTCGAGACCGCCGGCATCGACAGGGTCATCACCGTCGACCTCCACGCCGGGCAGATCCAGGGCTTCTTCGACGTCCCGGTCGACCACCTTACGGCGCTGTCGATCCTCGGCGACCACCTCAAGCAGCACGAGGACCTGAGCGACTCGATAGTGGTGTCGCCCGACGTGGGGCGCGCCACGGAGGCCCGCCGCCTCGCCAACTACCTCAACCTCCCGCTGGCGATGCTCTACAAGCGGCGCCGGAGCCCCACCGACACCGAGGTCACCCACGTCATCGGTGAGGTCGAGGGCAAGCGGCCGATCATCATCGACGACATGATCTCGACGGCCGGCACCATGCGCCGCGGCATCGAGGCTCTGCTCAAGCTGGGCGCCCAGGAGGACGTGCGCGTCACGGCCACGCACGCCGTGTTCACCCCGCCGGCGATGGAGCGCCTCTCGCATCCCGCGATCAAGGGCATCTACGTCACCGACACCGTGCCGCTGAAGTCCGAGCGGCCCGACATCACGGTGCTCAGCGTCGCTCCCCTGCTGGCCAAGGCGATACGCAACGTCCACGACCACGCCTCGGTCAGCTCGCTGTTCACGACCTGAAGTAGCCTCACCGTCGCTTTACAGGCCGCCTGGCGAGCGAGTATGCTGACTACTTGGTCTAGCGTGGCCGCCTCTGCGCGGCGCGCGCTTATGAGGAACGTGGCCGAACAGCGCGCCCGTTCGTGGAGGAACCATGAAGCTGCAAGCCGAGAAGCGCGCGAAGGGCAAGGTCAACGACCTGCGACGTCAAGGTCGCCTGCCTGTCGTCGTGTACAACAACGAGATGAACCAGCCGCTGAGCGTCAACGCCAGGGCCTTCGACAAGGTGCTGCGGGTCGTCGGCAGCTCCTCGCTGCTCGACCTCGAGTACGACGGCGAGGTGCACTCGGTGCTGGTCAAGCAGGTGCAGATGGACAAGCGCCGCCGCGAGGCCATCCACGTCGACTTCTACGCCGTCACGGCCGACCAGCCGGTCGAGGTCAACGTCCCCATCGAGCTCACTGGCACGCCGGTCGGCGTGCGCGAGGGCGGCCAGCTCGACGTCCAGCGTCGTGAGGTCCGCATCTCCGTGCTGCCGCGCCTGATTCCGTCGCTCGTCGAGATCGACATCGCCGCCCTCGACATCGGTGGCACGCTGCACGTCAGCGACCTGGTGCCGCTGCTGCCGTCCGAGGCGGAGGTCCTCGACGACGTCGACCTCGCCATCGTGGCGGTGGTGCCGCCGCGCGTCGCCGAGGAGGAAGAGACGCTCGAGGCCGCCGAGGGCGAGGAGCCCGCGGTCATCGGCCGCGAGGACGACGAGTCCGAGGAGGACGAGTCGGAGGAGTGAGCCTTGGTACGCGTCATCGTCGGGTTGGGCAACCCCGGACCACGCTACTCGAGAACCCGGCATAACGCCGGGTTCTTCGTCTTGGACGAGCTGGCGCGCCGCTGGGGTCTCGCTTACCGACGCCTGCGGCAGGCCGAGGTCGCCCAGGACCCCGGTCGCAGGGTCACGCTGCTCAAGCCGACCAGCTTCATGAACCTGTCGGGCGGCCCCGTGCAGGCGCAGCTGACGCGTCAGTCGGCTCGCCCCGGTGAGCTGCTGGTGATCCACGACGACGTCGACCTGCCGCTGGGGCGCCTGCGCTTCAAGCAGGGCGGCGGCAGCGGCGGGCAGAGGGGCGTGAAGGACATCGCGGCGCGCCTCGGCCCGGACTTCCTGCGCTTGAAGCTCGGCATCGGCCGTCCGCCTAGCGGCTGGCAGACCGACGCGTGGGTCCTCAGCCGCTTCTCGCCAGACGAGGCGGAGCTGCTCGGCGCCGTGGTCGGGGCCGCGGCCGACGCCGTCGAGCTGTTGCTCGACGAGGGGCTGGAGGCCGCCATGAACGCGACCAACGGCCTCGACCTGGCGGCCACTGACGAAGGCGGTGCGGCTCAGCCGAAGTGACCGGAGACGTAGCGCTCCGTCATCTCGTGCTTCGGGTTGGTGAAGATCTGGTCGGTGGGTCCCTCTTCGATCAGCTCGCCGAGGTGCATGAACGCGGTGCGGTCGCTGACGCGGCCGGCCTGCTGCATGTTGTGGGTGACGATCACGACCGTGTAGTCGCGCTTGAGGTCGTGGATCAGCCGCTCGATCTTGTCGGTCGCGATCGGGTCGAGGGCGCTCGTCGGCTCGTCCATCAGCACCACGCTCGGCTCGCTGGCCAGCGCCCTGGCGATGCACAGGCGCTGCTGCTGGCCACCCGACAGCCCCAGGCCCGACTGCGTCAGCTTGTCATGAACCTCGTCCCACAGCGCCGCGGCCTTCAAGGCGCGCTCGACGAGCGCGTCCATGTCGCCCTTGTAGCCGGTGAGCCGCGGGCCGAACGCGACGTTCTGGTAGATCGACTTGGGGAACGGGTTGGGCTTCTGGAAGACCATCCCGATGCGCCGCCGCACCTCGACCGGGTCGACGCCGTGGTCGTATAGCCGGACGCCGTCGTAGGTTATCTGGCCTTCGACGCGCACGCTCTCGACCAGGTCGTTCATCCGGTTGATCGAGCGCAGCAGCGTGCTCTTCCCCGAGCCCGACGCCCCGATGAGGGCGGTGACCTGGTTGCGCGGGACCGTGAGCGTGATGTCGTGCAGCGCCTGGAAGTCGCCGTACCAGAGGTCGAAGCTTTGGATCGTCAGCACCGACTCCTCGACCGGCACCGGATCGGTCCGCACCACCTGCTTCTCGGCGGTCCGCTTCTCTTCTGGCGACTCGACGGCCACCTTCGCCTTCACCATGCGCGGCCGCCTCCTCGTGTCGTCAACATGCCTCGCTCACCAACTCCTACGGTAACGCCGCCTGACCCAGAACGCGGCGAGGTAGAGGACGGCGAGCACGGCCAACAGCACCACGATCGCGGCGGAGGCGACGTGCGTGAACTCGATGTCGTTCTCCCCCACCCAACCGTAGATCTGGATGGGCAGCACGGTGTAGTTCGACAGCGGCCCCGACGGTATCCGGGGCACGAACACCGCAGCGCCGACCAGCAGCAGCGGCGCGGTCTCACCCACGGCTCGCGCCACGGCCAGGATCACCCCGGTGGTCATCCCGCTTACGGCGTTCGGCAGCACCGTGCCGGAGACGACCTGCCAGCGTGTCGCGCCGAGGCCGTAGGCGGCCTGACGCAGCGTGTCCGGCACGGCCTTGATGGCCTCTCGCGCCGCCACCACGATCACCGGCACGACCAGCAGCGACAGGGTGAGCGCCGCGGAGAGCACGACCGTGCCGAGCTGCATGCCGCGCACGAAGATGCTGAGGCCGAGGATGCCGTAGACGATGCTGGGCACGCCGGCGAGGTTGTTGAGGTTGACCTCGATGAGACGCGTCAGCCGGCTGTCGGGCGCGTACTCCTCGAGGTAGATGGCCGTGCCGATGGCGATCGGCACGGCGATGAGCAACACCAGGCCGATGACCCAAAGGCTCCCGACGAGGGCGGGCGCCAGCCCGGCCATGGTGGGGGTGCGAGAGGCGTTCTTGGCCAGGAACGAGATGTCGAGCCAGGGGTTGAGCACGAGAAGCTGACCCGGCTCAAGGTTCGCCAGCAGCTCGTCGGAGCGCCTCAAGCCCTCGAACAGGCCGACGTCGAGCACGCGGTCGTCGCGGGAGTTGCTCACCAGCCAGCGCAGCGGCTCGCCGTCGATCGAGAGCATCAGCTCCACGCGGTTGCGCGCCGCGAAGATCCGGCGCGCCTCGGGGTCCTCGAGGGTCGCGGCGATCTCGGCGTCGTCCTGCCCCTGCGCCGCCAGCTCGAGCGCGACGACGTTGTCCCAGGTGGAGAGCCCGTCGAAGCCCTCGGCGAACGAGAAGCTCCGCGCGCTGCCGCGCGGCTCGACCACCTGCCACGAGAAGGAGTCGGTGACGACGTCGAACAGCAAGACGCCGAGCAGCCCGACGGCCAGCACGACGGGCAGGCCGGTGATCCAGCGGAAGAGTCTCTCGTTGCGGGCGCGCCGGCGGCTGCGGGCCTGCACGACCTCGCGGTCCTCGCGAAGCGCGCTGGCTCGACCGACGCCCTCCGCGGGCGCCAAGCCCTGTGGTCCCCGGCTCACTCGTAGCGCTCCCTGAAGCGCCTGACGATGGCCTGCGAGAGCAGGTTGAGCGCCAGCGTGATCACGAACAGCGTCGTCGCCACGGCGTAGAGCGCCCGGGAGGCCAGGGAGCCGGCCGGTTGGTCGCCGGTCGCAGCCTGCACGATGAAAGAGGTCATGGTGGCGATCGTCTCGCGGGGGTCGAGCGTGAGCAGCGGCCGCTGGCCGGCCGCCAGCGACACGATCATCGTCTCGCCGACGGCCCGCGAGAGCGCGAGTATGACGGCCGCGGCGATGCCGGAGAGCGACGCCGGCAGCACCACCTTGAGCACCAGGTCGAGCTTGGTGGCGCCAAGGCCGTAGCCGGCCTCCCTCAGCGATTGCGGGACGGCCTGCATCGCGTCGGTGGAGATGCTCGACACCGTCGGCAGGATCATGAAGCCCATGACGAGGCCGGCCGACAGCGCGTTGAACAAATTGAGGTCGGGGATGAAGCTCTGCAGGAAGGGCGTCACGAAGAGCAGCGCGAAGTAGCCGAGCACGACCGTCGGTATGCCGGCGAGGACCTCGAGGATCCCGGTGGCCGTGCGACGCGTCCTGGGGCTGGCGAACTCGGAGAGGTACACGGCGCTGGCGAGGCCCATCGGGACACCTACCAACAGCGCGATGGAGGTGACGAGGAAGGTGCCGGCCAACAGCGGCGCGATGCCGAAGTGCTTGTCGGCGAAGAGGGGCGTCCAGCGGCGCTCGGTGATGAACTCCCAGAACGTCACGGCCGGGTCGGCGAAGAACGCGAACGTCTGGCTGGCGAGCACCAACACCACGGCGACCGTCGTGGCGATCGAGAGCACGGCGCAGGCCAGCAGGACGACCTGCATGAAGCGCTCCCTGCCGCGCTCGGCTGCCTTCAGTCGTAGTTGACCGGCCGCGGGCTGCACGGCGGCTTCGCTCCTTCGCACTCGAGACCTCTCGTGGTGTCGGCCCTTTCGGCCCCGTTCATATTACTCGGGGCCGTGCGAACACGGCCCCGGCATCGTTGCAGCTCGGACCTACTACTTAGTGCGAGCCGCGGACAGCCTCGAGGACGCTGTCGCCAGGCTCGAAGTCGAGGAAGGCGCTGCCCGTGACGCGGTCCGCGAAGCGCTGAGCGACGGCCTCGTAGATGTCGTCGGCGTAGGTGGCGTAGCCGGTGTCGGAGATGAACTCGCGGTTGAAGTCGTCGAGGTAGTACTCGACGAACGAGACGACCTCCGGCCGGTCGGCGGCGCCGGCGGCGACGTAGATGAACAGCGGACGCGACAGCGGGGTGTAGCTGTTCGACTCGATCGTCTCGGCGCTGGGTGCCACGCACCCGTTCCCGCCGTCGATCTGAACGGCGTTGACCCTGCCGGAGTTCTCGGCGTAGTAGGCGAAGCCGAAGTAGCCGAGCGCGTTCACGTCGCTCTGCACGCCCTGCACCAGGACGTTGTCGTCCTCGCTGGGGAAGAAGTCGGTGCGCGTCGCGCCAGACTCCCCGTTGACGGCCTCCGTGAAGTAGTCGAACGTGCCGCTGTCGGTGCCGGGCCCGTAGAGGATCAGCTCCTCGTTCGGCCACTCCGGGCGCACGTCGCTCCAGGTCGTGACGGTCGAGTTGGGCTGCCAGATCGCGTTGAGCTCTTCGATCGTCATGCACTGAGCCCAGTCGTTCTCGGCGTTGACGACGACGGTGAGCGCGTCCGCCGCGACCGGCAGCTCGATGACCTCGATGCCGTTGGCGGCGCAGGCCTCGAGCTCGGACTCCTTGATCACGCGGCTCGCGTCGGCGATCTCGATCTCGCCGGCACAGAGCTTGCTGAAGCCGCCACCGGAGCCGGAGAAGGCGACGGAGACCTCGACCGACGGGTTCTCGATGAAGAACTCCTCGGCCATGGCCAGGGAGATCGGGTAGACGGTCGAGGAGCCGTCGACACGGATGCTCTGCGCGGCGGCGGCGGACAGCAGCAAGGTGAGTAGGGTCAAGACGATGGTACGGGTGATCTTCACGCGTTTACCTCCGTGCGTCAGCCTAGGTCCGGCCTGTCATGGCTATGTCAGCCGGCTGCGGTTGGCGGGCGGCGGCCCGTCCCCTCGCGCCGCCTCGGCGGCGGTCGGTCGGCCCTACCGTGAGATATCCTGGCTCCAGAAGCTGGTATCTGGGCTACACGTCGGCTCGAAGGGCGTGACGACGTGAACTTTTGGGGTGCGGCACCCGCGGCCGCGCCGCCTTCTATCGGGAGGGACGGAGCATGGAGCGAGGGGCCCGAGGCGTTGTGCGGGCGACGCGCGGCGGCACCAGGACAGCCAAGGGCTGGATCCAGGAGGCCGCGAAGCGGATGCTGATGAACAACCTCGATCCCGAGGTAGCCGAGGCGCCGGACGACCTCATCGTCTACGGCGGCCGCGGCAAGGCCGCGCGTGACTGGGCGGCGTTCGAGCGGATCGTGACCACGCTCGACAGGCTGGAGAACGACGAGACGCTCCTGGTCCAGTCGGGCAAGCCGGTCGGTGTGTTCCGCACCTTCGAGCTGGCGCCGCGCGTGATCATCGCCAACAGCAACCTCGTGCCGGCCTGGGCGAACTGGGAGCACTTCGACGAGCTCGACCGCGCCGGCCTGATGATGTACGGGCAGATGACCGCCGGTTCCTGGATCTACATCGGCACCCAGGGCATCCTGCAGGGCACCTACGAGACCTTCGCGGCCGCCGCCCGCCAGCACTTCGGCGGCGACCTCACCGGCACCCTCACCGTGACCGCGGGTCTCGGCGGCATGGGCGGCGCCCAACCGCTCGCCGTCACGCTCAACGGGGGCACGGCGCTGGTGGTCGAGGTCGACCCGTCGCGGATCGCGCGGCGTCTCAAGGACGGCTACCTCGACGAGGCCGCAGACGACCTCGACGACGCGCTCGCGCGCCTGAACCGCGCCGCCAGGGAGCGCCGCCCGCTCTCCGTCGGCCTTCAGGGCAACGCTGCCGAGGTGCTGCCGCGGCTGGTCGAGGCCGGCGTCGAGGTCGACCTCGTCACCGACCAGACCTCGGCTCACGACCCGCTCTACGGTTACGCGCCGCCTGCCGCGGCCGACGAGGACCTGGCTGCGAGCCGAGCCGCCGACCCCGCCGCCTACAGAGCACGGGTGCTCGAGGCGATGGCCACGCACTGCAGCGCCATCGTCGAGCTGTCGCGGGCGGGCGCGGTGGCCTTCGACTACGGCAACAACCTGAGGACCTTCGCGCGCGAGGGCGGGTTCGCCGACGCCTTCGCCTACCCCGGCTTCGTGCCGGCCTTCATCCGCGACCAGTTCTGCGAGGGGCGAGGCCCGTTCCGCTGGGTCGCCCTCTCGGGGGACCCAGCCGACATCGCCCGCACCGACAGGGAGATGCTCGCGCTCTTCGGCGACGACCCCGGCCTCAGACGCTGGCTCGAGCACGGCGTCAAGCGCTTCTCCTTCCAGGGGCTGCCGGCCCGCATCTGCTGGCTCGGCTACGGCGAGCGCGACAAGGCCGGCCTGGCCTTCAACCGTTTGGTGAGAGACGGCGAGCTCAAGGCGCCGATCGTCATCGGACGTGATCACCTCGACGCCGGCTCGGTCGCCAGCCCCTACCGCGAGACCGAGGCGATGCTCGACGGCTCCGACGCCGTCGCCGACTGGCCTCTGCTCAACTTCGCGCTCAACGCGGTCAGCGGCGCCGGTTGGGTGAGCTTCCATCACGGTGGCGGCGTAGGTCTGGGCTACAGCCTGCACGCCGGCCAGGTCAGCGTCGCCGACGGCTCCGCCGAGGCCGACGAGCGCCTCGCGCGGGTGCTGCTCAACGACCCCGGCACCGGGGTGATGCGCCACGCCGACGCCGGTTACGACCGCGCGCTCGAGGTAGCCGAGCAGCGGGGTCTCGACCTGCCGGGTCGCCGGGACCGCGGCGGGACTTCCGCAGGTCCGGCCGAGGGGTCAGGGGGAGCGTGAACCCCGCCGTGGCACAAGGGGCCGACCGGCGCGCTGCTGGCGAGAGACGGCTGATCAGGGGCATCTCGGAGCTGTACACACCGTTCGAGCACCACCAGCGCGCTGCGATGGTCCTCGAAGGGGACCGGGTGCTCTGGACCGGGCCGGAGCGCGACCTGCCGGCCGAGCACGCTGGCTTGCCCAGCATGAACCTCGGCGGCCGCGGCGTGCTTCCCGGCCTGGTCGACGCGCACACCCACCTGGTGTGGGCCGGCAGCCGCGTCGCCGAGTACGTGCAGCGCTCAAAGGGGGCCGACTACGAGGAGATCCTCGCGGCCGGCGGCGGCATCATGGCCACGGTCCGCGACACCCGCGCCGCGCCTGAAGCGCACCTGGCCAACAAGGCGCGCCGGCGTTTCAACGCCTTCCTGCGCGGCGGCGTGACCGCCATGGAGATCAAGTCCGGCTACGGTCTCGACACCGAGAACGAGTTGAAGATGCTGAGGGTAGCCCGGCGCCTGCAGAGCGAGGGACCGCAGCGGGTGACCACCACGCTGCTGGCCCACGTGCCGCCGGCCGAGGGCGACAGGAAGGCCTACGTCGACGGCTTCGTCAGCGAGACGCTGCCTGAGGCGGTCCGTCAGGGGCTGGCCGACGGGATCGACGTCTTCTGCGACCGCCAGGCGTTCACCCTGGAAGAGACCCGGCGCATCCTCACGGCGGGCAAGGAGCTGGGCCTGAGGGTCACGGTCCACGCCGAGCAGCTGAGCCACACCGGCGCGGCCAGGCTGGTGGCCGAACTCGGAGGTCAGTCGGCCGACCACCTGGAGAAGGCGACGGCCGAGGACTTCGCGGCGCTGGCCGAGAGCGGCGCGGTCGCGACGATCCTGCCGGGCCCCGCCGTGCTGCTTGGCATGCCCGTGCCCCCTGCCTCGCTCACGCGGCCCAGCGGCGCCAAGGTGGCGTTCGCCAGCGATCACAACCCCGGCTCGAGCCCTCACTACGGGCTTCTGCCGGCCCTGCAGCTGGCGACCGCCCTGGGCGGCTACACGGTCCAGGAGGCCCTGATCGGGGGCACGGCGCACGCCGCTGACGCACTGGGTCGGCCGACGTGGGGGCGGCTCGAGCCCGGCTCGCTCGCCGACTACCTGGTGGTTGACGGTCCGGAAGCGATGTTGCCGCTCTACAGCTGGGGGCACTCCAGGCTGCACGAGATGGTCATCGGCGGCCACAGCGTGTGGCGCAGGGACGGCTGAGCGGCGGCTGCGGCACGGCTGAGCGTCGGCTTTCAGCCCCTGGCGTCCCACCAGGCGGCCAGCGCCTCGGCCAGCAGTCGCGCGGCCAGCAGCTCGCTGCGGCCGCTGGGGTCGAGCCCCGGCGCCAGCTCGGTGAGATCGAAGCCGACGAGCTCGTTGCGCTCGATGACCGCGTCGAGCAGCGCCTTCACCTGGCGGAAGCTCAAGCCGCCCGGCTCGGGGCTGCTGGTGCCGGGCAGCTCGGCGGGATCGAGGACGTCGACGTCGAAGGAGAGGTAGACCCGCCGGCCCCGCGGCAGCTCCTCCAGCACCGCCGCCAGCGAGTCGTGCACGGCCTCGGCGTGCACCAGCCGGTGGCCCAGCCGGCGTGAGGCCTCGGCGGCCTCCTGGTCGGCACGCATGCCCCGGAGCCCGATCACGGTGCGGCCGCTCAAGCCCAACACCGACTCGAACGCGCGCCGGAAGGGGCTGGAGTTCGACAGCTCGGTGCCGTTGCGAGCGTCGCTGAAGTCGAGGTGGGCGTCGAACTGCACGACGTGCAGCTCGTCCTCGTCGTCGTAGGCCCGCAGCAGCGGGAAGCTGATCGAGTGGTCGCCGCCGACGAACACGGGCAGTCGCGCCGCGCGCCTGGCCACGCGGGCGGCCTCCGTGATCCTCGCGAAGGTGGCCTCCACGTCGAGTTGCAGCGGGTCGACGTCCCCCAGGTCGACCAGGTCGAGCCCGGCCAGGCGGCGGCGGCCGCTGGCCAGGTCGTACAGCCCCTCGGGCGGCAGGGCCAGGCGGCCGCTGGCCGCCCTCACCGCCGCCGGGGCGAAGCGGGCTCCCGGCCGGTAGCCGACCGCGAAGTCGTACGGCACGCCGAGGCAGGCGACGTCGTGTGGCGCCGCGCCTTCGCGGCCCTCCGGTGGGAGGGACCGGCGGTCGACGGTCTCGGCCTTGAAGAAGGTCGCCGGGCCGGTGAAGCTCAGCTCTGTGCTCCTGCTCACGCCAACTCCCCCACGGCGTCGGCGGCGGCCGCGACCAGGCTGCCGTCCACGACGAGGGCCTTGAGCGCGTCGACGTCGCTCGCCAGGTACCTGTCGCCCGCCAGGTGCGCCACCGCCTCGCGCACGCGGCGATGGACCGCGGCCACCCCCTTGCTCGGCGCGAGGGGCGCCCTGAGGTCGAGCGCCTGGGCCGCGGCCATCACCTCGATCGCCAGGACCGTCGCGGCGTTGTCGACGACCTCGAGCAGCTTGCGCGTGGCGTGCGTGCCCATCGACACGTGGTCCTCCTGGTTGGCGCTGGTCGGGATCGAGTCGACGGAGGCGGGGTGAGCCAGCACCTTGTTCTCGCTGACCAGGGCGGCGGCGGTGTACTGCGCGACCATCAGCCCGGAGTTGAGGCCGCCGCGCTCGGTGAGGAAGGCCGGCAGGCCGGAGAGCGCGGGGTTGACGAGCTGCTCGACGCGGCGCTCGCTGATGTTGGCGATCTCGGCCAGGCCGATCGCGCCGTAGTCGGCCGCCAACGCCAGCGGCTGCCCGTGGAAGTTGCCGGCGGAGATGACCTCCTCGCTGTCCGAGAGGATCAGCGGGTTGTCGGTGACGCTGCCGAGCTCGACCTCGAGGACCGAGCGCACGTGAGCCAGCGCGTCGCGACTGGCGCCGTGCACCTGGGGCGTCGCGCGCAGCGAGTAGGAGTCCTGCACCCTGCCGCAGTCGGCGTGCGAGAGGTTGATCTGCGAGTCGGCAAGCAGGCGGCGGAGGTTGCCGCTGACGAGGACAGCGCCCGGGTGCGGCCGCAGGCGGGCGACGGCCTCGTGGAACGGCTTGTGGCTGCCCATGAGGGCCTCGACGCTCATCGCGGCGGCGACGTCGGCGGTCCGCAGTACGCGCTCGCCGAGCACGACGGCCGAGGCCAGCTGCGCCGTCATCAGCTGGGTGCCGTTGATCAGCGCCAGCCCCTCCTTGGCTCTCAGCTCGAGCGGCTCCAGCCCGACGGCCGCGAGCGCTGCGGCGCCGTCAAGGACCTCGCCGTTCACGGCTGCGCGCCCCTCACCTATCAGGGGCAGCGCCATGTGGGCCAGCGGCGCGAGGTCTCCCGAGGCGCCGACCGAGCCCTTGGCCGGCACCTGGGGCACGACGCCGCGGTTGAGCAGGGCGAGCAGGCCGTCGATGAGCTGTGGCCTTACCCCGGACGCCCCGAGCGCCAACGACTGGGCCCGCAAAAGCAGCATCGCCCTCACGGTCGCAGCCGGCAACGCCGGCCCGACGCCCACGGCATGCGAGCGCAGCAGGTTGTGCTGCAGCTGCGTGACGTCCTCGGCGTCGATGCGCGTGGTGGCGAAGCGGCCGAAGCCCGTCGTCACGCCGTAGACCGTCTCCCCCGCGTCGACGAGCCGCTCGACGTAAGCGCGGTTGGCGGTCACGCGCGCCCTCGCCGCGTCGCCGAGGGCAGCCTCGAGCTCGCCGTCGACGACGCGCTGCAGCAGGGCGAGCGTGAGCTCGTCACCGACCTCGAACACCTTCTCGACCATCGTTGTCGCGTTCACCTCCGGCCCACCAGCCTACCAACGCAGCCGGCGGCCCCCTGACCGCCTGGTGACGCCCGGTAGACCCTGAGCCCGGGGCCGACTAGCCCTGCTCGAGGCGCTGCAGCACGGCCACGATCCGGCTCCTGACGTCCTCGGCCTCGGCCAGGCGCCTGCGCTCCTCCTCCACTACGCTCCCTGGGGCGTTGGCCACGAACTTCTCGTTGGCCAGCTTCTTGCTCGAGCGTTGTAGCTCCGCCTCGACCTTGGCCAGGCGGCTGCGCTGGTTGGCGACGTACGCCTCGACGTCGACCTGGCCGGCCAGCGGCAGGCGCAGCTCCATCTCCGGCAGGGGCCGACTGAGGGACGCGCCGGCAGACGTGCCTGCGGCGTCGCGGTCTCCCGCCTCGAGCGGCCGTCCGCCCTCGTCCACGAGTGTCAGCTGAGCGCGGGCCAGCGACTCGAACAGCTCGCGGTGCTCGGCCAGGGTCGCGGCGCCCGGCCCGCTCGCCTGGAGCGCGATGACCTGAGAGGGCGACAGGTCGGCCTCGGCCCGCAGGTGGCGGGCGGCCGTAACGGCGGCCTGCAGGCGGGAGAAGTCGCGCTCGGCCTGCTCGTCGAGCGACGCCGGCCGGGGCCATGGCCACTCGACCTCCGCCAGCTGCGTGTCGTGCCCGAGGCTCTGGTAGATCTCCGAGGTCACGAACGGCATGAACGGGTGGAGCAGCTTCAGCACGTCCTCCAGGACCCGCCGCACGGTCGCGCGCGTGCCGGGGTCGCCCGAGCGCAGCGGCGCCTTGGCGGCCTCCAGGTACCAGTCGCAGAACTCCGACCAGACGAAGTCGTAGGCGGCGCGGTTCGCGGCCCCGAGGTCGAACTCGTCGAGCCGGGCGCCGACCACGTCGAGGGCCTTCTCCAAGCGGCTGAGGATCCAGCGATCGGCGAGAGCTAGCCGCCTTGCTTCGCCGCCGCTGCCGCCGGCGTCGGCCGACGGTCGCGAACCGCTCGCCCCGTCCTGGTCCCGTTCGACCTCGCTCTCAGGCGACGTCTGCATCAGCACCAGGCGCGAGGCGTTCCACAGCTTGGTGACGAAGTTCCTGCCGAGCTCGACGGCGCGGGCGTCCCAGTTGATGTCCTGCGCTCCTGTCGAGTAGCGGCTGAGCGCGAAGCGCAGGGCGTCGGCGCCGTGCTCCTCGATCAGGTCGAGGGGATCGACGCCGTTGCCCTTGGACTTCGACATCTTCACGCCGTGCTCGTCGTTGATCAGGCCGTGCAGCACGACGTCGTGGAACGGCACGTCGCCGGCGAGCTCGAGGCCGGCCATCTGCATGCGAGCCACCCAGAAGAAGAGGATGTCGTAGCCGGTCACCAGCACGCTGGTCGGGTAGAACTTCTGGAAGTACGGGTCGCTCTCGTCGGGCCAGCCCAGGGTGCTGAACGGCCACAGGCTGGAGCTGAACCAGGTGTCGAAGACGTCGGTGTCCTGGGTGAGCTCGAGGCCGGCGTAGCGGGGATCGTCGGGCGGGTCGAGCTCGGGGTTCTCGGGCGACGGCACGTAGGTGTTGCCGTCGGCGTCGTACCAGGCGGGGATGCGGTGGCCCCACCAGAGCTGGCGGGAGATGCACCAGGGGCGCAGCCTGGAGAGCCAGTCGCGGTTGACCTTGGTGAAGCGCTCCGGCGTAACGCGCATCTGGCCGGCGTCGAGCGCGGCCAGCGCCCGCGCGGCCGCGTCGTCCGTGTCGTAGAACCACTGCAGGGAGAGCAGCGGCTCGACGGGCTCGCCGGTCCGCTGCGACAGCCCCAGCGGCACGGAGTGTGCCTTGCGCCCGACCAGCTCGCCGCTGGCCTCGAGGGCTGCCACGACCGCCGTCCTCGCCTCGAAGCGATCGAGCCCGCGGAACTCCGCAGGCACCAGCTCGCCGCTGAGCCTCGCCTCCTTGTCGATCACGCTGGGCATGGGCAGGCCGTGCCGCTCGCCGATCTCGTAGTCGGTCGGGTCGTGCGCCGGCGTGATCTTCAGCGCGCCGGTCCCGAACTCGATCTCGACGGCCTCATCGGCGATGACCGACACCCAGCGGTCGGTAAGCGGGATCCGCACGCGCTGCCCGATCAGGTGCCCGAGTCGCTCGTCGTCGGGGTGCACGGCGACAGCCACGTCGGCGAAGATCGTCTCGGGCCGCACGGTCGCCACCCGGACCGCGCCGCCGCCCTCGAGCTCGTAGGCCAGCTCGTAGAGCTCGCCCGGCCGCTCCTCCCGGTCGACCTCAAGATCGGACAGAACGGTCTGGCTAATAGGGTCCCAGTGGACGATGCGCTCCTTGCGGTAGACCTTGCCCTGTTCGTAGAGCTTCACGAACTGCAGGCGCACCGCCGCCGAGAGGCCCGGGTCCATGGTGAAGCGCAGCCTGTCCCAGGCGGCGCTCACCCCCAGCCTCTGCAGCTGCGAGATGATGATGCCGCCGTAGCGCTCCTTCCAGGCCCAGACGCGCTCGACGAAGGCCTCCCGGCCCAGGTCGTGGCGCGAGGTGCCCTCGGCCTTCAGCGCCCGCTCGACCACCACCTGAGTTGATATGCCGGCGTGATCGCTGCCCGGCTGGAACAGCGTCTCGAACCCGCGCATGCGCTTGTAGCGGATCAGCGTGTCGATGATGGTGTTGTCGAAGGCGTGCCCAAGGTGCAGGGCGCCGGTGACGTTGGGCGGAGGGATCACGATCGAGAACGGCGGCTTCTCGCTCTTCGGGTCGGCCGTGAACGGCTGGTCGCGCCAGCGCGCCGCCCACCTCGCCTCGACCGCGCTGGGGTCGTAACGCGTGGGTAGCTCCCTAGTTTCCGACGTCGTCTCGCTCATGCTCTCCTCCTCTGACGCCTCATCGAAGGAGCTGCGCGAAACGACGACAAACGAAACGGCCTCGCCCCTTGATTTAGGCAAGCGGACGAGGTCGACCCCGCGGTACCACCGCTCTTCCCCAGGTGCTGGGGCACTCAGTGGCCGCCCTCGTACGGCGGCCGTTGAGGCTCTACTCACCCGCAGGGCGGGCTTTCCTCCTCGAGAGACCGGCGCTTGCACCGGCCTCGGCGGGCGACGTTCACGGCCTGCGCTTGCCGCCGGCGCTCTCAACCACGCTCGCTGGACGCGAAGCCCAAAGGCTGGACGCGAAGCCCAAGAGAACGTGGCGCCGGCTCTCTGTGACGCGGGGCCGCTACTCCTCCCGCTGCGCGGGAGTATAGCAGCAGTAGGCGAGGTCGACGGCAACGGCCGGCACCCGGCCACGTTCACCCCACGCGGGATAAGACCGGCCGGCTGCTCCTCTTGAACTACATCACGGGCAGGGTGGTGGCCGCCTGCGCCGTGACCTTCTCGGCAACCCCCCGCGCCGCGCGCCGCAGCTCCTGCGCGCTGGCGTTGTCGGGATGTGAGACGACCAGCGGTGCGCCGGCGTCCGAGCTCTCGCGCAGCGCACGGGTGATCGGCACGCTGCCCAGCATGCTGAGGCCCTCGCTGCTGGCCCATCGCTCGGCTCCGCCCTCGCCGAAGATGTAGTCGCGCTCGCCGTCAGGCAGGGCGTAATAGCTCATGTTCTCGATCACGCCGAGCACCGGCACGTGGGTCTTGCGCGCCATGGTGTAGGCGCGCTTGACGTCGGACACGGCGACGTCCTGAGGCGTGGTGACGAGCACCATCCCCGTCAGCGGCACCAGCTGGGCCAACGACAGCTGCACGTCGCCCGTGCCCGGCGGCAGGTCGACGATGAGGTAGTCGAGCTCGCCCCAGACCGTCTGCTTGAGGAGCTGCGTGAGCGTGCCGTGCAGGATGGGTCCGCGCCAGGTTAGTGCCTGGCCGTCCTCGACCAGGTTGGCGATGGAGATCACCTTCACGCCGTGGTTCTTCAGCGGGATGATGTTCTTCTCGTCGTCGGCCATCAGCCGTCTGCCCTCGACCGCGTACATCTTGGCCTGGCTCGGCCCGTAGATGTCGGCGTCGAGGAGGCCGACGTCGGCGCCGTCGAGGGCCAGCGAGGCGGCCAGGTTGGCGGCCACCGTCGACTTGCCGACCCCGCCCTTGCCAGAGCCGACCGCGACGACGTAGTCGACGCCCGGCAACGGCTGCTGCTGAGGCTTCCCGGGCGCCGGGAAGTCGACGCTGACGGCGAGCGAGTCGCCGAGGTGCTGGGCGAGCGCCGCGCGCACCTCGCGCTCGAGCCGCTCGCGCAACGACCTGGCAGGGGCAGGCAGGCCGAGGGTGAGCGCGATGCCGCTGGCCGAGACCGCGACGTTGTCGACCACCCCGAGGCTGACGATGTCGTCCCCGGTGGCCGGATCGAGTACCTGTCTCAGCGCGTCGAGGACGCGCTCTTCGGTGACTGCCATACGCCTGTGAGCGTACCAGCGCGAGAAGAGGCCCACAACGGCGGAGGTGACGTAACGCATATACTCGAACCCGTGAACGACGCCAGCCGCTTCGAACGCGGTGAACGGTACTCCGTCGTACGAGACATCACCACGTATCGCGGCGTCGACCCGCTCACTGGACTCGACGTACTGATCTACGACTTCCCTGGCGAGCCGACGGCCGCGGCCGGCAGCGTGTCGTCCGAGCACCTGCTCCCGATCCTCGCAGCCGAGCGCTCGGGCGGTCGCGGCACGGTGGTCAGCGCTCTGCCCCACGGCGCCAGCCTGGTCGCACCGGGCGAGCGCGTGGTCGACGACAACTTCGTGTTGCAGGCCATGACCGCGCTGCGCGACGCGCACGCGCTCGGCCTGGTGCACGGAGACCTCTCTACCTCCCGGATCCTCTACGCCGGCTCGCAGGTGCAGCTCGAAGGCTATGGCGTGCCGTGGGCGGGCGACGACGCCCCCACCGGCGAGGAAGCGCTGCACGCCGACCTCCAAGCCCTGGTGCGCGCGCTGCTCGAGCTCGCCAGCGACGCGCTGAGCACCGAGGTCGCCGCGGCCCTGAAGGGCGCGTCGGCCAAGGGCGCGTACCCGCCCATGAACGCTCCCCGCCTCCAGGCGATCATCCGGCGACTGGCCGGCGGCGCGGTCAAGGTGCCGGCGGCCGGCTTCAACGACCTGACGCTCCCGACGAGCCAGGTGCCGCCGCGAGGACCGCAGCCGAACGCCGGCGGAGCGAGGAGGGCAGCCGGGGCGACGCAGGCTGGCACGACGCCCGCGGGCCCCTCTTCCAGCGGACAGACTCCCACCGGACCGGCACGGCCCGGACCGGCGCCGGCCAGGCCCACTCCGGCGGGCCCCGGGAAGCCGGGCGGTGAGGCGCGGGCTCAGCAGGTCGACCAGCACCCGGCACGCCACGCCCCGCCCCGGGGCGACCGAGCGGCCGACGCTCAACCAGACTTCGTGCCGGACGACCCCGAGCCGATAACGCTCAACTCCGACCCTGGGCTGACCCCGCCGCCCGATGCCGGCGGCGGCCCTGGGCGCTCGCCACGCGACACCTCGCCAGGGTTCGTCAAGGCCCTGCCGCCCGGCGCCACCTACCGCCACGGCAACGTCGACGAGGGCCTGAGACCAGCTCCCATCAGGCTCGACAGCCAGGAGGAGACGGTGCGCCGACGGCGCTCGTGGCGCGGACCGGCCCTGCTGCTGCTGGTCGTGCTGGTCGCCGGTCTCGCCGCCTACCTGACGATCCTGGCGCAGCAGCGCGACGCCGGAGGCCCTACCGCCTCCGCGGTCTACTACCTCGTAGAGGTGAAGGTCGAGCCGCCCAACATGCCGCCGGTGCAACTCATCGTCGAGCAGAGCCCTCAAGGCTCCACCAACGCTCGCGGCACGGCCATGGCCTCGGTTCCTGGCCGGGTGCCGTTCGACGCCGCCGGCACCTGGGTGGTGCACGGCAAGTTCCAGGAGCGCACCACCGAGCCGGTGACCGTACAGGTGCCCGAGACCACCAGCTTCACGCTCAGCTTCCCCGCCGAGTCGGGGCAGTAGGGCCTCGTGACGGTCTCCCAGCTGGCGCCCGACGACCGCACGGCGACCGCTAACGGCGGCATCCTCGTCATCGACTACGGCTCGCAGTACACCAGGCTGATAACCCGGCGTTTGCGGGAGCTGAACGTGTACTCGTCGATCGTCCCGCCTAACGTCGACGCCGGAGAGCTGGAGCGGCTCCGGCCGGCCGGCGTGATCCTCTCCGGTGGGCCGCGCAGCGTGACTGCGCCTGGCGCCCCTGGCCTGCCCCCCGGGGTCCTGGAGTTCGGCGTGCCCGTGCTGGCCATCTGCTACGGCATGCAGCTCGTCGCCCGCGAGCTCGGCGGGCGCGTGGCCGCCCGCTCCTCGCACGACGGCGGCCGCGGCGGAGAGTACGGCAAGGCCACCTTGAGCGAGTACGGCGGCGGCCTGTTCGACGGGGTCGAGGGCGAGTTCGTCGCCTGGATGAGCCACGGCGACAGCGTCGAGCTGCCGCCGCCCGGCTTCACCGTCAGCGCCACCACCTCTTCCGGCGTGATCGCGGCCATGGAGGACGCGGACCGCGGCATCTACTGCCTGCAGTTCCACCCCGAGGTCAGGCACACGCCGAAGGGCGCCGCCCTGCTCGAGCGCTTCGTCGAGGCGACCGGGCTGCCGCGCGACTGGACCGCCGAGAACATCGTCCAGACCGCGGTCGAGAGCGTCCGCGCGACGGTCGGCGAGGAGCGCGTGCTGCTCGCGATCTCGGGCGGCGTCGACTCGAGCACGCTCGGCCTGCTGCTCCACCGGGCCATAGGCGAGCAGCTCGTCGCGGTCTTCGTCGACCACGGCCTCTTGCGCCTCGGCGAGGCCGAGGAGGTGGAGCGCGCCCTCACGGCGCTCGGCGTCGACCTGCACGTGATCGACGCCAAGCAGCGCTTCCTCAGGGCGCTGGCCGGCGTCAGCGATCCGGAGCGCAAGCGCAAGATCATCGGCGGCGAGTTCATCAAGGTCTTCGAGGAGCAGGCCAGCGCTCTGAAGGCCGAGGGCGAGCGCGGCATCCGCTTCCTCGCCCAAGGCACGCTCTACCCCGACGTGATCGAGTCGGCCGGCGCGCACGGCGCCGCGGTCATCAAGTCGCATCACAACGTCGGCGGGCTGCCGGAGAAGCTCGGCTTCCAGCTGATCGAGCCGTTCCGCAACCTCTTCAAGGACGAGGTGAGGGAGGTCGCCGAGGCGCTTGGCCTACCTCCCCACCTGCGTGACCGCCACCCGTTCCCCGGTCCCGGCCTCGCCATCAGGATCATCGGCGAGGTCACGGAGGAACGCCTCGCGGTGTTGGCCAAGGTCGACGACGTGTTCATCAGCGCGCTGCGTGAGTTCGGCCTCTACCAGGAGACCTGGCAGGCCCTGGCCGTGCTCACCCCCGTACGCTCGGTCGGGGTCATGGGCGACGAGCGCTCTTACGGTCACACGGTCGCGCTGCGCGCCGTGACCAGCGTCGACGGCATGACCGCCGACTGGGCGCGCCTGCCGCACGACTTCCTGGCTACCGTGAGCAGCCGCATCGTCAACTCGGTGCCGGAGATCAACCGCGTGGTGTACGACATCACCAGCAAGCCGCCCGGCACGATCGAGTGGGAGTGACGCCTTAGGCCGCTGCTATCATCGAGGCATGAAACGCGCGTGGCTCATCAAGTCCGAACCGGATTGCTACTCCTTCCAGGACCTCGAGCGCGACGGCTCGACGGGCTGGGAGGGCGTGAGGAACTACCAGGCTCGCAACTTCATGCGCGACGACATGCAGGTGGGCGACAAGGTCCTGTTCTACCACTCCTCGACGGCTCAGCCGGCCGTGGTCGGGGTGGCCGAGGTAGCGTCCGAGCCCTACCCCGACCCGACCCAGTTCGATCCCGACAGCGAGTACTACGACCCGAAGTCGACGCACGACGCCCCCCGCTGGCAGCAGGTCGACTTCAAGCCGGTCGCGCCGTTGGCCCGCGAGGTCACGCTGGCGGAGCTGAAGCAGGTCGAGGACCTCGCCGACATGCGCCTGCTGGCACGCGGCAACCGCTTGAGCGTGATGCCGGTCGAGCCGGCGCACTTCGCCCGTGTACTGGAGCTCGCCAAGCGGTGAGCGCCTCCTCGTCGAGGCGTGCGCGCGCCGTCACCGACGACCGTTGGCGTAGTTGGCGCGTGATATCATCGGCCTCATGAACGAACGGCACGTGCGCGTGTTGCACATGGTCGCCGAGTCGTACATCGAGACGGCCCACCCGGTGCCGTCCCAGCACATCGCCGACCATCTCGACGTGTCGAGCGCCACCGTCCGCAACGACTTCGGCATGCTCGAAGAGGGTGGTCTGCTGCACCAGCCGCACACCTCCGCCGGGCGGATCCCCACGGCCCGCGGTTTCCGCTTCTACGCCGCCTCACACCTGCCGCCCCGGCGCCTGCCGCGGCGGACCCGCGAGGACCTCGCCAGGAGGCTCGCCGGCGCCGAGGGCGACGACGTCTTCCAGACAGCCTCGAACCTGGCGGCGCAGCTCTCCGGCTACGCCGTCCTGGTACGCCTGCCGGCAGACCAGAGCCTGCGCGTACTGGAGATCCACCTCTCCCTGCTGAGCAGCAAGCGTCTGCTGGCGGTGGTCGTGCTCGAGAACGGACTGGTCCGCCAGCTCGGCGTCGACCTCGACCCGACCCCTGACGACGACGTCATCGACGACGCCGAGCGCAACATCCGCCAACTCGCCTTGAGCGTCGGCGAGGTGCCCACCGCGCTGCGCAGCCTGGCGGCCAACACCGAGCCGGAGCTGGCGCGCACCCTCACGGCCGTCGCCGACGCCTGGGGCGGCCTGCGCTCCCCGCGTCTCTTCCGCGACGGTCTCAGCCGGCTCCTGTCAGAGCCCGAGGGGCGCGATCCGGCGTTCGTCAGGCTCGTCGTCGAGCAGATCGAGGAGGCCCCGGCCGAGCCGGTCGAGCTGGAGGACCCCTACGCCGTCGATCTCGACGACCACGTGGCGAGGATCTCCGCCACCTTCGGCTTCGGCGCCAGCCGCGGGGTCCTCACGGTGGTCGGACCGGCCCGCATGCGCTACCCCAGGGCCCTGGCCATCGCCAGCGAGTTCGGCAGGGCGCTCGATCGCGCCGGCCGCATCTCCGAGCGCCCCGATCGCAGCAGCGCCGGCGCCCAGTCGGCCTGAGTCCGCACGCCTACCGTGGCCCTATCGTGAAGATCACCGTGAAGCTGTTCGCGCAGCTGCGCCAAGCGGCGAACGCGGCCGAGCTGTCCTTGCAGCTGCCGGCCGGCTCGACGGCGGCCGAGGCAGCAGCGCTGCTCAAGAGCCGTCACCCCGGCTTTGAGCCCGCCGGGGCGATGGTCGCGGTGAACGCGGCCTACGCTGAGCCGGACACGGTGCTGGCCGACGGCGACGTCCTGGCCCTGCTGCCCCCTGTGGCTGGCGGCTGAGTCGTGCAGGACGGCCTCTTCCTCGTAGGGCCAGAGCCCATCGAGCTGCCCGCCCTGCTCGAGGCCGTCAGCGAACCTGCCTTCGGCGGCGTGGCCGTCTTCCTAGGCAGGGTCCGCTCCCCGAACAACGGCGTCGACGTGCGCTACCTGGACTACGAGGGCTACCCCGAGCTCGCCCTGCGCACGTTCGCGGACATCGCCGCGGAGGTCGACGAAGAGCACGGGCCGGCCAGGTGGGCCATGCAGCACCGCCTCGGCCGCCTCGAGCCGGGCACCGTGAGCCTGGCGGTCGTCGTCGCCACCCCCCACAGGGCGGCAGCCTTCGCAGCTTGCGAGCGGGCAGTCGAGGAGTGCAAGAGGCGCCTGCCGGTGTGGAAGCTCGAGGTGACGGACGCCGGCTCCGGCTTCGTCGCCGGGAGCTCGACCGCCGCTAAAACCCTCTGAGCCAAAGCCCCCGTGCGAGGAACGTCGCATCGCGGGTTAAGCCGCATCCCAACGGAATTTCTCACAGCTTGCCCCAGCCCCCCGGCCCTATGCTCTAGGACGTGCATGACGGGGGAGGAGGCTCGTGCCCAACGAAGTTTACGAGGCGGCAGTCGAAGGCCTAGGCTCCCTGGTCTCCCCACGCGTCGCCAAGCGGATAATCGACGACTCCCTCAAGGCCACCAGCCGCACGCCGGACGACGTCAGTCGCTCCGCCATGAGGCGGCTGCTCCTCGGTCGCATCCGCAAAGAGCTCGAAGGCGTGATGCCGGCCGCGGCGGTCGGGCCCGGGTTGAAGCAGCTCGCGGCCACGCTGGAAGACTCGCCACGGCGCGAGCGGCGACCGTGGTGGCGCCGGGGTCGGCCCGACACGGCTGAGGACCCAGTTGAGCGGCCCACCGCCTCCGACGTCAGCCCGGCGGACCGGAGGCGCACCGTCGACGGCAAGCCAGTAGAGCGCAGGGTGGCTCAGCGTCGTCAGGCTCCCCAGGCGCCCGAGACGGTCGGCGTCACCCGCAGCTCGGTCTACCTGCCGGACGTGCCCCTGCCCCCGGCAGCGCAGCCCCGCAGCGCGACCGCGGAGCCGAGTAAGGCCGCGGGCGCCGCGAGCGCCGTGGCCGAGCGCGTGGTCCTCGATCGCGGCGAGCCCCGACCTCTCGCAGCGCAGAGCGCACCTGCCCCGCTCCCCGAGCTCACACCCGCGCTGGTCGAGCGCGCCGTCAGGGCGTTCGCCGACCTCGAGACCGTGAGACAGATCGTCGCCGTGCAGCGCGGCGCGATCCTCAGCTCCAGCGGCGAGGGGCTCGACGCAGAGCGCCTTCAAGGCCTCAGCGTCGCGACCATCGGCCTGCTGTCCAAGGCCGGCACGCTCCGGGTCTTCTCGCTCGAGAACGAGGCCGGCGTGCTGTTCCTCTTCCCCATGAGCAACGGCGCCATCGTCGTACTAACGAAACCGAAAGTGAACATCGGTGCGGTCCTCTCAGCCCGCGCCGCCCTCGAGGAGGCAGCATGAACGCTCGTCATAGAGTCATCGCCATCTGCGCGGTCGTAGCCCTTGCCGGCGCGGGCGTGTCACTCGCCCAGGAGGACAACGTCCTGCAGCGCTACGACCTGGCGTTGGAGAACCTGCAGTTCGCGATCGACTCCGTGCCGGGCGACGGCGTGCAGGCTCGCGACGAGCTCGAGCGCGCCCTCAACGCCTTGTTGACCCTCTCGCGCGACGCCACGAGCGTGAACCTGGTGCAGGCCATGGAGCGCACCTTCGAACGGGCCAGGACCGCCGTGGAGAACCAGAGCCGCACCGACCTCGCGGTGCAGGCAGCGGTCCTGCGCGGCGGGTTCAGGCGCCTGGTCATGGACTCCGCCTTCACCGCGGCCACGGCCGGCCAGACCGACGTCGCGCGCGGGCGCTTGATGCACCTGGCCGCCGACATGAGCTTCCAGCAGGCTGCCACCGAGGCGCTCGGCGCGGCCCCTACCAGCGACGCCATGCGGCTCGCGTTCGAGGCCGGCGTCGCCGACGTCATCGCCACCGAGTTGGCGGTCGCCGACCGCCTCATCGCCAGCGACAGGAACGCCGCCTACGTCTCACTGGCCACCGCGTACGGCGACTCGCTGCTGATCCAGGACTCCCCCCGTGCCGACGCGGGGCTCAACCAGTCGCTGCTGTCGGCCGCGCAGGCGCTGGTCAACGGCGCTGACGAAGCGGTGGCGGAAGCCACCAGCACGGCCAGCGCTCAGCTCTCCCGCCTCGCCGCGGCGGCCAGGGCCGGTGAGGCCGGTCGCCAGGCACCGCTGCCGGCGGACGCCGAGCAGCCGGCGCCTACCGACACAGCCGGTGATCAGGCCGCCGGTCAGGACGCAGCGACGGTCGGCGATGCGACCGTCTCACCGGCGCCCACCAGCGAACCCGAGTCAACCGCCGCCGGCCAGGGCGCAGAAGCCGCCGCTGCGACGACAGGAGCAGAGCCCGGCGCCGTCGGCGAGCTGCCCGAGATCGCCGGCGCGACCGCGCCGCCGGAGGGCGCTGGACAGGCGCCAACCACCGAGCAAGACGCGGCCGGCCAGGACGCGGCCGGTCTGCCCCTCACCAGCGACGGTCAGGCGCCAGCCGCCCCGGGAGCGCTGGGCCCGGCCTCCGAGATCGCCACGCTCGGCGACGAGCAGAGCCTGGCCCTGGCGACCGCCGCCCTGCGACAGCAGGAGCGCGACGCCGCCCTCGACAAGCTGAGCGGCGAGCTTCGGTCGGCCGGCGTCTCGGAAGCCAGGGCCCAGAGCCTGGCCACCAGCCTGTTCGATGCCGGTTACGCCAGTCCAGCCGAGGCCGTCGACGCCCTTGGCTCTTCGGTGACCGGCGCCATCGCGGCGTTGCGCGCCGGCGACACCGCGGCGGCCAGGGCGGCCGTGGCGGACGTCGCCAGGACGTACGCCGGTCCGGTCGCCGAGGTGGTCCAGGCCCGCGACAGCGCCGTGGCCGTCGACACCCAGGTTCTGCTCGACTCGCTGCAGAGCCGGCCGGCCTTGCGTGCCCACGACCTCGACCTGCTCGCCTCACAGGTCGACGCGCTCGACCGCGCCATCGCCGGCCAGCCGCAAGCCGCCGGTCACGGCCTAGAGCTGGCCGTCGACACCTACTGGTCGGGCTGGACCAGGCTGATCGTGCTCGTGGTCCTCGCCGTGCTGGCCTTCGTGCCGCTGCGCTACCTCAACCTCGCCTTCGGTGGCGGCAACGCCAACTGGCGCCTCGTGGCCTGGGCGCTCTTCCTCCTGCTGGTCCCCCTGGTCTACGAGGGCCTCGCCGCCCTCGGCAGCATCCTCGCCGACCTGCTGGAGATGCCGGGGCTCGACGTGCTCGCCAGCTGGTCGATGTTCACCAGCACGACCGGCCAGGTCGTCTGGGCGCTGCTGCTCTTCATCGCGCTGCTGCTCGCCACCATCGGGCTGCGCGGCATCTGCCGCCAGTTCGGCCTGCTCGGAGGCGCCAGCACCGTGGGGGTCGGCGCCGCCAGCGCCAATCCCACGCTGGTCGACATGACGCGCTCGACCAAGCCGTCCGCCGTCGACTGGGACGACGAGTTCTAGTGACGCGAGCCCTCCCCCGTGGCAGCCGCCACGACGCACGCTCGGTGGGCCGGCACCTCGCTCGGCGGCGCTACTCGGTAGCAGCCGCGGCTCCGCAAGCACGGCGTAGATGACCAACGTCTTCTACCAGACGGCCGTGCAGGAGCTCGAGGCGGTGCTCTCCCCCAGGGTGGTGTCGCGGTCGCTGAAGGAGGGTCTCAGGCAGCACGGACGGTCCCCTGAGACCGCCGACCTGCCCGTCATCGAGGAGATCCTCAAGGCTCAGGTGTACCGGCAGCTGCAGGTGACGATGCCGGTCACCGAGGCCAAGACCGCCGTCAACAACATCGTCGAGCGGCTCCGCGAGCTCGACCCGAGCGGCGGCCAGCCGTCGACCGGCGAGGCCGGTGGCCTGGTGGCCCAAGCCGAGCGGCTGGAGCGGTTGCAGACCGCCCTCAAGCCCTTCAACCTCTACTTCGAGTGGCCAGAGGTGCAGAAGTTGAGGGCCCAGGTCCAGCTGCTGGAGGCGGAGCACGAGAGCGGCAGGGAGGCGAACGCCCTCGGCGAGGACGCCGAGTCCCAGCTCGAGCTGGTGATGCAGAAGCTCGAGGACCAGCTGGTGCTGCAGGCGAGGGAGCTCGGCGAGCTCCGCGAGGCCCTGGAGACCGTGCGCACGCTCGGCGGGCCCAAGGTCCGCCGGCTTGAGACGTTCGTCCACCAGCTCGCGGCGGCGCAGGACGCGCGGCAGCTGGCTCCCGCCGAGATCGAGCGCGCCAGGCGGCTCGCAAGGGACCTTCGCAAGCTCATGGAGTCGAGCGTGTACACCGAGCAGCTCGAAGCCGGAGCTCAGCAGGAGCCGGCGCCAGAGCGGCCTCCCTCCCCGTTCTCGATCCACCCTTCAGCCGGCGAGGTCAGCGAGCCGGACCCGGAGCTCGCAGCGCTCATGGAACACCCGCCGCTGCGTGAGGCCGACGAGCCTAGCGACGCTCGCCCCCCGGTCGTCGACCAGTTCAGCGCTGGCATGGGCGGCGCACAGACGGCGGCCGACGAACCGCTCACCGAGCGGCTCGCCGAGCCGTCAAGCGAAACGCCGGCTCAGCCGTTCGGCCATTCCCCAGAAGAATCGCTCGACGCACTGACAGGCGAGCAGCTCACCGCAGGGGCTTCCGAGACCGCAGGTCAGGTCCTCGTCCCCGAAGACGAAGGCGCGGAGGCGGCGGGAACCTACCAGTCCTCCACCGCTGACGGCGCGCCCGCGCACGCCGACGACCTCGAGGGCGTCATCGACGTCGAGGGCGAGGAGGAGGAGCTGCTCAGCATCGACAGCGGGCAGCTCGATCCCGAGCTGAGCCAACGCCTGCGCCTGCTCGACCTGGCCTCCGAGCTGCACGACATCGCGCAGCTCGAGAACGACCACGCCGAGCTGTTCAACTACCAGCCGGCTCTCGCCGCCAACCTCGCCGAACTGCGGGCCGAGGTCGAGGCCGACCGCTCGGTCGCCGAGGTCCTCGAAGGGCTCCAGCACGACCTCGAGGCCGCCACGTCGGCGCTGCGCGACGACCTGCGCGAGGAGCTCGAGGAGATCTCGGCCAGCCTCGCCGGCGTCCGCCCGGAGATCGACAGCTCCGAGCTCTCGCAGGCCGTGCGGGTCACGCTCGGCATCCTCAGCACCTCCCTGCCCAGCCTGGCGGACGTCGAGCACGTGCGGCGCCTGCACCGGCTGCTGCGCGAGCAGGAGGAGGCGATCGAGCGCTCCGAGGCCGCGCTGGCCGCGCAGCTGCACAGCCAGGACGAGCTGCTCGCCCGCCTCGAGGGCACCCTGGTCCGCTACGAGGCCGCCCAGACGGCCAGCGAAGACGTGCAGCAGCTGCGCGAGGAGCTCGAATCGCTGCGCCTGGCTCAGGAGAACCGCACGCTCGTGCCAGAGGTGATGGCGTCGGCTCGTCAGGTCGAGGAGCGCATCGCCAGGGCCCTCGCGGAGCGCGCCACGGAAGCCTCGGAGCGCCGCAGGGCGCGGCTCGAGGCGCTGCGCGCCCAACTCGAGAGCCTGCCCGTCACCCAGACCTTGAGCGAGCGCGCCGACGGCGCGAGGCGTGAGATCGACCGGCTGCTCGACGAGCAGCTCGGCTCCGAGGCCGCCGGCGCGCTGCTGCTCGACGACGCCGACGAGCCCTTCGGCCCGGAACTCTCCCTGACCGGGGACGATGCCGACCTGGCCGCTCTCGACAGCCTCCTCGAGGGCCTCAAGACCGAGGCTCGCAGCAGCATCCACCGCCGCCTCCAAGCCCTGGCGGACGAGGCCGGCGAGATCGGCAGCACGCGCCTTGCCGATCGCCTACAGGCCGCCCTCGCCGACCTCGAAGACGGGCGGTTCCCCGACCTGGCACACCTCGAGGCGGCCGTCGAGCAGGAGCGCGAGGCGGCGCGGCTCGAGCAGGTGGGCGAGCTTCACCGCCTGACCCGCGCGTTCGCGCCGTACCAGGGCCTAGACGACGAACGCGCCCGCGAGCTCGCGCAGCTGCTCGGCCAGCAGAAGCGCAAGCTCGACAACGGCGAACCGGCCTCACAGCTCGAGGCAGCCGCGACGCTGTTCGCGGAACTCGAGCAGGAGGCGGCGCAACGCGTCAGCACCATGCCGCAGCGCCTCGACGCCGCCTTGTCCCGCTTCGAGGAGGTGGCCAAGCTCAACAGCGAGGACGTCGCGTCTGCGCGGCGCATCCTCAGCCACCTCGACTCGCAACGAGGCTCACTGGAGCGCGTCTCCGTGGGCCTGAGGCTTCAGCTGGAGTCGTCACTGACGCAGGCCGAGTCCCTCCTCGACAGCCTCGAGGAGGAGTACGAGGCGACCAGGGTCATCGCCGAGGAGCTGGTCAGTGAAGGCCTGCTCGACGGCGTGCTGGGGCTGTTCGGCGAGGCGGGCGAGCCTGCCAAGCCGGCGGCGACCCCGGCGTTCGACGCAGCGCAGCTCTGCGCGCGTTACGCCGAGGTGCCGGGGGTAGAGGCGGTCTCGGTCTTCGGGCAGGGAGGCGAAGTGCTGGCCGCCAGCAGCGAGGTCGACGACGCGACTGCCCAGGCGCGCGCGGCCCGTCTCGGCGCCCTGCGCGGCGCCGGGCTCGATCTCGTCGCCGACCCCTCCCATGGCGTGCACCTCGCCAGCTTTGAGGCCGGCGGCTCCTACCTGGTCGCCGGCTTCGCGGCGTCAGGCGAGACCGTGCTGCTGCACCTCGACTCGTCAGCCCTGGTGCCGGTGATGATCGGCCGCCTCCGCCGCGACCTCTCCGAGCTGGATGGCTGAGGCCGCGCGGCGGGAGACCCCCCTGCTCGACCTGGAGGACACGCGGCGGTTGGCCTACGCCGTGGCCGCGGAGGCGCCCCACGGCGCGGTGCTGGTCCTCACGGGACCGCTCGGCTCGGGCAAGACTACCTTCACGAAGTTCCTGGCGGCGGCGTTGGGCTCCAGCGCCGCCGTCTCGAGCCCTACCTACACCCTGGTTCACGAGTACCCCACGCCGGACGGCCCCCTGGTGCACATCGATGCCTACCGGCTGAACGACGCGGCCAGGCTCCAGGCCTTGGGCTTCGACGACTACCGGGACCGCGCCAGACTCGTCGTCGTCGAGTGGGGCGAGGCGCTGCTGGCCGACGAGCCCGACGCGCTCTGGCTCGAGCTCGCGTTCGACGAGGGCCA